>JACKNI010000001.1:371684-743368 GCA_024234935.1 Chromatiales bacterium
CCTGGCGGGTACGTGGAACAGCTCATTCCCTCGGTGGAATTCGGCCGCATTGCTGCCCAGACGGCGAAGCAGGTCATCGTGCAGAAAGTACGGGAAGCAGAACGCAAGAAGGTGGTCGAGGAGTTTGAAGGACGCGTTGGCCAGCTGTTGTCCGGCGTCGTGAAACGCGTTGACCGCAACGGCGTGTACGTCGACCTGGGTGGCAATGCCGAGGGCTTCATCCCGCGTGAGCACATGATGCCCCGGGAGCCGGCCAGGCCGCAGGACCGTATCAAGGCGCTGCTGCGCGAAGTTCGCTCGGAGCCGCGCGGTCCGCAGCTGTTCTTGACCAGAACTTCACCGCAGTTTCTGCTTGAGCTGTTCAAGATCGAAGTCCCGGAGGTTGGTCAGGGGCTGATTGAAATCCTCGGTGCAGCGCGTGACCCCGGCCTGCGGGCGAAGATCGCGGTAAAGAGCAACGACCGCCGCATTGATCCGGTCGGCGCCTGTGTCGGTATGCGTGGTTCGCGTGTGCAGGCTGTCTCCAATGAGCTGGCCGGCGAACGTGTGGACATCATTCTCTGGAACGAGAGTCCGGCCCAGTACGTGATCAATGCCATGTCGCCTGCCGATGTCAGCTCCATCGTGGTCGATGAGGAAAGCCACAGCATGGATCTCGCTGTTCAGGAGGACAAGCTGTCCCAGGCCATCGGTCGTGGCGGCCAGAATATCCGCCTGGCGAGCGAACTGACCGGCTGGGAACTCAACGTCATGACCGAGGCAGCTGCCGAGGAAAAGAGCGAGAAGGAGTCCCGGGTGCTGCTGGACCTGTTCAAGGAGAAGCTGGACGTGGACGAGGAAGTGGCACTGATCCTTGTGCAGGAAGGCTTCTCGAGCATCGAGGAGATCGCCTACGTGCCTGCCAACGAGTTGCTCGGCATCGAGGAATTTGACCAGGACATGGTTGATGAACTGCGTAACCGGGCCCGCGATGTGCTGATTACCCTGGCCATCCAGAATGAGGAAAAGATCGACAAGGCACCTCCGGCACAGGATCTGCTGAGTCTGGAGGGGATGGATCCGGCGCTGGCCGGTCAGCTTGCCAGGCGCGGCATCTGTACGCGCGATGATCTGGCTGAACAGGCAGTAGACGATCTGGAGGGTATAGAGGGGCTTGATGACGAGCGCTCGGCGAAGCTGATCATGGCGGCGCGTGCGCATTGGTTCGAACAGGAGTCAGCCGGTTGATCTTTATTGACCTGCCAGTACGCGGGGTAAGCCTATGTCGGAAGTGACGGTCACGCAGTTTGCAGATGCCCTGAAGATTCCCGTGGAGAAGCTCCTGGCCCAGCTGGGTGAGGCAGGGATATCCGTGGAAGGTGCGGATGCGGTTATCAGTGATGATGCCAAGCAGAACCTGCTTACGCATCTGCGCCGTACGCACGGTCATGATGACAGCAGCGCGGCGGCGGCCGCAGCGCCCCGCAAGATCACACTGAACCGGCGCACATCGACAGAAATCAAGGTGGGTGCGGGGCAGGGGCGTGCGAAGACCGTAACTGTCGAGGTGCGGCGCAAGCGTACCTATATCAATCGGGGTGTTCTTGAAGATGCTGCCAGGAAGCAGCAGGAGGAACAGGACCGGCTGCGCGCCGAGGAGCAGGCCAAGGCCGATCAGGCGCGTGAACTCGAGCAGCGCGAGCTTGAGCGCGTGCAGCGCGAGAAGGAGCAGGCGGAGACTGAAGCCAGACAGAAGGCCGAGGAAGAAGCCCGCCGGGTCAGCGAAGAAACTGCGCTGCAGGAAACAGAGAAAACACGGGCCCGGACCGAGGAAGAAACGCGGAAACGTGATGTCGAGGCCCGTCAGCGACGTGAGGCGATCGGCAAGCGCGAGGTGCGCCGCGAGGTCGTTGAAGTGCTGGCCGCAAGTCCGGAGGAGGATCTTCCGGATGACAAAGGCACTCTTTTCGGTCGTCAGGAGCTGCATGTCGCTGCCGATGCCAGCGGGCGGCGCAAGAAGAAAAAGGCGCGCCGACGAACGGTGGCCGTATCTGTGGACAGCAGCCGGCATGGCTTTGAGCGGCCTACCGCGCCGGTAGTTCGTGAGGTCGCAATCCCGGAGACCATCAAGGTAGGCGATCTGGCGCAGCGTCTGGCAGTCAAGTCGACTGACGTTATCCGTTCGCTGATGAAGCTGGGTGTGATGGCAACCATCAACCAGGCCATCGATCAGGATGCCGCCACTCTCGTCGTCGAAGAGTATGGGCACATCGCCAAAGCCGTAAAGGTCGAGGATCTGGAAGACCTGATCAGGCCGGGCGAAGACGATGCCGGAGAAATGAAACCACGCCCCCCGGTAGTGACGGTGATGGGTCACGTGGACCATGGCAAGACTTCGCTGCTGGACTATATTCGTCGCACAAAAGTGGCCTCCGGAGAGGCCGGCGGGATCACCCAGCACATCGGTGCTTACCATGTTGAAACGGCCAAAGGCCCGGTGACCTTCCTGGATACGCCTGGCCATGCTGCATTTACATCCATGCGTGCACGTGGCGCCAAAGTTACCGACATCATCGTGCTGGTTGTTGCTGCAGATGACGGTGTGATGCCGCAGACGGAAGAAGCCATCGTGCATGCGCGCGCAGCGGGCGTTCCGATTGTGGTTGCGGTCAACAAGGTCGACAAGAGCGATGCCGATCTGGATCGGGTTCGGCAGGAGCTGGTTGCCAAGGAAGTTGTGCCCGAAGAGTGGGGCGGTGACACGATGTTCGTCAATGTCTCGGCAAAGACCGGGCAGGGTATCGATGATCTGCTCAGCGCAATTTTGCTGCAGGCCGAAGTGCTGGAACTGGCTGCTGTAGACGAAGGGCGTGCGGCGGGCGTGGTTATCGAATCCAGTCTTGAGAAGGGCCGGGGAGCGGTTGCCACTGTGCTGGTTACCCGTGGGCGGCTGAAGCTTGGCGATGCGTTGCTGGCCGGCCATGAGTACGGTCGGGTACGTGCGATGACCAACGAGCGTGGTGAGCCGGTTACAGAAGTCGGTCCGTCGCAGCCGGTATCTGTTCTTGGACTGTCAGGTACCCCGAATGCCGGTGATGACGTCCTGGTGCTTGAGGATGAGCGCAAGGCGCGCGAGCTCGCGCAGTTCCGCCTGGCGCGTACCCGCGACACGAAGCTTGCCCAGCAGCAGGCTACGAAGCTTGACGACGTATTCAGTCAGTTTGATGCCTCACAGCCCAAGACGCTGCAGTTGCTGATCAAGGCCGACGTTCAGGGTAGTGCAGAAGCGCTGAGCGATGCGATGAGCAAATTGTCACATGATGAAGTGCAGGTGAAGGTCATCGGCACAGGGGTCGGTGGTCTGAGCGCCTCGGACATCACGCTTGCCGCGGCCTCAAAGGCCATCATCATTGCGTTCAATGTCCGGGCCGATGGAGCCGGTCGCCAGGCTATCAAGGACACCGGTGTTGATGTTCGCTATTACAGCATCATCTACCAGGCCATCGATGATGTCCGCGCGGCGATCACGGGCATGTTGTCTCCGGTTGTCCGGGAGCAGATCGTCGGTCTGGCAGAGGTTCGGGATGTCTTCAAGTCGCCGAAATTTGGCGATATCGCCGGGTGCCTTGTCATCGATGGTTATGTACGGCGCAATAACCCGCTTCGGGTCCTCAGAAACAATGCCGTTATTTACGAGGGTGAACTCGAGTCGCTGCGGCGCTTCAAGGACGATGTCAACGAGGTCCGTGCGGGTACCGAGTGCGGTATCGGCATTCGTAATTACAATGACGTGAAACCCGGGGACCAGATTGAGTGCTATGAGCGGATTACGGTTGAACGGACCGCTTGAGTCCGGTGTCCTGAAGGGTAGCTGACCGTCATGGCCCGTGAATTCCAGCGGAGCCGCCGTATCGAGGAACGGATCCAGCGACTGTTGTCCGATGTAATCCGCACCCAGGTGCGCGATCCACGCGTTGAAGGTGTCGTTATCACCCACGTACGGGTATCACGTGATCTGGGCGTTGCCTGGGTTTACTACGCGAGCTATGAAGGGAATGGGCACCTGAGTCCCGACCTTCAGGCTGGTCTGGACAGGGCAAGTGGTTTTCTCCGTTCCCATCTCGCACGCGAACTCAACACCCGTACGGTTCCGGAAATACGTTTCCGCTATGACGACTTGGGGGAAAAAAGCCGGGAACTTGATCGCCTGATTGATACCGCGGTCGGTGCATCGAAGTCAGATCCGCATCCCGGGCAGAATCCGGAGGGGACTGAAGGGCCATCCGCAAAGGCTGAAAAGACGTGACCGGCACCCGATCCGGGGTGCGGTCCGGTGGAGCGAGGCCCCCCGGAGTTCGCCGGAAAGTGGATGGACTGCTGTTGCTGGACAAGCCGTCCGGCGTCACCTCCAATGCCGCGCTACAAAAGCTGAAGTGGCTGTACGCAGCGCGCAAGGCAGGTCATACGGGGAGCCTGGACCCGCTTGCTAGCGGTATGTTGCCGCTGTGTTTCGGCGAGGCCACGAAGTTCTCGCAGTACCTGCTCGGGGCCGACAAGACGTATCTCGTGCGGGCCAGATTCGGAGCCCGTACCGATACGGCCGATTCTGACGGGACCGTTGTCGAAAGCACGGAAGTCCGGATTCCCGATGAGGCGACGCTCAGGCGAGCGGTGCAGCATTTAACGGGTTCGATCGCACAGGTCCCGCCTATGTATTCGGCATTGAAACACCAGGGGCAACGGCTCTACGAGCTTGCAAGAGCAGGCCGGGAAGTTGAGCGTCCGGCCCGGCCCGTGGTGATCTACAGCTTCGAGATCGAGCATTTCGATCCCGTTGCCCCGGTCTTCAGAGTTCGCTGCAGTAAAGGCACGTATATACGTGTTTTAATTGAAGATGTAGCTAAAGAAATCGGGTCTCTCGCGCATGTAATCGAGTTGCGCCGAACCTCTGTCGGTGGCTTTGAGGAGGCGGCGATGCTCACGGTTGAGCAATGCATGGTCGCTGCAGATGAGGGGACGAAGGCGCTCGATGCGCTCCTCCTGCCGCTCGATGAAGTCGCCGGGCAATGGCCGCTGGTCAGGCTGCAGACCGAAGAGGCAAGGCTCCTGCTGCGCGGCAGTCAGATCGCTGCACCAAACGGACAGTCAACGGGCATGGTTCGCCTCTATACGGAGGGCGGCAGTTTCTTCGGAATGGGTGAGGTAATGACGGATGGCCGGCTGTTGCCCCGGCGCTTGCTGGCGCATGGTTCGGCTGCCCGGGACGGGGATCTCTCGCTGACTCAGCTATCCCTGTGACCGATACATGGTTAGAATAGCGCCGGATTACATGGGCTGATTTACAAAAGTTTGGCAACAGGAGAAGGCTGGAATGCCCCACACGGCTGAAGCGAAGAGCAAGATTGTTGGTGAGTACCGCCGCGGCGCGGCTGATACGGGTTCGCCTGAGGTGCAGGTTGCACTGATGTCGGCGCGCATCACAGAGTTGACTGATCACTTTACCCGCCACCAGAAAGACCATCATTCCCGTCAGGGTCTGCTTCGTCTTGTCAATCAGCGGCGCAAGCTGCTGGATTATCTGCGTTCGACGGATGTCGCACGCTACAAGAGCCTGATCGAGAAGCTTGGTCTGCGTCGCTAGTCGGGCGTCGGGTTCACGTACCGCTCCGGATTTATTGGACCAGTCGGCCCTGAACGGCGACTGGTCCCTCTCTCCATTGCCTTGCCAGAAAATTTGAGGAATTCATTGTGGCTATAGTCAAGAAGTCTTTTCCCTACGGCGAACATCAGGTAAGCATCGAGACTGGCGAGATCGCCAGGCAGGCCGGTGGTGCTGTGGTCGTCAGCATGGGCGATACCATCGTGCTGGTTACGGCGGTCGCAAAAAAGGAAGCGGTGCCAGGCAAGGACTTCTTTCCGCTGACTATCGATTATCAGGAAAAGACCTTTGCAGCCGGCCGCATCCCTGGCGGCTTTTTCCGTCGCGAGGGTCGTCCGAGTGAAAAGGAGACGCTGGTTTCCCGCCTGATTGACCGGCCGCTTCGTCCCCTGTTCCCCAAGGGGTTTCTCAACGAAGTACAGGTGATCGCCACCGTCATATCGGTGGATCCGCAGATCGATTCTGATATCCCTGCCATTCTCGGTGCCTCGGCAGCTGTAGCGCTTACCGGCGCACCCTTCATGGGTCCGATCGGTGCCGCGCGCGTCGGATACATCGATGACAAGTTTGTCCTGAATCCGTCCGCGGCACAGCTGGCCACATCGAAGCTCGACCTCGTTGTTGCCGGCACTTCGAAAGCCGTGCTGATGGTGGAATCATCTGCCCAGCAGCTCTCCGAGACCGTCATGCTCGATGCAGTCATGTTTGGTCATGCGCAGATGCAGGTCGCCATCGAGGCGATTCGGGAACTCGCCGCCGAAGCGGGCAAACCGGTCTGGGACTGGCAGCCGCCGGCGGGTGACCCGGGTCTGGTTGCCGCGGTGGTGGCGGCGGTTGGCGAGCAGTTCTCCGCCGCATACAAGGTTCAGGACAAGCAGCTCCGCACTGCTGAAGTCGCCAGGATCAAGGAGCAGACGATTGCAGCGCTGCTTGTGGACGGAGGTCCGACCAAGGAAGCTATCGCTGCTGAACTTTCGCGCCTTGAGAAAAAGATCGTGAGGGGGCAGATTCTCGCCGGTCAGCCGCGTATCGACGGCCGCGACACCCGTACGGTTCGGCCCATTGCGGTGCGAACAGGCCTTCTGCCCAGAACACATGGTTCTGCGCTGTTTACCCGCGGTGAGACACAGGCCTTGGTTGTAGCCACGCTGGGTACTGACCGCGACGCCCAGATCATCGATGCGATTACCGGCGAGTATCGCGACCGTTTCATGTTGCACTACAACTTCCCTCCCTACAGCGTGAACGAAACAGGGCGGGTTGGGTCTCCCAAGCGGCGCGAAATTGGTCATGGGCGTCTCGCCAGGCGCGGTATCCAGGCCGTGCTGCCTGATATGCAGACCTTCCCGTACGTCGTGCGGGTTGTTTCAGAAATTACCGAATCGAATGGCTCCAGTTCAATGGCCACGGTTTGCGGTACCAGCCTCGCCCTGATGGATGCGGGCGTTCCGCTGGCTGCTCCTGTTGCCGGTGTGGCCATGGGCCTGATCAAGGACGAGGATCGTTATCAGGTACTCACCGATATTCTGGGTGATGAAGATCATCTGGGTGACATGGACTTCAAGGTCGCCGGCAGCGCCACGGGCGTGACAGCGCTGCAGATGGACATCAAGATTGATGGCATCACGCGCGAAATCATGCAGGACGCACTGGCGCAGGCGCGCGAGGGCCGCCTGTATATCCTCGAGCAGATGAACAGCGTGCTCTCGTCACACCGTCAGCAGATGTCTGACTGGGCACCGACCATCATCATGATGCGGATCGACCCGGAAAAGATCCGGGATGTGATCGGGAAAGGTGGCTCGGTTATCCGCGCGATCACTGAGGAAACTGGCGCAACCATCGATATCGATAACGATGGTACGGTAAAGATCGCATCGGTTCAGGCCGCTGCCGGGCGCGAAGCCAAACAGCGCATCGAACTGATCACTGCAGATGTCGAGGTAGGCCGGATCTACGAGGGCAAAGTCGCCAGGCTGATGGACTTCGGTGCCTTCGTCACTATTCTCCCGGGCCGCGACGGTCTGGTCCACATCTCGCAGATTTCGGATGAACGCGTAGAGCGTGTCGGTGACAAGCTGAACGAAGGCGATGTCGTACGCGTCAAAGTGCTTGAAGTAGACCGGCAGGGCAGGGTTCGGCTGAGCATGAGAGGACTGGACGCCGCCTGACGTCCAGCCTTTTTCGCCACAAAGACGCCGCTATTGGTGGCGGCTCAGACGGTATAACCCGCTGTAGCTGCCATTGATACATTTCCGCTGCTTCCGGAGCCGGCTGCAACAGGCGATTGCTTGTCCAGCAGGTTCTTCAGTGCGCGGTCGAGACGGGCAGGAAGTTCCGGATCACGATCCAGTGCGCCGAGCCTGATCATGGTGGCCAGAAATTCAGCGGACAGCAAAGGGGTATTGTCACGCTGGGTTTCAGCAATGATCTGCAGCAGCACGGGCGTGGTGATATCGGCACCTGTTGCCTGTTCTACAACCTTGACCTGGGAACCCTTGGTGATCAGCTCCCGCAGATCGTCCAGATTTACATAGCGGCTTTGAGTGGTGTCGTAGAGTCGGCGATTAACGTATTTTCGAATCAGTCTCTGCTCGCCCATCGTAGGTACCTCCGTGGTTTCAGGGACAGGCTCCAAGCCACTTATCCCGCGTTGGACAGTTCCAACTACCACTTATAGACCTGTTCCAGTCGAATTTAGTTCGCGCTGCAGCTCAACTTCTGTCTGATTCGATTATCGTCGGATAATCATTGCCTTACAGCAGATTTCTCGACAGTTACCGGTGCCTGTCATCACGCTCGCCATACTGCCGCTCGGCGAGTTCGCGCCGTTCCTGGGCCTCCAGGCACAAGGTCGCGACCGGGCGGGCCTCCAGGCGCTTCAGGCCGATTTCCTCACCCGTCTCTTCGCAATACCCATAACTCTTGTCATCGATGCGTGCCAGCGCCGACGCGATCTTCTTCAGGAGCTTGCGTTCCCGGTCCCTGGTGCGCAGTTCCAGTCCGAACTCGGATTCCTGCGTGGCCCGGTCATTCGGATCAGGAAAATTGCTGGCCTCATCCTGCATATGGTGAACAGTGCGATCTACCTCTTCCATCAGCTCCCGCTTCCAGGCCAGGAGTACCTCACGGAAGTGCTCAAGCTGAGCATCGTTCATGTAGCTTTCGCCGGCCTTGGGTTTGTAAGGCCGGATTCCATGTATCAATGCATTCGGATCATATTCATAAGTTTCCGACTTCAATGCCGAAGACTTTGCGCGTGCCTTGCTGGCCGCCTTGCGCGGGGCGGTGCCCGCTGAAGGTCGCGCTGCGGTCCTGGACACGTTCTTTGCCGGTGCCCGGCTGGTGGCAGCACGCTTGGCCGGCTTTGCAACAGCCTTCTTTTTCGCCGGCTTTGCCGGCTTCGTGGCTGGTTTTGCTGCCGGTCTTGCTGCCGGTTTTACCTTGCCTTTAGCTGCCGCCGCCTTGACACCAGTCCTGCGGGTGCCACTACGAGTCTTGGCGGTGGCAGAGGCTGTTTTGGTCTTTGCGGAAGGCTTGGCTTTGCGGGCCGGTCGCTTTGCTGCAGGCATGTAATGAATCCCAAAGGGCTCGGTAAACCGCCGAATTATACATAGCCGGGGCCGGGCGCAAAGACCCGTAACCGGTTTCGGGATGCCCGGATGTCGGTACCTATACCTGGTCTGCTTCGCGCGACGGCAGGCGGACCGGGACCTCGGCTTGCCAGCCGGACTGCCTGTGTTCGGCGACGATCGATGTATAAATCCCGCCCCGGACGTTGAAATCCGCGCTCAGGCGCATGAAGCGGGGTGCTACCGTTCTCACCAATTCATTCAGGATATCGTTGGTCACCGCCTCGTGAAAAACCCCCCGGTCACGGAAAGACCAGATGTAGTTTTTCAGGGACTTCAGTTCGATACACAGCTTATCGGGAATGTACTCCAGATGGAGTACAGCGAAATCCGGCTGCCCCGTGCGCGGACAGAGGCAGGTAAATTCCGGAAGGCGCATGCGAATGGTGTAGGGTCTCGCCGTTTCCGGGTTCTGGAAGGTCTCCAGAACAGGCTGATCTGAATCGTTGCTGTTCACAATAGCTGGCTCGTTTGTATGGGCGTGCAGATGATTACTGATCTCCCGGCTTTGGGTGTGCAAGGCCGGGATTTAATTTACACTAGGTCCGCCGCACCCGTTAGTGTTGTTACTCATCCTGGACGTCTGAAATTATGCGACTCAGCAAGATAAAGCTTGCGGGTTTTAAGTCCTTTGTGGACCCGACCACCGTTCACTTTCCCAGTAATCTGGTCGGTGTCGTCGGCCCGAACGGCTGCGGGAAGTCGAACATCATCGATGCGATCCGCTGGGTCATGGGTGAGACTTCCGCCCGGCACCTGCGGGGCGACTCCATGGAGGACGTCATATTCAGCGGGTCCAACTCGCGGAAACCGGTCGGTTCAGCATCCATCGAGCTGTTCTTCGATAATTCCGACGGTGCGCTTGGCGGCCAATACGCAAGTTATGCAGAGATCTCGATCCGCCGCATGGTCAGTCGTGACGGCATATCGCAGTACTTTCTGAACAACACGCGATGCCGGCGCAAGGACATCACGAGCCTGTTCATGGGGACAGGTCTCGGGCCTCGCAGCTACGCCATTATCGAGCAGGGCATGGTGTCCCGCCTTGTCGATGCGAAGCCGGAGGAAATGCGCAGCTATATTGAGGAAGCAGCGGGGATATCCAAGTACAAGGAGCGGCGCCGGGAGACCGAATCCCGTATCCACAATACGCGTGAAAATCTTGCGCGCCTTTCAGACCTTCGTACCGAGGTCGAGAAGCAGATCAGGCACCTGCAGCGTCAGGCCCAGGTGGCCGAACGTTACAAGACCCTGAAGCAGCAGGAGCGGCAACTTGAGGCCGAGTTGCTCTCGATGCGCCTCGCTGAGCTTGATCAGGGCCTGGGCGCGCAGCGAAGCGAGCTGTCTGCGCGGCAGACCGGGCTGGAGGCAGCGATTGCGGGGCAGCGGCAGGTGGAGGCGGATATCGAACGGGCGCGGGCCCGCCACGTCGAGGTCAGCGACCGTTTTACAGCCGTCCAGGCAAATTACTATTCGGTTCAGGGCGAAATTGCCCGGCTTGAGCAGACGATTGCGCACAACCGTGAATCGCGGGAACGCCAGTTGAAGGAGCTTGTCGGTGCACAGACCGAACTGGCGAACCTCAGCACGGAGGTGGGGCGTGATACGGCGCTGGTAGCCGGCCTTGCTCTCGAGCTTGCGGATTTTGAGCCGCGACTCGAGGCAATCCAACGCGAGGCAGAACAGGCGGGCGAGGAACTGCGTGGCAGTGAGGCTGCACTGGCGGACTGGCAACAGCGCTGGCACGGCTTCAATCTCGACGTAAAGGAGCAGCAGCAGCTCCGCCAGCTTGAGCAGACCCGGCTTGAACATATCGGTGCGCATCGCGACCGTCTGTCCCGGCAGCTGGATTCGGTAGAGGGCGAAAGATCATCGATATCCGTGGTTGATCTGGAAGCCAGACTGCAAGTGCAGCTGCAGAATCAGGCGGAGACGTTGGCAAGTCTTGAGGCCGAGACGCGAAACCTGGAAGAGGTGGAGCGCCGGCTCGTGGCGCAGCGCGAGGCAGAGCGGCAGCTGGGAGCGGATGTCCTGCAGCTTCGCGGTGAGCTGGAGTCGCGGCGTGGGCGTCTGGACACCTTGCGCGCAATCCAGAACACGGCTTTCGGTAATGAGGAAGCGGTGCTGGGTGAGTGGCTTGCCGGTACCGGGCTTGCGCGCCGCCGCCGGCTGGTTCAGGAACTCGTCGCCGACGACCGATGGACGCGCGCGATCGAGACCGTGCTGGGAGATTTTCTCCAGGCAATCTGTGTCGAAGACTCGACCCGCCACCTGTCTGCCTTGCCGGACACGAGTCTGGTGCTGCTGGATTCCGGGCCTCCGGACGGCGATGCGGAAACCGCGCCTGGAACCCTTGCAGCGCACGTCAGGAATGCCGGTCAGTTGCAGGGCATGCTGTCGGCGGTGCGCTGCGCAAATACCCTGGATGAAGCGCTGACGCTTCGCGGGTCGCTGAAATCCGGCGAATCCGTTATTACCCCGGATGGTGTGTGGCTTGGTGTGCACTGGCTGCGTATCAGTCGCGGGCAGCGCCACGTTGGCATGATGGCACGGGAGCAGGAGATTCGTGCCCTGTCGGATGCTGTAGCCGAGCACGAGGTGCGTGCGGAGTTGCTGTCCGGCAACCGGATCGAGGCACGTCAGGAAATCGAGGCCCTCGAGCAGCGGCGGCTGGATGCACAGAGCCGGCTGACCGAGGCAAATCGCCAGAGTCTTGAAGCTACCGCGTTCGTTGCCGGGCTGCAGACCGAGCTTGACCGCGCACGCCAGAGACTGGAGACCCTTGATCAGGACAGCAGTACGGTGCAGGACGAGCTGGTTTCTGTCGGTGCCGCAATCGACGAGGCCCGTGATCGACTTGTCGCCGCAGAAGCCGCGCTTGCCGCACTCGAGGAACGTCGGCCGGGCTTGCGGCAGGAGCAGGATGACTTGCTGCTTGCCTATAACCGTCTCCGGGAGCGGACTGAAGATCGCCGCAATGCGGTTGCACAAACCCAGATCGACTATGAAGGTCGCAGAACAGCACACGGTGCGGCGGTCGCAGCTCTCGAGCGACTGGTTGCCCAGCAACGTCAACTCGATCAGCGCATGGCGATGCTGCGCGAAAACATCAGTGCAAGCGAGGCTCCGCTGCAGGAGTTCCAGCAGGAACTGGACGGGTATCTGGCGCGTCAACTTGAAATCCAGCAGGAACTCAACCAGCAGCGGGAAGAGTTGTCAGCCGTCGAATCGGAGGTCAAGACAGCCGAACTGCACAGGCATGAACTTGAGAAACAGGTCGAGGCCTCTCGCGAGCTGGTGGAGGGCCTTCGAGTCAGTGTCCGCGAACTGGAGGTGCGGCGCGAAGCACTTGCTGAGCGCTTCGCTGCGACGGGAATTGCGATGGCTGATATGGAGGGCCAGCTTCCGGAGAATGCCAATGCCGGGGAGTGGGATCAGCGATTGCAGGCAGTTCGCGCGTCTGTGGAGCGGCTCGGACCCATCAACCTCGCCGCCATCAGCGAGTTCTCGGAACAGTCTGAACGCAAAACCTATCTGGATTCACAGCATGCTGACCTCAGCGCTGCGCTCGAGACACTCGAGCATGCCATCCGGCGTATAGACCGTGAAACGCGGACCCGGTTTCAGGAGACTTTCGACAACATCAATACGGGTCTGAAGCGGCTGTTCCCCCGTCTCTTCGGTGGTGGGCACGCCTATCTCAGTCTGGATGGCGACGACCTGCTCAGTTCGGGTGTGACCGTCATGGCCCGGCCGCCGGGCAAGCGCAACAGCCATATTCACCTGCTCTCCGGCGGTGAAAAGGCGCTGACGGCGGTGGCACTGATATTCTCGATTTTCGAGTTGAATCCGGCGCCTTTCTGCCTGCTGGACGAGGTCGATGCGCCACTGGACGAGGCCAACGTAAATCGCTTCTGCGATATCGTTCGCGAAATGTCCGGTACCGTGCAGTTCATCGTGATCACACACAACAAGACGACGATGGAAATGGTCAGGCAGTTGACTGGCGTTACCATGAACGAACCTGGCGTATCCCGTCTCGTGGCGGTGGATATCGATGAGGCAGTCAAGCTTGCAGCCAGTTGAGGGCTGATTCGTGGAAGAACTCCGTTGGGTTCTGCTGCTCGCCGCCGTTCTGGTCCTGGCGGCAGTGTTTGTCTGGAGCCGTTACAGGGCAAAGCTCGCCAGGGCCATCCCAGCTTCGCTGCGCAAAACCCCGGCGCCATCCGTGCGCATTGAGCCGGAACTTGAGCCTCCAGGCGCTGCCGCGGCCAGCGGCACAGCACCGGTGGTCCTGCCGGACAAGATTGTCACTATCCGTCTGCTATGCCGGGACAAGCGCGGCTTTGCCGGTGATGAACTCGTGCTCGCGCTTCGCGACAATGGACTCCAGCACGGCCGCTTCGGCATTTTTCATCACTACCCTGATGACGGTGTCGGGAGCGATGCCGGTACCGAGCCGGTATTCAGCGTGGCAAGCCTCACCGAGCCCGGTTCGTTTGACCTGACCCGGCTGCGTAACGACAGTTTTCCCGGAGTCAGCCTGTTCATGGGCCTGCCGGGACCGATGGACGGTGTTGCTGCTTTTGATGCGATGGTTGCGACCGCCCGATCCATTGCCGCACAGCTTGAGGGTGACCTGGTAGACGAGCAAGGCAGCACACTCAGCATTCAGCGTGAGCGCTATTTGCGCGAGGAAGTGATCCAGTTCCAGCATCGACAGGGGCGTGGCTGAGGCGTCGCAGCGCATGGCAACGAAGGCGACCCCGGGACAGGTGAGACGTGCAGCCGAGCTGCGGCAGCTGCTTGTCGCACACAATCGTCAGTATTACGAACTCGACGATCCGGTTATCCCGGATGCGGAATACGATCGACTGTTTCAGGAACTCCTGGCACTGGAACGCGATTTTCCCGATTTGGCGACGATTGATTCACCAACCCGGCGCGTCGGCGGGGCAGTGGCCAGCGGGTTCGCCGAGATCGTTCACGGGGTGCCAATGCTGTCGCTGGATAACGCCTTCAGCGATCAGGATGTCACGGATTTCGACCGGCGGGTCCGCGAACGGCTTGGCCGTGAAACAGTAGTCTATTCGGCCGAGCCCAAGCTGGATGGTGTTGCCATCAGCCTGACTTACGAGCAGGGACTTCTGGTGCGAGCGGCCACGCGTGGCGATGGGGCTGTTGGCGAAGACGTGACACATAACATCCGGACCATCAATTCGGTGCCATTGAAGCTGCACGGGGAGCGCGTTCCGGAGCGCATGGAAGTTCGCGGTGAGGTTTACATGCCGCGCGAGGGCTTTCTGGCACTCAACAAGCGGGCCGTGCAGTCGGGTGACAAGCTCTTTGCCAATCCGCGCAATGCTGCGGCCGGCAGTCTCAGGCAACTGGATCCTCTGGTGGCAGCCCGGCGACCGCTTGAATTGTTTGCCTATGGCGTTGGCCTCGTGACCGGCGGTGAACTGCCGGAGCGGCATAGTGAGACGCTGCGCATGCTGGCCGGGTGGGGCCTGCCGATCTGCTCTGAGGTTGCGGTGCTCAGTGGTGCCGACGCCTGTCTGCGGTACTACCGTGATCTGTCAGCGCGTCGTCACGCTTTGGCTTTTGACATCGATGGCGTGGTCTACAAGGTCGATGACTATGCGGGTCAGCAAGAACTGGGCTTTGTGGCGCGCGCCCCGCGGTGGGCGATTGCGCACAAGTTTCCCGCTGAAGAACGGTCGAGTCGCGTCGAGGCGATCGACTTCCAGGTCGGACGAACCGGCGCACTGACCCCCGTTGCGCGCCTGAATCCGGTCTTTGTCGGTGGGGCGACAGTCAGCAACGCGACCCTGCACAATTTTGCCGACCTGCACCGCAAGGATGTGCGCGTCGGTGACACGGTCGTGGTGCGCCGGGCGGGTGATGTGATTCCCGAGATCGTCTCGGTAGTTCTTGAGCGCAGACCCGCTGGGACCAGTGAGGTCGCCGTTCCCGTCAGCTGCCCCGTGTGCGGGTCCGAAGTGGTTCAGACAGAAGGCCAGGTGGTCGTTCGCTGCAGCGGCGGGCTTGTCTGTCCCGCGCAGCGCAAGCAGGCGCTGCGTCATTTCGCGTCACGGCGGGGGATGGATATCAGCGGTCTTGGTGACCAGCTCATCGATCAGCTTGTCGACAGTGGTCTGGTCCGGACTGCCGCCGATCTCTACCGTCTCGACAGTGCCGGGCTCAGTTCACTGGACCGCATGGGCGAGCGCTCTGCAGAGAAGCTGATTGCTGCCATTTCGCGCAGCCGGAAGACCACGCTTGCACGTTTTCTGTACGCGCTGGGCATTCCGGAAGTTGGTGATGCCACCAGTCGCCTGCTGGCCAGCTATTTTGGCAGTCTGGAGAAACTTGCTGGCGCCAGTGAAGACCAGTTGCAGGCGGTGCCCGATATCGGTCCGGTAATGGCGGCAGGAATTGCTGCCTTTTTCCGGCAGCGGGACAACCGGACAATTGTCGATGAATTGCGTGCGTCGGGCGTTGGCTGGGATGACCTTCCTGCGCCGGAGCACAGCAATCAGTCGCTTCGTGGCCAGAGCTTTGTCCTCACCGGTACGCTTGCGGCGATGGGCCGTGATGAGGCCAAAGCGAAAATCGAGTCGCTCGGTGGCAAGGTCAGCAGCAGCGTGTCAGCCCGTACCACATATCTTGTATGTGGCGAGAATCCCGGTTCGAAGCTGGCCCGGGCTGTTTCGCTCGGTGTACAGGTGCTGGATGAACCGGCATTGCTGGCTTTGCTGCGATAACCGATGGTGCGGGGAAGCTGCAGTTCACAAAGTCAGAACTGCAAATTGCCGGTAGTGTGCGGGACGCTGCATAATCTGCTGACTGGCGATGGATCCGCCGCGCAGAACAGAAAAGCATTTCATGACCGGACAACAGTTTCCTTTGCATGTACAGGCCCGATTGCCGGAGCGCATAGAGCGCCTGAATGACCTGGCTTCCAATCTCTGGTTCAGCTGGCATCGGCCAACGCGCCAGCTTTTCGATACTCTCGACCGGAGCCTGTGGTGGCGGACCGGCCGGAATCCGAAAGTATTCCTGCGCTGTATTGACCAGTCGATTCTGGAACTGGCAGCCAGGAATGACACTTTTCTGGGCGCTTATCGTCGCGCGGTTGCCGAGTATGACTCGTACCTCGAACAGAAGGTCGAAGGCTACGAGCCGGCTGGCCTGGATCAGGATAACCTCATCGCCTATTTCTGTGCCGAGTTCGGCTACCACGAGAGTTTTCCGATTTATTCAGGTGGTCTCGGAATTCTCGCTGGCGACCATTGCAAGACGGCGAGTGATCTGCGCCTGCCTTTCGTCGCCGTCGGCCTGCTTTATCGGCAGGGTTACTTCAATCAGCGGATCGACGAGCATGGTCAGCAGATCGCCGAGTATGGCTGTATCGAGGCCTATGACGCACCGGTTCAGGCTACCCGCGATGCGGCAGGCAAAGAGGTCGTTGTTCACTGCCAGATCGACGGCCGCCAGGTCGCGGTCAAGGTCTGGCAGGCGGGAGTAGGGCGCATCAATGTTCTGCTGCTCGACACGGACCTTGTACAGAATGAGCCGACCGACCGGCAAATCACCAGGCAGCTCTATGGTGGCGACAGCCAGCTCCGGCTGCAGCAGGAGATCATTCTCGGCATTGGCGGTGTGCGCGCCCTGCGGGCTGCCGGATTGGCTCCACAGGTCTGGCATATCAATGAGGGACATGCTGCATTTCAGGTCATTGAACGGGTGCGCGAACTGGTCGTTGGCGGCCTGGTGTTTGACGCGGCGATTGAAGTCGTGGCGGCAAATACGGTATTCACGACGCACACGCCGGTATCGGCCGGGCATGATGTATTTGGTCCTGAGTCGGTCCTGAACCACTTTCGTACTCTGGTGCCCGAGCTGGGTATCACCGAAGAGGCGTTCCTGAATCTGGCGCGGGAGAACAGTTCGCATCCCGGTTTCAACATGACCAGGCTTGCACTGCGCGGATCGCGGCACGTCAATGGCGTCAGTCGGCTCCATGGCCGGGTGACGTCGAATATCTGCGCGGGGGCGTGGCCGGAAGTGCCGGCAGCCGAGAACCCGGTCGGCTATGTGACCAACGGCGTTCACGTTCCGACTTTCATGCAGAAGGAATGGTCAGATCTGCTGGAGCAGAATCTCGGACCGTCATGGCGATACCAGATCACTGATCGCGAGCTGCTCAGCAAGATCGACGACATTCCAGACGGGCGGTTCTGGTACGTCAACCAGCAGGTCAAGGCCGCGATGCTCTATGGTCTTCGCGAGCGTTTGCGTCGCCAGCACAGCCGCAATCAGCTGTCCGAGGCGCATGTGCACCGGTTGCTGAAGTACCTGGATCCGGAGCGCCCCGATGTACTGACGATCGGCTTCGGGAGACGTTTTGCCACCTACAAGCGAGCAACCCTGCTGTTGCAGGATCTTGGCTGGCTGAAACAGATCGTTGATACCGATGAACGCCCGGTGGTATTTGTTTTTGCCGGCAAGGCGCACCCTGCTGATATGCCGGCACAGGAACTCCTGAAGGAGTTGCACCGTGTCAGTCAGCTGCCAGAGTTCTCGGGAAAGCTGCTCATTGTTGAAGGCTATGACATGGGCCTCGGCAGAATGCTGACTTCAGGTGTTGATGTCTGGCTGAATACACCGGTCTATCCGATGGAGGCCAGTGGCACTTCCGGCATGAAGGCGGCGATCAACGGAACTGTCAATGTCAGCGTTCTCGATGGCTGGTGGGCCGAGGCCTATGACGGAGAAAATGGCTGGGCGATTCCTCCCTCGCCACGCTCCGATGATACGGCCGAGCGGGACTGGCACGATGCCCGGACCCTCTATGAAATCCTCCAGGATGAAGTGATACCGCTCTACTATGCGCGTGACGAGCGCCTCGGTTATTCGCCTGGCTGGGTACGCAAGTGCAAGCGCTCGATGTCGACCATTCTGCCCAACTTCAACATGAATCGCGTTGTTCACGACTACGCAGGGCTCTTCTACGCGCCGGCAGCGCAGCGCGGAAAGCTGATGAGCGCAGATGGTTATGCGGCGGCACTGACGCTGGCTGACTGGAAGAAACGCGTGCATGAAGCCTGGCCTGGCGTCAGTCTGCGACTGGCAGCACCTGTCGGGCAGCGTATCGATTTCAATGAGCCGGTTACCGTTGAAGTGGACGTGGTGCTTCATGGCCTGGCGCCGGAAGACTTGCGCCTTGAATGTCTGCTGACGCGCGAACTCTGCTCTGAACTGACGGTTTCAGTGAAACGTTTTGCAGAGCGCGGTGCTGCAGAGCGCGGCACGCGGATCGTGGGCAATGACCATGCCTACGTGGAAATCTTCGAGCCGGCGGGTGCGGCCGACAGTGAAGGTGTGCAGCGCTATCGCGTGGTCTTTCGTCCGCCGTGGTGTGGGGCACTGAATCTGGAGATCAGGGCGGTTCCCTGGCATGTGCACCTCGCGCACCCCTATGAAATGGGACTCATGCGCTGGATGTAGCGCAGGCGCGCCGCTCAGCCTGTCGGTGCCAGAATCACGCCGGCCAGGGGCGGCAGGCTGATCAGCACCGACCAGGGTTGATGCATGCACGGTACGGCTTCAGCCGTCAGCGGGACAGGGTTGCCCAGATCGCTGCCGCCGTAGAATCGGGAGTCTGAATTCAGGATCTCCCGATACTGACCTGCGTGCGGAACACCGATCCGGTATCCGGTGCGCGCCACCGGGGTAAAATTGAGCGCGATCAGCAGACATTCATCCCTGCTCCGGCGCAGGTAACTCAATACCGAGTTTTCGGCATCTTCCCAGCTCAGCCACTGAAAGCCGCTGGCGTCAAAATCAAGCGCGTGCAGGGCGGAGTGTGCCGCGTAGATGTGGTTCAGGTCGCGCACCAGTCGCTGCATGCCACCATGACGCGGGTCATCCAGCAGGTGCCAGGGCAGCGACTCCCGCACGTTCCATTCCGAGGGCTGTGCCAGTTCACTGCCCATGAACAGGAGCTTCTTGCCCGGATAGGTCCATTGGTAGGTATAGGCAAGACGCAGATTGGCCAGGCGCTGCCAGTCATCGCCGGGCATCTTGCCCAGCATGGACCGCTTCAGGTGTACGACTTCGTCGTGCGAGAGAGGGAGCACAAAATTCTCGCTGAAGGCATAAACAGGACCAAATGTCAGCAGGTCATGGTGATGTTTGCGATAGACAGGATCCAGCGAAAGGTACTTCAGCGTGTCGTGCATCCAGCCCATGTTCCATTTCATGCTGAAGCCGAGACCGCCCAGATCAACCGGCCGGCTCACGCCAGGCCAGGCGGTTGATTCTTCGGCAATGGTGATCGAGCCGGGAAAGTCCCGGTGGGTCATGGCATTCAGTTCGCGCAGGAAGGATACGGCTTCCAGGTTCTCGTTCCCGCCGTGCCTGTTTGGCAGCCACTGACCCGGGCGGCGCGAGTAATCCAGATACAGCATCGAAGCGACTGCATCGACCCGCAGACCATCGACATGGAATTCCTCCAGCCAGAAGCGAGCGCTCGACAGCAGAAAGCTGCGCACTTCACAGCGATCGTAATTGAAAACCAGTGTTCCCCAGTCAGGATGGCTGCCCTTCCTGGGGTCGCTGTATTCGTACAGCGGTGATCCGTCGAAGCGGGCCAGCCCATGGCTGTCGCGGGGAAAATGTCCGGGCACCCAGTCGAGGATCACCCCCAGACCGGCACGGTGGCAGGTATCGATCAGATAACGCAGATCATCGGGTGAGCCAAACCGGCAGGTTGCAGCAAAATAGCCGACGGGCTGGTAACCCCATGACTCATCCAGTGGATGCTCCGTTAGCGGCATCAGTTCGATATGGGTGAATCCGAGCTCCGCCGCATAGGGCACCAGCAGGTCGGCCGCAGCACGATAGCTGAGTGGCTGCTGACCAGGTCCGTGCCGCCAGGAGCCCAGATGGACTTCATAAATGGAGACCGGCGCATGCAGCCACTGCCAGCCGGTGCGCGCGGTCATCCACTGGTCGTCATGCCAGCGGTATGCCGATTGCGGCCGCGCTATGGAAGCGGTCGCCGGGCGCAGCTCTGACTCGCGGGTCCACGGATCGCTTTTCAGCAGCAGCTCACCGCTCTGGCGATTGCGGATCTCGTACTTGTAGATGGTGCTCGGGAGGCCAGGTACAAACAGCTCCCAGACGCCCGAACTTCCGCGAACCCGCATCGGATGACAGCGGCCATCCCACTGATTGAAGTCGCCGACGATGCTGACCCGCTCGGCCTCAGGCGCCCAGACTGCGAAGCGAATCCCGGGAATCCCGTCTGCCGAGACCTGATGATTGCCCATGAAGCGATAAGCCGAGCTGTGCAGTCCGGCGTTGAACAGGTTCAGATCCGAGTCGGCCAGCTGCGGGGGGAAGCAGTAGGGATCAAAGTGCTCGTCGCTTGTTCCGTCGCTTGCAAGTGTTCGCAGGCGATAACGTGCCGGGACCAGCCTTGCCGGGCCATGCCACTCGAACAGGTCGGTATCACCAACCCGGGTCAGCGCGAGCCCGGATTCTGCGATGCTGACTGCCGCAGTGTGGGGCAGAAGCGCCCGTACCACGACCTCCTCGGAGCCTGCGGGGTGCCGGCCGAGTATTTCGAAGGGATCGTGGTGCCGCGCCTCCATGAGGCGCTGCAGGGCGGTATCGGTGACAGCAGTGAGTGGAGGCGTTTTCTGTGGGTCTGGTGGCCGCATGGTCAGCTTCGAGCCTTGTCAATCCGGGTGAACAAGCAGCCGTATGGTGTTACATTCATTGGCAGTGTGACACATCGGGCGATGGGGCGGTCATGAGCATCTTCTATCCGGGCAGTACCGCAAAGCCAATGCGTTCGGGGCGCTTTGTAAGCCAGCTTACCAAGAGCACCATGGCCATCGTAATGGCAGGTGGGCGGGGCGAGCGGTTGCGCCAGTTGACAGAGCACCGCGCCAAGCCGGCAACGCCGTTCGGCGGGAAGTACCGCATTATCGATTTCAGCCTTTCCAATTGCGTCAATTCCGGAATCCGGCAGATTCTGGTCATGACACAGTACAAATCACATTCTCTTACCCAGCATATCCAGCGTGGCTGGGGTTATTTGCGTGGCGAACTGGGTGAGTTTGTCCAGCTGGTTCCTGCCCAGCAGAAACTCGGCGAGCTCTGGTACCGGGGGACCGCCGATTGCGTGTACCAGAACCTCGATATCATCCAGGCGCATGACCCGGAACTGGTACTGGTCCTCGCGGGCGACCACGTATACAAGATGGACTACGGTCCGATGATCGCATTTCATGTGGCTCGTGCAGCTGACGTGACGCTTGGCATGGTGCAGGTACCCGTTAATCAGGCGCATGAATTCGGCATTGCGACGCTCGATGCGGATCAACGTATCGTGAAGTTCAGTGAAAAGCCCCGTAATCCCGAGCCGATGCCGGGCCGCAATGATGTCGCGCTCGCATCAATGGGTATCTATGTGTTCAGCGTCGACTATCTGCGTGCTGCGCTGAATCGCGATGCGGAGGATGCGGTCTCGGCGCATGATTTTGGCAAGAACATCATCCCGGCAGCAATCGCTGCCAGCAGCCGGGTATTTGCCTATCCCTTTGAGAGCGTTGAAACCGAGGCACAGGCCTATTGGCGCGATGTGGGTACGGTCGACGCGTTTTACGCGGCAAACATGGAGCTTATCTTCGTCAGCCCGGAGTTGAATCTTTATGATTCCGAGTGGCCGATCTGGACCTATCAGGAGCAGACCCCCTGCGCAAAGTTTGTACTCGACGAGGACGGCAGGCGAGGGGTTGCGATCAATTCTATGGTTGCGGGCGGCTGTATCGTTTCCGGGGCACTGGTCCGCGAGTCCCTGCTGTTTTTCAACGTCACCGTCAATGAGCGCAGCGAGGTGTTTCGCGCGGTCATATTGCCCGATGTCACGATTGGACGTGGTTGTCGCATCAGCCGGGCGATCGTGGATGAAGGCTGCTCGATACCGGACGGTATGGTGATTGGCGAAGACAACGCACTGGACCGGCGCCGTTTCCATGTGACCGAGCAGGGTGTGGTCCTTGTCACCCAGGACATGCTGAAGAACTGCAGCGTTTCCGCATCCGGTCCGGCTCCGACTGTATCTCCCGTTGCCCAGCCCCATACCGCAGGCTGAGCGGGGAGGACACATCGTTGACTGACCTGCTTGCAGAGGGCCGTAGTGCCGGCGTACTCCTGCACCCGACCTCGCTCCCCGGAAACTGGGAGAGCGGCGTGCTCGGTGAAGATGCGCGGCGGTTTGCCGACTTGCTTGCGGACGCCGGATTCAGTCTGTGGCAGATGCTTCCGGTGGGCCCGGTCGGTGGCTCGCTTTCACCCTATCAGCTGACTTCGGCTTTTGCCGGAAATTCACGTCTGGTCGATCCGGTGCCGCTCAAGGCAGCCGGGTGGTTGGCGCCTGAAGCATCCGTTGCCGGGGGCGAGTGGCAGCAGCGTGCCGGACTTCTGCGGCAGGCGTGGGACGGGTTCCGGCGGGCGGCAAGTCATGCGGAACGCAGCGAATTTGCCGCGTTCTGGCAAGCACAGCGCAGCTGGCTGCTGCCCTATGCGTTGTTCAGGGTTGCTCGTGAGCAGTATGGTGAGTCAGGCTGGTGGACTTGGCCCGAAGCTGTCCGGCATCGGGTTCCTGCAGCAGTTTCCGGTCTGCTCAAGGAGGCTGATGCGCGCATTCGCCAAGTGGCGTTCGAGCAGTGGATCTTTGACCGGCAGTGGGCCGATTTCCGGCATTACGCTGCGAGCCGTGGTATCCAGCTGTTGGGCGATCTGCCCATATACGTCGATCTGGACAGCGCCGATGTCTGGTGGCACCGGACGCTCTTTCGCGTGGACAAGGACGGGAACCCTGAAGCGGTGGCGGGAGTACCGCCAGACTACTTCAGTGAGGACGGGCAGGTTTGGGGGAACCCCCTTTATGCCTGGGAGCGAATGGAGGCGGATGGTTTCTGCTGGTGGCGGGACAGGGTGGCCAATCAGTTGCGGCGCTTCGATTGTCTGCGTATCGACCACTTCCGGGGCCTGCAGGCTTACTGGGAGGTTCCGGTTGGCGCGGAATCGGCACGCGAAGGGTCATGGCGGGATGCGCCGGGCGCCGCGTTACTGAAGGCGCTGGGTGCGGGTGGCGAGGGGCGCCACTTCGTCGCTGAGGACCTGGGAACGATCACCACCGAGGTCCATCAGCTCCGCAGGCAGTTTGGCTTGCCGGGCATGCTGGTCATGCAGTTTGCCTTCGACGGCTCGGCTGACAATCCTTATCTGCCCGACAATCAGGTTGAAGAAGCCGTGATCTATACCGGCACGCATGACAACGACACGCTTGTTGGCTGGTACGCCGGACTCAGCGAGGAAACGCGGCGTTACGTTCATGAAGTTCTGCACTGCGGTGTGGCCGACATGCCGGCGGCACTGATGGATGCGGTTTGGCATTCGCCGGCACGCGTGGCGATGCTGCCGTTCCAGGATCTGCTTGGCCTGGGTACTGAAGCACGGATGAATATACCGGGTACCACGCAGGGAAACTGGATCTGGCGGTTCGACTGGTCACAGGTACGGGCAGACTACGCTACGGGGTGGCGGGCAGATGCCGCCGCCTCAGGCCGACTCCGGATCAAGTCCGGCGAGGCGCCGGTAGAGCGCGAGGTACTGGGGCGCCTGGTGTGCCCATGAAAAGTCCTGTGTCATGCCGTTATGGCGCACTTGTTGCCATACCGAAGGCTGCCGGTACCAGGCCAGAACCTGGTTGATTGCCCACATCAGTCCGCCGGTATCCGCATCGCGAAAGACGCTTCCGGTTCCGGTTCCACTGTACGGATCGAAATGACTGACCGTATCGTGCAGTCCACCGGTATCCCGAACGATGGGTACGGAACCGTAGCGCAGCGCATACATCTGCGTCAGCCCGCAGGGTTCGTACAGCGACGGAACCAGAAAGGCATCACTGCCGGCAAAAACAAGTCGGGCAAGCGCTTCATTGTGTGCCGGAATAAAGGCGAAGTGGTCGGGCATGTCATCCGCCAGTTCCTGCAGGGCATCCGCATAGGGTTTGTCACCTTCGCCGAGGATGACGGCCCGACAAGAGCTGTTGCGCAGGAATGGCGGCAAGGCTTCTAGTACGAGTTCAATGCCTTTCTGTTCCGCCAGCCGTGAGACCATGCCGAGGATCGGCAAGTCCGGGGCTTCGCTGAACCCTGAGCGCCTGATCAGTTCGGATCGGCACTGCAGTTTGCCCCCGGTATCCGTCGGACTGTAATTGCGCGGCAGCAGATGATCCGATTCGGGATCCCAGCGACTGTAGTCGACGCCATTCAGTATCCCCACGAGCCGGTTCCGGCGTTGTCGCAACAGGGCATCGAGACCCTTGCCGTAGGCAGGCGTGAGGATTTCACTGGCGTGTGTAGGACTTACCGTGGTCAGGGCATCTGCGGCGGTGATACCGGTACGCAGAAAGTTCAGTGTCCGAGGTACAGGATCATCAGTCGATATCAGTTCTGCGGTTTCGTCCAGGCCCAGCTTGTCGGCCAGCGCGGCGGGAAAAACACCCTGATAGCCGATATTGTGAATCGTGAGTACGGAGTTCGCAGGGCGGAATACCGGCTCGCGCAGCTGATGCCTCTTTAACAGCAAGGGTGCAAGTGATGCATGCCAGTCGTGACAATGAACGATATGCGGCGCCCATTCGAGCAGCTGGCACAGTTTCAGTGCCGCATGGGACAGTAGTGCAAAGCGCAGGGCTTCCGTATCACCGCCGCCGTAGATCGTGCTGCCCGAGAAAAAGGCCGGCGCATCGACCTGATAGATCACTGGTCCCGTATTCGCTCCGCTGCAGAGAAACTCATATGGAGGGTGCGTACCATTCAGCGCTACCGGCGATATTCCGTTGGCGGCATGAGCATGAAACTTCAGCGCCGCTGCTGTATCTCCGGCCTGCTCAAGACCACGATAGCGTGGCATGACCACCCGTACATCATGGCCAGACGCGGCCAGCTGGTCAGAGAGACCGGCAACCATATCGGCGAGACCCCCGGTCTTGGCGAGCGGGGCATACTCGGCGGTGATCATCAGGATGCGCAACGCTTTCATGGGCGCGGATCATCGCTGATCCGGACACCAGAAAAAAGCGGGCCCCGCGATAGCGGGGCCCGTGACCAGGCGTGGATCCTGCAGCGCCGGGGCTACTCGAAGTGATAAAGCGCCATGAACTGCAGGACGTACACGAAGTCGGTGTTGTCCATGTCGTAGTAGGTGAAATCTGCCCGGAGGCTGAAGGGTGAGTCGGTATGCATGTTGATGCCGAAGCCGGCGGCCAGATCCGTGCCGTCATCGGAGGTCCTGATCGCCGCATTCTGCGCGCCCAGTGGCGGACCGGAAGCGTAAAGCTCGCTCCGCTCGTAACCCGCATAATCGGCGTTCCAGTCTATGACACCAAGTTTGCCGTAGAGGTCAAAGCTCTCGTTCAGTGGCAGGTTGCCGACCAGAAACAGCTGCCAGCCGTCCCGCTCGATCTCGCTGGTCCACTGCCGGCTGGAGCAGCCGAAAGTGGCGCAGCTCACCGGCAGGCCAAGATCGTCCGTGGCCGTCCCGAAATCGATATAGCCGATTTCAATGCCGATGTTCTGGTTGAACATCCAGCCGGCTACGAAGTTGAAGCTGACGTCGGACCCCGAAAAGTCGGGGTCGCTCCCGACGCCGACCGGCGGTGGTTGCGTGTCCTGGTAGCAGCCTGAGGTGGTCGATTCGCATACCGGAACCAGACCCAGGTCCGCCAGTTTTGACTCCGTGCGGCTGCCGCCGATACCTATGCCCAGATAGGCACCTGCTGTTGCAATCGACGGTGTACACAACATCACCGCGATGATGGTAGCGAGAATCCTGCTCATAGCCTGCCCCCGAAAATTGTTGAAGTTTCTATGACCGAACCTGCTCAGAACAGATTGTCGCGTCCCATCAGGCTGGCAAAATTGAACCGTGCGCTGAGCTCGATGCCCGTATCCTGATCGAACACGACGCCGCGTACCCGCACAGCCAGCTTGTCATTGAAATGGTAGCCGAGCCCGATAATCGCATCGCGATTGTCGATATCGGAATCGCTCATCTCCGTATAGCGATATCCGGCTTCAAGTTCCACCTTGTCGGAAAGCGAACTGCGAATCAGGCCCTCGATCCGGTATCCGTCGTCGCTGACGCTGGTCTTTGCGCAGCTGCCATCGGCGACATCAAAATCTGCATCGACATAGCCAAGGTTGGCCACCACATGGGTGGATTCCGTCAGTCTGTAATGCGCGCCCAGTCCGGCCGCATAGGATTTTGAATCCCGATCTCCGCAGCCGTCCCCGGCACCGCTGAAGTCCCCATCGAAGTATTCAGCAAAAAGGTGCAGGCCGACCGGGCCAAACTCCGTCAGCCCAAGGGAAGCATTCAGCTTGATGCCCTCGTGCTGCCCGCCATCGATCTTGATGGCCTCGTTGCTCTCCATCCACTGGTAGCCGGCATCAAAATAGGTGTATTGGGGGCCTTCAGCCGAAGCCGTGGCAACCCAGCTGCCCGCAAACAGCGGCAGAGCAGCAATCGTCAGCAACCGGACCTGCCTGGCATTCATGGATATCTCCTCGGAATAATCGATGCGGACGGCGGAAATCGCGAGCGACTATAGCGAATCGGTTCAGGACTGGCTAGTTGCTCGCGCGATCGGTTGCAGCGACAAGGGGGCGGTTTGCTATCATGCGCCCGTTGCCTTCCAGGGGAATCCGAATGTCCACCACCAATAGAGCCAATAGTCTGGTTGCGTCCGCATGGATTGCAGTTGCCATCGGGTCGGCACTGCCGATCGCAGCCTGGGCACAGATTGAAGAGGTCGTGGTCACGACCCGCAAACGCGAAGAGAATCTTCAGGACATCCCGCTGGCTGTTTCCGCCATCTCCGCCGAGCAGATACAACGCCAGGGCATCAGCAACCTGAATGATGTGGTTCAGAACCAGCCCAGCGTGCAGTTTGACCAGTCTTACGGGCCGGCCGACAACCGCATCACTGTGCGCGGCCTGTCGAATACCCGCGGTCGTTCCAACGTCGCATTCCTTATCGATGGCATCGACGTCACCACCGAGAACCTCATCTCCGCCGGTTCAGGTCTGCTGGCCAATCGGCGGCTGCTCAGCGATGTCGAGCGGATCGAGGTGGTCAAGGGCCCCCAGAGTGCGCTGTTCGGCCGATCAGCATTTGCGGGCGCACTGTCCTACATCACCAAGGAGCCGGGTGATGAGCTGGAAGGGCGGGTCAACCTCGACATTGGGGACTATGGTCGTCGAACGATTGACGGTGGTTTGAGTGGTCCGCTTACGGACACCATCAGTCTCGGAATTTCGGGTGTCCAGTTCAACGAAGACGGTTTCTATACCAACAGCCAGTCGGGAGCCGATGTCGGTGGTTCATACGGATATGGCGGTGCGCTGACTGCCGTATGGAAACCGGTGGATGCTGTAAAGCTCAAGGGCCGCATGGAGTACAGCGAGGAGAATTACGATCCGCGTGCGGTGGTAAATCTGCAGGGTGATACCCCCGTCTATCTCAGCGACCCGCGTGCCCTGGAAATCGTCAGGCCGATCATCACCGGCGATGTCTATGGTGATCCGACGCTGCAGAAGTCATCCAGCGGCGGAACCAACCTCTTCAACTTCGGCACCTACTGCCCGAAGAACTCTCCAGGTGGTAATTTCAATCCACTCACCGATATTTCGGGCGCACCAGGTTTCTGCCTGCCTCTCAATCTGGGTAGTGCCGATGGTCACGTGGTCTCTCTGAGTGAAGACCCCACCACGGGCGGTGAATTCCCGGGTACCCATACTGAAACGTTCCGCGCCAGCCTGCTGGCCAGCATCGATCTCGGTTATGGGCTGCTTTCGTCGTATACGGGGTGGACGAATTTCAATTCCAGCGACCGCTATGACCAGGACTATCAGGCCAGCTCAGGGCTCGATTTCAACGGCAATGGACAGATTCCTTATACCTTTGATGCCAACGGGAATGTACTGGGAGGCCGGCGCGATACCCTGATGGGCGCACAAGGCTCGGATCAGGAGACGAAGACCACGCAGTTCAGCCAGGAATTCCGTTACGAGACTCAATGGGACGGTCCCTGGAAGCTGACCGGTGGTGCGCTGTACTGGCAGGATCACCGGCTGCTTTGGGATCGCAACTGGATCATGGGCTGTGCCCCCTTCTCGCGTGACCAGGCCACGACATCGCCGCTGCTGGATGGCGCCGGAAACCCGGTGCTGGATTCCCTGGGTAATCCTGTTTCAGACCCGGCTACCGGCAGCATGACCCAGGTGGAGGGGCTCTGCGATGGCAGCAGCGCTTATCCGGCTACCCTGACTTCGTATCAGGATGTATATCGTCAGGTCGGTGTCTACGATTCGGTCCGGTACCCGAATGCGCTGCCCGGCCAAACTCCGTCAACATGGGATGCAACAACCCGGCACTGGTCCTTCTATGCACGGGTCGACTGGGCGATTACCGATGAGCTGAACCTCAGTATCGAGGACCGGTTTGTCAATGAAGAATCCAGCATGACCAAGCCTGGTGGCTCCAGTTGTACCGAGCTTGCGTTCATACCCGGTTCGGTCAATTCGCTGAATCCGGGCGCTGCAAACCGTGCGGTGGCATGGCTGGACCAGACTCGCACGCTGTGCGACAACGAACGGGTGATGTACGGCTACATCAACAATGAAGTTCTTACCCCGCCCAATGTGCTGCCAGTCGAGTTGACCTGGCGCTATATCGAGGGATCTACAACTTCAAGATACAACACGCCGAAGCTGACCCTCGACTGGAGCCCCATCGACGGCACCAAGCTGTTCTTCTCCTATGCCTTTGCGCAGAAACCTGGCGGCATCAATGCCCTGATCGGTGGCGGCGGTACGGCGCCGCCGACCATTGATAATGAACGATTCGACCCGGAGAAGCTGAAAGCCTATGAACTCGGGCTCAAGACCCAGTTCCAGGCGGCTGGATACTGGCAGCTGAACACCTCGCTGTTCTATCAGGACTATGCGTCCAAGCAGGTCAGCATCCAGGTTCTGGATAACGCGGGTATCGCCCAGCCACGGGTGGTCAATGCTTCCGGTGCTGAAGTCTGGGGTCTGGAGTTTGAGGCGATCTGGCAGCCCGAGTTCATGGACGGTTTGCTGCTCAGCCTGAGTGGCACGTTGCTCGATGCCTCATATACCAACTGGACTGATGACACGCGGAACCTCGTCAGGGCTGCCGCCTACGGCTCGTGCCCGCTGGTCTACAAGTACACCGGGCGTGATGGTGTGCAGCAGGAGGCTACCAATCCGGCCGATATCACCATTGAGGATACGAACAAGTTGCAGGATGGGAGTTATGCAAACGACGGTGTCGATGCCAATGACCCGCAACCCACGGCGTTCTGCCGCCTCGACTACGCCGGCAATGATCTGGAGCGCACGCCGAAGCAGGCCTATTCGGCGTCGATGCGCATCCAGCGACCATTTCTCGATACGCCCTATGAGTATCTCTTCGAGCTGAGTGGCAACTGGCAGGACAAGCGCTGGGCAGAGCCGGAGAACCTGGTCGAGCTCGATTCCTATGCCCTCGTGGATGTCCGTTTGGGACTCGTCTCCGATAAATGGGAGGTCATTGCCTATGTTGACAACCTGCTGGACGATGACACTTTCAAGACGGGTGGCAGCGGTCCGGACTTCGGCGACCAGGTTACTGATCTGGGCTTTACCGCAGGCCTTGGCACCACGCACTACTTCGCCAGCATGCCGGACCCGCGGGTCTTTGGTATTCGCGCCGGTTATCGCTTCGGGGGTGGCCGCTAGGGCCTGATACCGAACAGAGAGCCAGACCTGAAACGTCCCGGAAGCTGAATGGTTTCCGGGACGTTTTTTTTAACCCGCGAGTTTTGTAGTACCGATAAAGCCGACCAGAACGATCAGCAGGTAAGTGGCCCAGATAATGACCGTGGACTTGTTCATGGTCCGGCTGATGATGGTCTCGATCTCGGGTTTTGAGCCTTCGACCGCAAGCTGACCGAAAGCCGCACCCAGCGGGTCGAATGCCACGAGCATCCAGATGATGAACAGATTGATGAGGCCATAGAGCCCCACCTTGAGCTGCAGCCAACCTGCATCGGCAACAATGGGTCCGTAGCCGGCCCATGAGGACAGTGCCAGCACGATCAGGCAGCTGCCCACGAGCAGCGTCAGCAGGTTCGTGAGGCGCCCGAGGCGATGGCCAAACGGTTTGTCGTAGAACCATGCGCCGGTCATGCTGATCGCCCACCAGCCGAAGCTGAATATCCAGACGGCAGTCAGGGCACCTGTGGCTATCGGCAGCAAGCCCATATCCCGCGAGAGCATTACGCCGAAGGGCAGGGCGGCCTTCCACATCGTTCGCGGCAGCAATTCGATGCGCAAGGCCATGTGCAACAAGGTAACCCGGCTTGCAAAGGAGAGCTTCGGATCGGTGCAGCGCCGCGCAGCGAGAAAGACGCCCATGTCCGTTCCCACCCAGAAGACAAACATCAGGATGTGCGCGTACTTCCAGACGAGATAGCTCGACATTGTTCAACCCCCGCTGTCTTGCGGGTGACTCTACCCCACAGGCTGCGCTGACGTCGCTCCGGTTGTGTCCGCATTGACCGCACGGTGGCCCTTTGGCGGATGCCTGTACGCGGGGCGGCTACTGAGGTCGTCAGTTCCTTGTTACCCTGCTGATCGGGAAATTCACGGCCAAGCGGGGAGCTTCAGCATGCCAGTGCCGGGTGCAATAGATATCGTCTGCAATCTCTTTACTCCGCGTGAGGTTGCCGGCGGGCATACCGGTCTTGATGACGCATTCAAGGCGCAGGTGCGCATGCCCGAGGAAATTCGTGGCGGGGTCAGTATCGGGAATTATCTGCAGCGCATGGACCGGGCGGGTATCGAGCGCTCCCTGCTGATTGCAGTCCGGGCGGGTGACATCAATGTGAAGGGCGGGTTTGAACTGCCCTACGCACGGGTCCATGAGGTCTGTCAGGAGCATCCCCGGCGTTTCTCGGGACTTGCAGGCATCGATCCTTTTCGCGGCATGCAGGGACTCAGGGATCTTGAGCAGGGCGTGCGGGAATACGGCTTTGTCGGTGCACATCTCTATCCGCACTGGTGCGGGCTGGCGCCCGATCATGCGAAGTACTACCCGTACTACGCAAAGTGCTGCGAACTCGACATACCGATCATGATGCAGGTTGGCCACAACCTCGTCTATTCACGTGAACGCCGTCTGCCTTCGGTTGGCCGGCCCATTTGCCTGGATCAGGTGGCAATCGATTTTCCGGAGTTGCGCCTGATCGGAATTCATATCGGTATTCCGTGGACCGATGAGATGATTTCCATGTGCTGGAAGCATGAGAACGTCTATATCGCCGGCGATGCCTATGCGCCGAAGTACTGGCCACCTGCTTTCGTGCACTACGCGAACACCTACGGACGGCACAAAGCCATGTTTGGCACGGACTGGCCGGTTATCGACCCGGAGCGTGCGGTACGGGAGGTCGATGAGCTGAACCTGCGTGAGGAATCCAGGCGCATGTTGATGCGCGACAATGCATTGCGGGTATTCAAGCTGCCCGGCGGTCCGGTCTGATCATGTCTTCAACGAGCGCCGGTCTGCCCTTTTCCTTTCAGCATCTGTCCCTGGCAGCGGGCGTGCGGGCGGCGATGCATCGCAGTCCGGACAAGATTGCCTATCGGCATCGCGACCGCACGCGCAGTTATGCAGAGCTCTTGTCGCGCATCGACAAGGTAAGCACAGCGCTGGGTAGCGGTCTCGGCCTCAAGCCGGGCACACACGGTGCGATCATCGGCAAAAACTCCATCGAATACATGGAGATCGTCATTGGAGCTTCGCAGGCGGGGATCGCACTGGCAACGGTCAATCCGCGCCTGTCTGTCAGCGAAATGGTCAGTATCTGTGAGGATGCCGGGGCCGCGGTCGTGTTTGCCGATCGCGAAGTGGTTGCCTTGCTGCGCGACGCGAAGCTGGCATCCGCACCCGTCATCATCGAGATCGGTCCGGCGTTCGAGGCCTGGCTTGCCAAAGCCCGCCCGGCGACCGGCCTGCCGACAGTCAATGAATGGGATGTTTTTACGATTCCCTACACTTCAGGCACTACAGGCAAACCGAAGGGGGTACTTGTCCCGCACCGCTCACGGATACTCACCCTGTTTGCCATGGCGGTCGAGTATGGCTGCTACGGGCCGGATGACCGCTTTCTGGCCATTGCGCCCATGTGCCACGGCGCGGGCATGGTGTTTTCCCTGGCACCGATCTTCTTCGGCGGCTATGCCGAGATCATGGACAAGTTCGAACCGGAGGAGGTTCTGAAGAGTCTGGCCGGAGAGTCGATCAGCGGATTCTTCGGCGTGCCGACGCACTTCCACGCACTGCTGGAAGCCGGTTTCGGGCTGCAGACAGCGAGCCGCAAGGGCAAGTTGCGTGCGGTCATCTCCAATGCGGCGGCGATGCCGCAGACGATGAAGGAAAAACTGGTCGGGCAACTCGGTCCGGGTCTGCTGCATGACACCTATGGATCGACCGAGGCCGGAATTGTGTCCAACCTGAGACCGGCAGATCAATTGCGCAAGCAGCAGTGTGTCGGTCAGCCTTTTCCATGCACCTTGATCGAAATCCGGCGACCGGATGGCAGCGTCTGTGCAGCTGATGAGGTCGGCGAGCTCTACTCACGCAGTCCCTATCTTTTCAATGGCTACTGGGGTCGTCCGGAGGAAACAGCCGAGACATATCGCGATGGCTGGGTAACGGTCGGCGATCTCGCGCGGCGTGATGCCGAAGGTCATCTGTATATCGTTGACCGCATCAAGGACATGGTGATCTCGGGCGGAATCAACATCTATCCACGCGAAGTGGAGGAGGTTATCTTCCGGAATCAGGAGGTTGCTGATGTCGCGCTGATCGGTGTTCCGGACGAACGCTGGGGCGAAGTCCTGAAGGCCTTTGTGGTCAGGCGGGCTGGCTCCGGAATCGACGAGGTCGCTCTGACTGCGTTTCTGGAAGGAAAGATATCCCGCATGAAACAGCCAAAGTATGTTGAATTCATCGAGCAGATTCCACGCAACGCAAGCGGCAAGGTCCTGAAGACAGTGTTGCGTGCCCGGGGCTGAAAGCCAGTGTCTGCCGGTGATCCCGCCCAGGCCACTGTAGAATTTTTTTTCGACTGTGGCTGCCCCTGGAGCTATCTGGCTCTGGGACGGCTGCAGGAAGCGGCGATCCGCACCGGAGCGCGAATCGTTTATCGGCCGGTACGGCTCGCAGAGATCAGCAGTGGCGGCACGATGCACGCGGCGCAACCGCAGGATGATCTGTCGGCAGCAAGGCAACGCTATCGGAGCAAGGACTTGCAGGACTGGGCGCGCTTTTGTGGTGTAACTCTGCATGAGCCTGATTCCGGGTACGTGGAATCCGGCTGGGCGCAGCGGGGAGCGATCGTGGCGCTGAGAGCAGGGTGCGTGGTTCCTTATCTGGAGGGTATCTATCGGGCCCGGTTTGCGGAGCAGCGTGATATCGGTCAGCCTGGCGAAGTCACTGCGGTGGCAGAGAGTGCCGGTCTGGATGCTGAAAAGTTCGCCGCAGCGCTTTGCGCACCGGACACACTGGATGAGGTTCATGAGAATGCAGCGCGCCTGCTGCAGCATGGCGGCTTTGGTACGCCCAGCATGCTGGTGGGTACCGATCTCTATTTCGGCAACGATCGTATGCCGCTGGTGGAGATTGCACTGGCCCGTGCCGGCGGTATGCGCCTCGTGATGCCCGGCGAGCACGGGCGTTGAGCCCGGGACACAGTGGAGCCTGTAATGACTGGTACACAGCACAGATCTGAAATGACGACGCGGCGTGGATTCCTGGCCGGGTCGGGAGCGCTCGCCGCCGCTCTCAGCCTGCGTTATGCGCCCGCTGCCGCACAGGCCAAGGCGACGCTGCCATATGGTGCGTGGGAAGACCTGCAGCGCAGGAAGTGGAGCTGGGACCGCGTAACTCACGGCACACACGGGACCAACTGCACCGGTACCTGTGCATTCAATATCTATGTGAAGAACGGCATCGTCTGGCGGGAAGAGCAGCAGGGCGAGTATGGTCGGTCCGAGGACGCGCCGGATTACGGGCCCAGAGGCTGTCAGAAGGGTCTGCGCCACGCGAAATACATGTACGGCAAGCAGCGTGTGCTGTATCCGATGAAGCGGGTCGGCGAGCGCGGCGAGGGCAAGTGGCAGCGCATCAGCTGGGACCAGGCGATGAGCGAAATTGCCGATCGCTTTATCGATCACTCGATCGCCACAGGGCCGCGTTCCATCAGTTTCGATCTCGGCACGCAGATGGTACTCAAGCGTGCTTCTTTTGCAGCGCTGGGCCGTTTTGCCACCATCAGCGGTATCGAGTTGCCCGAAGCTTTTGCCGGCGTGGGCGACCTGCCGACCGGCGTACAGATGACGGTCGGAGAACCGCTACTCGGCGATACGATGGCGGCAGTCTTCAAATCCAGATGCTGTCTGGTCTGGTTCTGCAATCCGGCGGTGACCCGTATTCCCGACGCGCACTTCTTCTGGGAGGCGAAGTACAACGGAACGGAAGTAATCTCGATTTCGCCTGAATTCACGCCGAGCGCGATGCATGCAAACAAGTGGCTCAATCCGCGGCCGGGAACGGACATCGCGCTGGCCATGGCCATGGTCCAGGTCTTGCTCACCGAAGACCTGATCGATCGCAGCTATATCCGCGAGCAGACGGATCTGCCGTTTCTCGTCCGTAGCGATAACGGACGTTTCCTGCGTGAGAGCGATTTCATCGATGGAGCAACCGCACGCGACAATCTGTTCTATATCTGGGACGAGCGGAGCGGGAAGGCTGTCGCTGCACCGGCGACCGGCAATCCGCCGCCACCGCCCGGTTCACCCCTACCGGTCATCCCGGCAGGCAGCCTTGCGCTTGGTGCACTTGAGCCCGCGCTGGAAGGCAGCTGGACGGTAAAGACCAGGCAGGGCGCCGTCTGCGTTACCACGGTCTTTGAACTGGTGAAGCAGCGTGCCTTCGGTTATACGCCCGAGCAGGCCGCACAGATCTGCGGAGTGCATGCCGACAATATCCGTGAGGTCGCGCGGATCTTTGGCAAGGCCCGGCCGGCGATGATTTTTACCGGCTATCGCATGTGCAAATGGCTGCAGGGTGATCTACTGCAGCGGGCTTTCATGCTGTTGTTGTCGCTGACGGGGAACCTTGGCAAGGCGGGCGGTGGCTTTCAGCTGGAAAATCTGGGCAGCACAGCAAGCCAGATCGCCTTTATGCTCGCCGGTCTGCCGCCAACCCTGAACATTGCAACTCTGGCCCGCTGGGACTATGTGCACGCAGACGGCAAGGATCTCAACGAACGCATCTACGGCAAGGCCGTGGCCGACAAGGTGGATCACTATTTCCAGGAATCCATGCGCTCCGGCATGTGGCCGGACTATGCGGCAACGCCATGGAAGATGGGTATCTTTGCCGGCAGCAATACCGCGAGCTGGCGCTCTGGCGCCGGGCGCTGGCGCAAGACCGCATTCGAAAGCCTGGAAACCATTGTGACGCTGACGCCCGACATGGGTATCACCGCCATGTATTCGGACTACGTGCTGCCGATCGCCCATCACTACGAGCGGCAGGATTACCTGCTGGAGGCCCGCACGCCATACGTGCAGGTGATGGATGCGGCAGTGGCGCCCCTGGGCGAATCGATGGATGACTGGCATGCGCTCAACCGGCTCAGCAAGGCTATCTCGGAGCGCGCGGTGGCGCGCGGCATTGCACCGATTCAGGACAGTTTTTTCGGGCAGCCAGTCCCGCGGGATTTCACGCAGTATCACGCGCTCTTCACCCTCAATGGGCAGATCAGCGATACACGCGACCTGATCCAGTTCCTGATCGACAAGGATCCCGGTGTACCCAAGGTCACCTTCGAGGAAATGCGCAGCCATGGCCTGATGCGCAATGAGGGTACGGCACGCGTTGTTTACGATGAAAATGCACCCTATGGTTCCGTGCTCTTGCGGGCGGTTGAAAAGCGTGAGCCCTACCCGACGCTGACCGGTCGGCAGCAGTTCTACATCGATCATGACTGGTTCATCGCCGAGGACGAGCAGTTGCCGCGGCACAAGGACCCGATGCGTCTGGATGGCTATCCGCTGCAGATGCTGATGGGTCACCTGCGGCACGGCATACACAGCATGTGGACCGATGACTCCCTGCTGCTCAGCCTGCGTCGTGGCGAACCTGACGTCTACGTGAGCCCGGATGATGCGCTGTCGCGCAAAGTCAGCGACGGTGAGCTGATCAGGGTTTTCAATTCGCTGGGTTCATTTGTCGCCATGGCACATGTGACGCCAAGCATGCAGCCAGGGAGCATTTTCATGTACCACGGTTGGGACCCGATGATGTTCCGCGGTGGGCGGCAGAATTTCGGTGCGGTGGTGAGCAGTTCGGCGCTGATCAAGCCGACGGCACTGGTCAGTGGCTACGGGCATATCACCTACCGGGCACTCAACTTTGAGCCGAACTCAACTTTTCACGACTTCACTTGTGACTTTGAAAGGCATGTCGAAGCGCCGGTTTCGACCGCGAGCTGAGCGCATCAGTCCGGTGTGACAGGCTCTGCCGGTACATCGGCGGGCAGGGCGAGAAAGGTGGCGCCAGCGAGTATCACCGGCAGCACGGCACACCACGTGAATGCGGCTGCCCAGCCAACCACGCCTATCGCCCATGAGAGGGCAAACGGCCCGAGTCCAAGTCCGAGTTCCACCGCAAGTGAACTGGCAAAGCTGGCAGCAGTCGCGCGCAGCTCGGCCGGGTAGTTTTCCGCGATGAAGGTAAACATCACGGCATAGGCGCCGTAGAAGAAAAACGTCATTGCACTGAAGGCCAGGAAAGTCGGCCACCAGCCCTGTGTTAACCAGATCATGACGCTGAAGGCCAGCCCGCCGAGCCAGCACCAGGCGACGATGGTATTCCGGCGGCTGATCAGGAACTCGCCGAAGTACGCTGCGAGCACATAGCCAAAGGTACCGATCAGGAAGGAGAGTCCCACCAGCTCGATCGCTTCGCGCGCTGCCCAGCCCCGGGCTTCACGAAAGTAGGGCGTGAGCATGATCGTCGCGCCGTAGGCAAAGACGTAGAGAAAAGTTCCCATGAACAGAAGCACGGTCCGCCGTCGGTAGGTCGGGCGGAACAGTTCACGGGTTGCGGCTGGCGGGCGACTCGCCCTGCTGCGCGCCGCGCGGCTGTCCCGCCAGATCTGCGAATCCTTGAGGTAACGGTAGATCACCCACGCGTAGGGCAGGAAGAGGAGACTCAGCAGAAAGATATACCGCCAACCCCATGTTTCATATATGAAAGGAACCAGCAAAGAAGCGAGGAAAAAGCCCAGAGGGAAGCCGATCTGAAGGACGCCGGTGAACAGTCCGCGCAGGCGGGACGGGGATTCCTCGAAGACCAGCGTGCCGGTTACCGGCGACTGCACGCCGGACGTGGTAAATCCCAGCGTGCGTGCGATCAGCAGGCTGACCGTCGTCGGTGCAAACGCAAGCGCGGTTACGAATATCGGAGTCAGCAGGGTGCTGGCCAGCAACACCGCGCGCCGACCGATACGGTCCGCCAGCGCACCGATCTGGGTGATCAACACACCGGCTGCGACAAAGGTGATTGCAATGTAGATCCCGCGCTCGAGGTCCGACCAGCCAAATTCCGCCGAGATTTCGGTAAGAACGAAGGTGAACAGGGAGTGGTCGAGATTGGCGAAGGTCACGCCGATCAGACAGATCAGAAACACCCGCCAACTGTGTCCGGAAACCTGCCGCAGACACTCCCGGAGGCCCGGCTTTGCGGCAGCAGTCACAGGCGATGAGTGCACGGTTTCAGGTTCCGGAGAAGGTCCGTATCCAGGCAATGATGTCGCGGATGTCCTGATCCGAAATAACGTCACCGAATTTCGGCATGATGAAGTTCTTGCCCACTGCGGCACCGCCCCTGCAGATCACCAGATAGAGGTATTCGTCGGGCAAGGTTCGCATGTAAACCGGATCGCTCTGGTCCTTCGGTGGTTCGTCCATATGCATGACGATCACCTCGGCTTTGCCGTCAACGCCATGACATGCGGCGCAATGCTGAAGATGCAGCGGGGCTCCACGCTTTGCATCGCCCCGCAGCTCCCCGGATGGCGCGCAGGATTCAGCCGATGCCGCTCCGCCGCCCACATTGGCAATGCCAGCCATGAAAAGTGCGGCGACTGTAATGGCGCATGACCGGAACATGACTCAGACCGCCGCAATCCAGCCATACTGGGTCATGCTCGGTTCCTCGCCAGCGGCCTGATAGGCGAGCTTCATCTGGCTCAGTGCATCACCGGGAATGGCCTTGCGTGCTTCCTGCAAGTCCAGGTCAAACAGGCGGGCGGAATTCAGGCCGAAGATCAGCTCACGATCGCGCGTGGAAACGGGTTTGTATCCGAATTTCGCCTGCAGGTTCTCCGGAATCTGGAAGCGCCGGAATGCTTCGATCTGCCACTGTGGCGAGCCCCACCAGATGCTGTCGGTGCCCCAGATCACGTGATCAGCGCCGACAGCGGCTATGAGCTGGCCGAGCAGATGGCCGCAGACTTCAGGATGCGTAACAACCGAGTGGCCGAATACAGCGCCCAGTTCCAGATAGATATTCTTCAGGCCGTTCGCCTTGATCTGCGCGCAGAAGTCAGTCGTCCAGGGGATATTCCCGCTTTCGTCGATACCGCTTTCACCAGGCAGCAGCATCGTCATCATGTGCTTCATGCCGGAGTGAAAGACGATGAAGTTGAGATCGGGCCAGTCCTTTGCCGCTTTGAGTACGTCATCCGGCCGAAAATAATCGGCGCCGGGCCCTGGCAGTGGCAAGCCCTTGTGGGTGCAGATATTCCTGACGCCGAGCTTCAGCGTTTTCTCGTAGAATGGATAAGCAAGCTTCTCGTCATCGTGCCGCCAGGGCAGCATGGGATCGCCGGTATAGAACTTCCAGGCGTCAATCCTGAGGTCGCTGACTTGCCGTTCGGCCTCCTCAAGCCAGTCAGGATTTGCGAGCGTGCCGATTCCATGCGCCAGCATGCGCCGTGAACCAGCCGCCTGGTTGACCAGATTGCGTGTTTCCACGATCTCGTCCGCGGACAGTACGTAATTGTCCGGTGGACCGAACGCCGCCCCGGTCAGACAGGCCATCACCGTTTCGCTGTCGAAGAAAATTTCTTTCACATAGTTGGCGCGGTGAAGGCTGTCTTTTGCGGGTGCCGTGCCGCTGAGCACCGGGTTCAGCCCGAACCTGCCGGTCAGTGAACGAAAAACAACAGGGCCGACCATGCTGGCTTTCACATGGTGTGTCTGCAGGTCGAGAATGAACTCTTTCTTTGGCCACATCTCGCGGCTCGCGGCGGGTTCAGCCGCTTCGGCCTCACTGACCAGGAATGCCCGACCGAAGACTTCGTTCATGGCCATGAACGACACGGCCATACCGCCACTGGTGCGCAGGAATGCGCGGCGCGACATGCCGAGTTTCTGGCCGTAGTGATCAGCGAGTTCGAATATCCGCTGCTCGACCCGCCGCTGATCCGGCGTCTGCGGCATGGGCTCGAATTCTTCATTGCCCACGATCTGCGTCGGAACCGGTGTTGCGTTGCCCGATTGACGGTCACGATCACTCTTGCGAATCCACATGCGGTGATTCTCCCGGCGGCTGTCGTCGAGCGACGTCTCAAGCCTACGTTGATTGCCCTGTGGTCACCAATGGCTCATTGGCATCTGGCCGCTGCTTGGCCGGGCCGATGACCATGCCCTATAGTCAAAGACTCACTCATCGGCAATGAAGGCTGGTCATGCGTCTCCACTACACCGCAGTTGGTATACAGAACGTGTCCCGGATGGCTCTCACCCGGGACGATTACATGAAAGACATCGACAGGCTGGCGCTCAGCATGCGCTATGCAGTCTGGAATTGCAGTCTGGACCTCCCCGTGAAGCTGGTGGCCATCTCCGAAGGCGGGATCGGTGGCTGGTGCCTGGGCGGCGGGGACGAGCACCTGCGGATCTGTCGCGAGGTGGTGCCGGAGATCCCCGGCCGCGAGACCGACGCGCTGGGCGAACTGGCGAAGGAACTCGGGATCTACATCATTGCGCAGATGGTGGCCAAGGATCCGGAACTGATGGAAGACCGGATTTTCAACATCGCTTTCGTAATCGATCCGCAGGGCAAGGTCATTCACAAGCATTACAAGACGGCCTTTTACCAGCGGGAGCCCAATGTTGCGCCGAGCGACATCTGGAATATTTACCTGCAGAAATACGGCGACGACCCGCTCAGCCTGTTCAAGGCAGTATTCCCGGTTGCGAGGACCGAGATCGGTAATATCGGTACCCTGATCTGCGCCGAGGGCAGTTATCCGGAAGCGGCCCGCGGCCTGGCCATGAACGGCGCCGAGATCATCTGGCGGACCCAGTATCCGGAACCGTGGATGGGCAATGGCATCGCCGAGATCCAGAACCGGGCCCATGCCGTCTTCAACAACTGCTATGTGCTGTCGCCCAATATCGGTGCGATCGATTTCCCCGGCGGCGGCCACCAGATGAGCTGCGGAAGAAGCCAGATCATCGACTACCGCGGCAATGTCGTTTCGCAGTATCTGGGCGGGGGAGAAACCCTGGTCAGCGCATTGCTGGATATCGACGGGCTGCGGGATTTCCGGGTGCGGGCCCAGTGGCAGAACCTGATCAAGGACATGCGCGTCGAGGAGTACAAGACCATCTACGACGCGGCAATGGCGCGGGGTGGCATCTACCCGAGAAACCTGTGCATGGAAGAACCACCCCTGGTTGAGGCTGACCAGCTCGAGATGGTGAAGCACCAGATCAACAAGATGGTCGACTGGGGGGTTTTTACCCCACCGGCTGACTGGACGCCCTACGTGGTAAAGGCCGAGGTCGCGGAGCGGGTCCGCCGCGCCGGTTCCCTGTAAGGGGCCCGGGGTGCACCCCGGGGTTGGCAGCCAATGCGGCTGACAGGCTACAATACGGGGTTATCGTGACCCGGGTGGCGCCATGGCGCTGCCTGCCCTCCACAGTACACAACACGAAGTCGGAATTATGGCCAGGAAGAAAGACATCAAGCTCTACCGCAACATCGGTATCGTGGCGCACATCGATGCAGGTAAAACGACCACCACCGAGCGCGTGTTGTACTACACGGGCAAGAAACACCAGATCGTCGAGGTGCATGACACCAAGGATGGCAAGGGCAGCACCACGACCGACTACATGGAGCAGGAGCGGAAACGCGGTATCACGATCCAGAGCGCCGCAGTATCCACCGAGTGGAAAGGCCATCAGATCAACGTCATCGACACGCCGGGACACGTGGACTTCACGATCGAGGTTAACCGGAGTCTGCGTGTACTTGACGGCGCGGTCGTCGTCTTTGACGGCGTAGCCGGCGTCGAGCCCCAGACAGAAACCAACTGGCGTCTGGCCAACCAGTACAACGTTCCCCGCATGTGTTACATCAACAAGATGGATCGCATGGGTGCCAATTTCGGCCACTGCGTGAAGGGTATTCGCGAGCGGCTTGGCGCCAACGTGTTGCTGTGCCATGTCCCGATTGGCAGCCACGACGAGTTTGTCGGCATGTGCGATCTCATCGAGAATGTTGCCTATATCTGGACGGCGGAAGGCAAAGACAGCCCCTGGGAGACCGTACCGCTCGACCAGGTCCGGAGTCGATTCAACTTTGCGACCAGCCGTGACAATGACTGGATCGATCAGCTTCCCAAACTGCGTCAGGATGCACTGGAAACAGCGCTGGCGCTCGACGATGACGCCTTCATGACCTTTGTCGAAACGGGCGAGTTTGATCCGGTCGTCCTCAAGGCCTGTATCCGCAAAGGTACGGTGACAGGCCAGCTGGTACCGGTTTTCTGCGGTTCCTCATTCAAGAACAAAGGTGTCCAGCAGCTGCTTGATGCCGTGGTTGCTTACCTGCCTTATCCGGGTGAAAACGGCGGTACTGCTCTGGTGGATCCGGACGGCAATATCATCGGTACGCAGGAAGTTCGCGACGATGCCCCGGCCCGTGCGCTCGCGTTCAAGGTCATCAATGACCAGTTTGGCACCCTGACGTTTGCCCGCATCTATTCCGGTGTGATCAAGAAGGGTGACACTCTCATGAATGTCACCCGCGGCAAGAAGGAGCGTATTGGACGCATCGTTGAGGTACAGGCAGATTCAACCAAGGATATCGAAGAAGTGCGCGCCGGCGATATCTGCGCGTTTGTGTCCATGAAGGACACCGAGACCGGTGACTCCCTGAGTGATCCGGCCCATCCCGCCCTGCTTGAGCGCATGCGCTTCCCGGATCCCGTAATCAGCGTATCCGTTGAACCGAAGACACGTACCGACATCGACAAGATGTCTGCAGCTCTCTACAAGATGGCCAAGGCTGATCCATCCCTGCAGCTTGAAGTGGACAAGGAAACCGGCCAGACCGTACTGAAGGGCATGGGTGAGTTGCACCTTGAAGTGACAATCGACCGCATGCGTACCGAGCTGGGTGTGGAAGCCAACATGGGCAAGCCGCGGGTGAGCTTCCGTGAGGCCTTCGGCTCGACAATCGAGCATGTCTATACGCACAAGAAGCAGTCCGGTGGTTCCGGACAGTATGCCGAGATCAAGATGATCTTTGAACCGCTGCCGGCCGGGACCGGCATCGAGTTTTCCGACGAGATCGTCGGTGGTCGGGTACCGCGCGAATACATTCCGGCTGTTGAGCATGCGATTCGTACCGAATCAAAGCGCGGCCAGATTGCCGGCTATGAAGTCGTCGATTTCAAGGCCCGTCTGATCGATGGCAAGTACCATGATGTGGACAGTTCGGCACTGGCCTTCGAGATCGCAGGCCGCGCCTGCTTCCGTGAGGCACACAAGGCGAGCCGGCCGAAGCTTCTTGAGCCGATCATGGCTGTCGAGACGGTAACCGAGTCGGACTACCTGGGCGAAATCATCGGTGACTTCAACCGGCGGCGTGGCCAGATCAGCGAGCAGGGCCAGAAGGGTCCGCAGGCTTTTGTGCAGGGCTTTATTCCGCTCTCGGAAATGTTTGGTTACATCAACTGGCTGCGTTCAGCGACCAGCGGCCGGGGTACCTTCACGATGGAATTTGCGCGCTATGCGGAGGTTGCGCCCGGACTGGTCGACAAACTCATGGAGAAGGAAGTTCGCTGACCGGCGTCCGTTTCCGGACCATAAAAAGGCCAGCTTCCAGGCTGGCCTTTTTTTCGATCCTTTTACCGACATCTGCAATCAGCGTTTGGTCAAACTTCCCCTGGCGGTCAGCTGGCTGACGCTCGCTTCCAGGACCTTTCCTGCCGCAGCATCATCCATTGTCGGCAGATTTTTGGGCCAGACCGGTTGTTCATAGATCTTGCGGTAGATTTCGGTACGCAGGTAGGGAAGCCAGTTCTGAAACCGGGCATGTTCCCGATAATGGCGCAGCGCATCGATGTTGATCTCCGATGCAACATAGCAGTCATCGACAACGCTGCTCTGGGCCAGTACCTCGCCCTTGTAACCGACAATCATCGAGCGTCCACCGAGCGCTCCGCCAATCGTTGTCGGCGGGTTGCCGGGCATGATGAGTGCACCGCAGTTCGGGGCCAGCAGGTACGCGGTATTGTCTGCCGCGCGGGCCCGGTTCTGCACGTCCCAGATCCCGCGCGACACCCAGGGCTCAGGCAGTGATGCGCGATACATGATTTCCGCACCGTTCATCGCAAAGCCACGGTAGCTTTCCGGGAAAGCACCTTCAACCCCGACGCTGCCACCGATATTGCCGATCTCCGTCTTTGCTACCGGGAAGAATGCATCGAGCGTATCGCCATTTTCCCTGACCCACTGGTCGTAGACATCGTGCGGAGTCGTGGAATGCTCGACAAACAGCACCACGTTCTTGCGGTGCTTGTAGATGATCTGTCCGGCAGGATCCAGGATGAATACCGTATTGAAGAAGCGGTCCGGATATCCGGGCAACTTCTCCTTTAGCTGGGCGATCAGAAAAATGCCGTGCTCGCGGGCCTTCCCGGCCAGATGATCTGTTTCCGGCCCCGGAATTTCAGCCGCCATCGTTGCCGTATATTCAGCCGAAGAGAGGTGCAGGATTTCATCGGCGAAACCCTGGATACAGCCCTCACCGAGGGCAACCAGTCTTACGGGCAATTCCAGTGCGCAGATGTGGCACACCAGGTCAATCATGTTGCCGATATGGCTGAGATTCCTTTCGGTCTCGCTTCGCGTCACGCAATGGCGAACAGTAGTCTGGAGGGCGACAGCGATATATGGATCTATCATCGCTACGGCTTCCGCTGCAGGTAGTCCGCGAGGTTGATCTCGCGGGCACCCGGAATGACCGGGCGCAGCATGTCCTCACGATCCTCGATGTCCTTGGTTGCATCTATGGCGAGTCGGAGCGAACCCTTGTCGCCCTTGGCGCAGCGTTCAAGCTCCCAGCTCTTTACATTCGGAATTACCCGGTATTTGTCAGCGCGTGCCGTGCGCGTATACATCGCCCACTCCACATCGACAAGGTCGTGCACATTCACGTCCTCGTCGACTACTATGATCCGCTTGGTGATGTGACTGACCGGGAAGAACCCGCCGGCCGCCTTGAACGCGGCCTCGATCAGCGCCATGGGTTCCGCATCGTTCTGCTTGCGGATCGACATGACGATATGTGCCATTGCGCCCATGCGCGGTTCGAGAAAGACATCGATATCGACAATCCCGGTCAATTGGCTGCGCAGCGCGCTGATCAGCGCGCGCCTGATCGAGAAGGTAGCGATGGATCCAAGGGTGTTGTGTTCCGGGTTCCGTCCCGCAAGGATCGAATAGAACATCGCATCCTTGCGATGGGTGATCGCTGTGACTTCCGCAACGGGCGCCGTCTCAAGCCCATACTGCCCGGCGAACTCGCCGAGGTTGTTGTCGATATTCTCGGTGAAGCGGACCTCCACTTCGATGATCATCTCCGCATTGGCAGGAACCAGCAGGTCGCTGGTTTCGCACTTGACCAGGTCGATGGGCTTGCCTTGCAGTCCGCCCGCCAGATCGAGTTCGGACTGGTCCGGTGGCAGTTTGCAGGCTGCTGCCATCTGCAGTGCCGGCTCAACGCCGATTGCCAGGGCGACCGGCATCGACTCGCCACGCTGTTCGGCATGTTTGTAGAACTTGCGGAGGTCGGACAGGGAACTGGCATTAACGGCCAGGGTATTCCGTCCGAGAATGACGGACCGGTAAACACCGACATTAAGGTGCCCGGTATCCGGGTTGCGCGAGATGCCACAGGCGGCAGTGATGAATGGCCCGCTGTCCAGCTCGAAGAAGGTCGGTACAGGCAGGTCAGGAAGGTCAATCTGTTCACCACGGCGGACAACTTCCTTTACCGGTGCAGTGGGCACTTCACGGGGTGCAATGAGATTGCGCTTGGCAGCTTCGAACCGGGCGTCCAGGTCGTTGGCATCAAACGGTTCGCCGGGCGTGCTGCCGAGAGCCCAGCCAAAACACTCGATGCGGTTCAGTAGGCCACCGATGACGGGGAATCGTGCGCCGATGACGTTTTCAAAGAGAAACGCGCGTCGCTGTTGATCGATCTGTTCCATGACAGCCGCAATCTCGAACTCGGGGTCGACCGGCCGGCTGATGCGGTACAGCTCACCTCGTTGCTCAAGAAGCTTGATCAGTCCTCTGAAATCCAGCACGGACGTCTCTCCTGCGGCGGTCCCTCCGGGGAGTCCATTCTAAAGGATGTGTCCGGCCGACTGCCGGGGTTGATCGCCGTGTCCGCCAGTCAGACTGTTCCCGCCGTTTGGCGGGAGGTACCATCGTCCGGGCGGTGCCCATGGGGCCGCCAGTTCCAGCACAGGAGGAAACCATGAGTTACCAGGAGCCGGGAAATGAGCTGTCAGCAAGAACGCGGGACATGCATCGGGCCATCGAGTCCCTGAAGGAAGAACTCGAGGCGGTAGACTGGTACAACCAGCGCGTCGATGTCTGCAAGGATGCAGAACTCAAGGCGATCCTGGCGCATAACCGGGACGAGGAAAAGGAGCATGCATCCATGCTTATCGAATGGATTCGCCGCAATGATCCGGTCATGTCCAAGGAACTGAAGGATTATCTCTTCAGTACCAAATCGCTCGCCCATGACTGATCCGGCGTGAGTGCGGCGACACAGGGGCAGGGGGCATCGACAGGTGGCGCCATGGGCGCACTGGCGCAGTTCATGGCCGGGCTTGCCGAAGCCCTGCAGCGGGATCAGTGCTGGGGCCTTGTGCTGCATAAACCCTGCTCAAGGCCGTCCGGTGGCAGCTCTGCCCATACAGACAAGATAAGTGTACGGCCAGTCGAAATTGCGGGTCGCCGCTGCTACCAGCTGGCCGAACGTCGCGGGCAGCAGGAGTTTCATCGCAACCTCGATATGGACGACTTGCTCGGGCTTGTAGCTGCTGAAGTCCCCGCGAACTTTGCCCAGGCCGAGCTGTACACCGGCTCGGCTGACCTGTCCCTGCGTCTGACCGGGCGTCAGGAACCGCGCCTGACACGTCGAAAACCCTCACGCACAGCACCTGCGCTTGCCCATGACCGGCGCAAGCAATACCTCATACCCGAAGGGCGGCCCTGTGCCTTCATGCAGGCGATCGGTGTGATGACGCCGACCGGCCAGGTACGGGCCGCAAAGCAGGCCAAGTTCCGGCAAGTGAACCGATTTCTGGAACTGGTGGACGATGTGCTGCCGGAATTGCCGCCGGCTGGCAGCTTGCGCGTGATCGATTTCGGTTGCGGCAAGAGCTATCTGACCTTCGCATTGCACCACCTGCTCTGCAACATCCATCGACGCGACGTCGAGATTGTCGGGCTCGATCTGAAGGCCGATGTGGTACGTGATTGCCAGCAGATCGCTGAAAAGCTGGGCTGTACCGGTCTTCGTTTTGAAGTCGGCGATATTGCCGGGTATACCCCGACCGGTCCGGTAGATCTTGTCGTAACACTGCATGCCTGCGATACAGCCAGCGATGCCGCAATTGCCCAGGCAATGCGTTGGCAGGCAAAGGCCATTCTCGCCGCACCCTGCTGTCAGCACGAAGTGGCAGGCTTGCTGTCTGCTGATCTGCTGCCCGGGATAATGAAGTTTGGAATCCTCAAGGAGCGATTTGCAGCTCTGGCGACCGACGCGCTGCGTGCAGCCATTCTTGAGCGCGCCGGTTATCAGACCCAGATCATTGAATTCATCGACCTTGAGCATACGCCCAAGAACCTGCTGCTCCGTGCGGTCCGGCGGGACTGCCCTGATCCCGCTGCCGCAGCATCAGTCGAGTCGCTGAAGAACCAGCTTGGTATCCGGGAATTCAGCCTGGAACGTCTGTTGGCAACGCCAACCGGTTAATGCCTCCGGACCAGCCAGAGAGCAGCGAGATACTGATGGTCAGGCCCATCGGTCTGGTCAGGACCGAGGCGAGAACCCGCATCGAAGCGCCGCGACAGCCCGGCGCGGCTACCGGGATCAGGGGGCGCATCGAATTGTTTCCCGGGCGCAACTTCGAGCACGCATTGGAGGATATGGAGGGGTGGGACTACATCTGGGTGGTGTTCTGGTTCCACCAGAACAAGGCCTGGCGGCCCAAGGTTCTGCCGCCCCGCAGTACATCGGGGCGCAAAGGTGTGTTTGCCACGCGTGCACCCTACCGGCCCAATCCGATCGGCTTGTCAGCTGTGCAACTGGAGCGCATTGATGGATTGGTGCTTCATGTACAGGGGGTGGATATGCTCGATGGCACGCCCGTGCTCGACATCAAACCCTATGTGCCTTACACGGATGCGCATCCTGCCGCCCGCAGCGGCTGGCTCGAAGATTCCGCACGTCGACCGGACCGGGAGGCTGCGCCCGCCGATCCGGCTGGCAGCTATCGGGTCAGCTTCGCACCACTGGCTATGGAGCAGGCCAGCTGGATCGAGACCCATACCGGACTGGCCATCGGTGACCGGATCAAGGCAATCCTGTCGATAGGGCCGGAGCCGCATCCGTATCGCCGTATACGGCGCGACGGGCAGGGTTTTCGCCTTGCGGTCAGGGAGTGGCGGGTTCGCTTCAGCCTGGAGGGGCAACTTGTGCTGGTCGAGGGCATCAGCTCCGGCTACCGCGCTGCGGAGCTGACAGCACCCGGCAATGAGGTCATCAAATTATTACATCGCGATTTCCTGCGGCAATTCCGCCAGTAGTCACTCCGCGTCAGCTGATATGTCATAACGTGACTCTTGTCACACGTGTCCCCGGGAAATTGCCATAACCTCCATCGAAGAACAGCGTAGAACCGGGGCCAGGTCATTCTTGATTTTCTGTCCATGTTTGACCGTTTACGGCGCCCTGCCAGCCGCCGTAATGAGGGTTACCGGAGCGTCAATCCGCAGGATAATTTCTATCAGTCCTCGGCCTTCTTTCCGATGCCCTTCGCGATGGTTACGACGGTCAGCGAGATGGGGCATACCTCCATCGGGCCTTACTCCCTGTGTTTCCCACTGGATATCATTGAGGAGCCTTCCATGCTCCTGGTGGCCCGTTCCAGTTCCAATACCTCAATCAATCTGCAGCAGGGCAGCAAGGCTGCACTGAATTTCATTGAATTCCGGAAGAACTGGTTGCGTCATGTCGTCAATCTGGGCTACCCCGGGTTTGACCCGGTAGAGAAGATGAAGAATATCCCTTTTGCGCTGACCACCAGCCCGAATGTCCGATATGCTGAAGATCCGACATACCCATTGATCATGCAGGACGCATTTCAGGTTTTCGAGTGTGAGGTTGACGGAACGTTCAGATATGAGCCTGGACGCCTGACAGACCGGAGTGCTGTCGAGTGCTTCTGGCGGCTCAGGATAACCAATATCCTCCTGAAGGACTCGGTCCACACACGATTGGTTGAGCAGAAGGAGTTTCCGGGCGTACCGATCTCCTACGGTTTCAGGCATAACGACGCAGGTGATGCGCGATTCTTCTTTTGCTCGCATAACAAGCCGTTCGCTGTACCGGTGGCGAAGCCGGAGGGGTCCACGAGCAGCCACATCTACTACGTGGCAAACAAGATTGATCCGGAAGTGAGATTCAACGAAGAAGCATGCGGGCTGCTGGTCGATGTACCTGCTGTGTTCCTGAAAGTCGCATTGAAAGGGATCGTCAAGCAAGCGAGGGAAGAGGGTGTGATGATGGTGGACACGGAATTCATGAAGAAGTGCAACGAGAAGCGCAGGGCGGCCTGAGTTAGCCTGCGCTATTCTGTGTCGCTGCGACGCTGACCGGTACAAAAGCCGCGGTGTCTACTTGCGCATAACTGACTTCAACGACAGTCAGTTCTTCTGTTCCGGCAGGTGCGTGAAATACGATTGTGTCGCCGATGCGCGCCTTCAGAAGCGCGCGCGCCAGTGGCGAAACCCAACTGATACGGCCGAGAGGCAGATCGATTTCGTCGACCCCGACGATGGTGATCGTATGCAGCTCGCCAGTCTGGCCTGAATAGGTGACCTTGGCGCCGAAAAACACCTGATTGGCGCGCTCACCGCGCGGCTGTGCCGGATCAATGACTTCAGCGAGGTCGATGCGCTTGCCGAGAAAGCGTATACGACGGTCTATTTCCCGTAGTCGCCGCTTGCCATACTGATAGTCGGCATTTTCGCTCCGATCGCCATTGCCGGCTGCCCAGGAAACGACGGCGGTCACCGCGGGCCGTTCCTTGTGCAGCAGGTACTGCAGCTCGTCCTTCAGGCGCTGAAGGCCGCCAGGCGTTATGTAGTTTCTTGATCCGGTCGGCAGCGCCGGCGCAGCCGACCCCATGCCACCGCCATCGTTTTCGTCATCATCGGGATCAGGTTCCCGGGTAAATGCCTTGCTCATCTCTCATTCCCTGCTGCCCGGGCAAGCTTACGCCACCGGCGGCCGGGCATCTGGTATAAACAGGCCCCCTTCAAGTATCTGGAGTCGCGCCGTGGCCACAAAGCAGTATTCAAGTCCGCCCGCCATGCAGGTTGAGACCGATCGCACCTACAAGGCGGTGATCGAGACGGAAAAAGGCAGTATCGAAATCGAGCTGTTTCCGGAGCATGCACCCATCACCGTCAACAATTTCGTATTTCTTGCCCGGGATGGATTCTACGATGGCGTGGTTTTCCATCGCGTGATTGCCGATTTCATGATTCAGGGCGGCGATCCGACCGGGAGCGGCCGTGGGGGACCAGGTTATCGCTTTGAGGATGAGTTTGAGGGCAATCCCTTGCGTCATGAGCGTGGGGTGATCTCGATGGCCAATGCCGGTCCCGGAACCAACGGCAGCCAGTTCTTCATCACGCATGGGCCGCAGCCGCACCTGGATGGGCGGCACACCGTGTTCGGCAAGGTCAGCAAGGGCCTCGATGTCGTCGATTCGATAGAGCAGGGCGACTCCATGATCAAGGTAACGATCGACTAGATCGCGGTCACCGCAGCAAGGCAAGAAAAAGGGGTGCCGGTATTGCTACCGGCACCCCGATTCGCTTCAGGAGGCTGGAGTGACTTAAGCCTCGTCAGCCGCCTTGCGTGCAGCGCGGTTCTTGAACAGGGGGACTGCCTCAAGAACCCAGTTGCCGCTGGTACGACGGCCCGGCGACGGGATCGCATACATCATGTCCTTGCCATGACGTGCCTTGAACGTATTCCAGTCGATACGCCATCCCTTGTCGTCAAACTTGGCCAGCCAGTCGCGGTAGGCGACGATGGCCTTGTCGGCCGGCATCAGCACTTCCTTGGTGTTGCTCAACGGTGTCAGCTTGGGCTCGAGGTCGACCAGAAGGGCGATGTCCTGACCCGCAATGACCTTGTTGCGCGCATGGATCGGACCGTCTTTCTCCGGCTCAAGCAGGAAGTTCCGCATGTTCAGGAAGAAGATCTTGGTCTTGTTCTCGTCCACCGGCTGCTCGAAGAAGTACTGCCGGAACATCTTGTCTTCAGTGATGGTGATATAGGTCGGCATGATGTTCGGACCATAGGTACCGCCACCGGCAAAGATGTTGCTGCTCTGGGTCTTCGTGTTGCCCCAGGGCGTCGGCTGTCCGCCTGCCGTTATATGGTCTGATTGCGGCAGCGGCGGGGAGTCGAACTCGTGCATGAACCAGAAGCCCCAGCCCTGGCGGTGATCCTCGGTCTCGTATGGGCGAACCCTGTAGGTATCGCGATTGAGGGCCGAGTGACCGTGGGTCGGATGAACGAACTCATTGTGGGCCGGATCAAGGCCGTTCTCGATGGAACGCTCGAAGTAGTAGTCGACTTCAAGTACCAGCACCTGGTTGGCACGCCAGCCGGGCTTGCCGTATTCCTCGATCTCGAGCAGCGGCGGACGCGTCGCTTCCGGTTCATCGCCCAGGAAGGCGAAAACGATGCCGTACTTTTCCTGCACGGGATAGGAGTCGACTTTGGCGCGCGGCGGCGTCTTGGTGCCGTAGCCAATGGAGGGAATGTTCTTGCATTCGCCGTCACCACCGAATTCCCAGCCATGGTATGGGCAGACGATGCAGTTGTTGACGATGCGCGGCCGGCCAGCCAGCGACCAGCCGCCACCGAGCGATGCACCACGGTGGGTACAGGTATCGCTCAGGACATGGGCATTGCCTGCGTCGTCACGGAACGCAACGAGATTGCAACCAAGGACCTTGACCTTCTCGGGCTTGCCTTCACCGAGGTCTTCACTGCGAATAATCGGGTACCAGAAATTTATATACACGCCATTTACTCCTCTTGAGAATTTCAGCAAAACTTGAGTTATTTATCGCTTAGCTGACCCGGAAACACCCTGATCTAGATCAGGTCCGCTTACTTCACTTCACTTCACTTCGACTTCACTTCAAGTCATTCAAGCCGGCCCGACTCCAACGCAGTCGAGCCGGTCATTCATTTGTTCCTTCCCAGCTGCGCATCCAGCGCACGCGGGAACAGCACCCTGTTTTCCTTGTACATGTGCTCGACCATGTCCTGGTCGAAACGCGCAACCGCGGCAAGCATCTCTTGCCAGGTATCATCGGCGCCGGGCGGTGCCCTGTAACCGTCGGTGTACTCGCGCATCTTCTTCAGCGATTCGAGGGCTGCCTCATGTTCGGTTTCCATGCAGGCAATAGGGCCTCCGACTGCGTCACCACAACGTGTGGGCTTGACCGCGCTGCGGAGCGCCAGATCCCGTACCATCGCAAACAGGGCCTCCTCCTCATGGGCCAGATGTGACTCCAGTTCGGTGGCAATGTGCTGCATCTCCAGCTTCAGGGCCGCAAGTCGCCCATTGTCAGCCTGCGCTGCTGCAACCTCGCTGGTCAGCCGCGTCAGCAGCGGGAGATTTTCCCGCAGATAACGGTGATGAACGTCTTCAATATGCTCGACGAGCTCGAGCAACGACATTGCCTTGAATGGCGCGATATCAATCGGAGGGGTTTCCTCCGCCATATTGGCCGACTGCAGCATATTGAGCAGAATTCCCGGATTGAAGCCGAAGTTCCAGCACAGCTCACCGATGGTGACTTCCGGATCGTCACCATCCCGGAAAATACCCGTGGAAATCAGGGTCCGCATCACTCCCGGCGGACCATTCTGCAGGTCTGCAACTTTGCTGCGTGAGGTCAGTGTCAGCATTTTTTTGGTCTCCTCGGCATGGCGTTCGCATGACGCGCAAACCGGGCCGGCGTCATCCTTGACGATTACAACATGCCTCAGTTGCCTGATGAGCCATATAAGGGTTTTTACGCAATCGGCGCAACCCGAGCCTGATATGCTGCATCCTGCATAAACCCTCAATCTACGCGGAGTGAGACGATGACGACCAAGTTTCTGTTGCCGGAATCCGAGCTGCCGACGCATTGGTACAACGTGGTGGCCGACCTGCCCACCCCGCCGCCGCCACCGCTGGGTGCAGACGGCAAACCGGCGACGCTCGACGCCCTTGCGGCGATCTTCCCGCCCGGACTGATCGAGCAGGAGGTGAGTGCCGAGCGCTGGATCGAGATTCCGGACGAGGTGCGCGAGATTTTCAGGCTCTGGCGCCCGAGCCCGCTGTATCGGGCGCATCGCCTGGAGCAGGCGCTGAAAACCCCGGCCCGGATCTACTACAAGAACGAATCCGTCAGTCCGACCGGCTCGCACAAGCCTAATACCTCGATTCCACAGGCTTATTACAACAAGCTCGCCGGCATCCGGCGGCTCGCGACCGAAACCGGAGCCGGGCAGTGGGGCTGTTCGCTGGCGCTTGCCGGTCAGTTGCTCGGGCTTGAAGTCCGCGTCTATATGGTCAAGATCAGCTATGAGCAGAAGCCGTACCGGCGCTCGATGATGCAAACCTGGGGTGCCGAGGTCTTTGCCAGTCCAACCAATCTGACAGCCGCGGGTCGACAGATCCTGCAGAGGAATCCCGACACCCCGGGTTCGCTGGGGATAGCCATCTCCGAGGCGGTCGAGGAGGCCATCGGGCGGTCCGACACAAACTATGCGCTGGGCTCGGTACTCAACCACGTGATGCTGCACCAGACGGTTATCGGTCTGGAGGCACGCAAACAGATGGCGCTCGCAGGTGACTACCCCGATGCCGTGTTCGGCTGCTGCGGTGGCGGTTCAAATTTCGCCGGTATCGCCTTTCCGTTCTTCGCCGACAAGGCTGCCGGGCGCGAGGTCCGGCTGGTGGCGGTTGAGCCGACTTCCTGCCCGACGCTGACCAAGGGCATCTACGCCTATGATTTCGGTGATGCCACCGGCCTGACGCCACTGCTGAAAATGCATACTCTGGGCCACGATTTCGTGCCGCCGGGTATCCATGCCGGCGGGCTGCGCTACCACGGCGCTTCGCCGCTCGTCAGCCAGCTGGTCGATGCCGGGCTGGTCGAAGCTGTGGCCATTCCGCAGCTGGAAACCTTTGAAGCGGGCCTGCTCTTTGCGCGTACCGAAGGGATCGTGCCAGCACCTGAATCCACACATGCCATCGCAGCCACAATCCGCGAAGCGCGGCGCTGTGCGGAAACGGGGCAGAGTCAGGTGCTGCTGCTGAACCTGTCAGGCCACGGCCATTTCGACATGAGTTCCTATGACCGTTACTTTGCCGGGGAACTGCGCGACTACGACTACCCTGCGGAAGCGATCAAGGAGTCCCTGGCGCACCTGCCCAAGGTTGGCTGAGTCGCAGCTGTCGGTCAGTCCCGCGGCTGCGTCGCCGGATCCGGAAAAAGGACGGAGCTGTACCCGAAGCGGCTGAAATCGCGAATCCGCATCGGGTACAGTTTGCCGATCAGATGATCGCACTCGTGTTGCACGACGCGGGCGTGAAAGCCCTCTGCGACGCGATCAATGGTCTGGCCCTGCGCATCGAAGCCCCGATAGCGGATGCGGCTGAAGCGGGGCACCACGCCGTTCATGCCGGGTACCGACAGGCAGCCTTCCCAGTCCTCTTCTTCTTCGGGTCCCAGCGGCTCGATCACCGGATTGATGAGAATTGTTTCCGGTACCGCGGGTGCATCCGGATAGCGATCGTTGCTGTCGAAGCCCATGATTACGACAGCGAGGTCCACGCCGATCTGCGGAGCCGCCAGGCCAACCCCGTCGGCAGCGCCCATCGTTTCGAACATGTCGCGGATCAGCTCATCCAGCACAGGTACGCCGAACTGAATGACCGGTTGCGCGATCCGGAGCAGTCGCGGATCGCCCATTTTCAGGATTTCACGTATGGCCATGGGTCTTGATTTCCGCCGGTGGTTGCCGGTCAAGCCATTCGCGCACCACATCTGCGGACTCGACATCAGCGTACTTCAGCATCAGGTCGCAGAGGCTCGCGAAGTGCGGGATCTCGTGCTTGTCCGCCACGCATTCCTCCACGACGATCACCCGGTAATTGCGCGACAGGGCATCGACGGCGCTGGCACGTACGCAGCCCGAGGTGCTGCCGCCGGTCAGGATCACGGTATCGACCCGGTGCCAGACCAACAGCGAGGCGATTGGCGTTTCATGGAAAACGCTCGCCATGCGCTTGTTGAAAATCGCGTCGCGGCCAAGATCGACATGCAGCCGCGGATCCAGTTCGGCACGCTCCGACCCTGATTTGATGTTTTGCAGGGAGTCCGGCGTATCGGTCCGCGTACCCCAGACGCCGGCATCGTCAGCATTGTCCATGTAGGCTACATAGGTCCAGATAACCGGCATGCCGCGGCTGCGGGCCAGGACCGCAAGTTCGTCGATCAGCGGAAGCTGCCGAGGATCGGTCTGATAGGCGGTTTTGAAAGTTGCCAGATCGGTATAGGCTCGCTGCAGATCGATATTGATCAGTGCCGCACGCTTGCCGAAACCGAACTTCGCCCGGTTCGGGTTGGCTTTTATCTGCGCCCAGTACTGCCTGGGGCTCAGATCCGACGTTTCCATTACGGGCATGGTGGCAGAGCGACTCGCGCGGGATAATGGGACCGGGCATAGTCTGCCACAGGGGTGAGACTGGCGATGGACAGTAAGACGATCAGCTCGCTGGCCGGACAGCGCGGGGTGCGGAGCTTCTATACCGACCTCGTCGCTGACTCGCAGTCCGTACGGATCTGCACGGGTCTTTCATGTCATCTGGCCGGCGCCCGCTGCCCCGATGAGACTGTGGCAGCTCACCCTGCACGGACCGTTCAATGTCTGGGGTACTGTGATCGATCACCGGCACGCCTGGCGCCGGATGGTCAGGTGATTCTGACGTCCGGCAGTGGACCGGTATCGATCCGGAACGTTGCACGGGAAGCGATCGTTACCGCCCGCATCGGCAAGGGTGATTACTCTGAACTCGCACGCGCACGGGAAGCAGGTGTCTACCGGGCACTTGCCCAAGCGCTGCGGCGTACCCCTGAAGAGGTAATGGCCGTTGTCGAAGAGTCCGGGGAACAGGGGCGCGGCGGTGCCGGTTTCCCCACCGGGCACAAATGGCGCGTTGCGGCCGAGGCGCAGGGAAAGGAGCGCTATGTCGTTGCCAACGGCGACGAAGGCGACCCGGGTTCATTCATCGACCGGCTTCTGCTCGAGTACGACCCCCACGCGATTCTTGAAGGCATGGCCTTGTGTGCCTGGGCGATCGGCGCAAGCGAAGGAATCGTCTATATCCGCTCCGAGTACCCGGCAGCACAGGCAAGAATGCAGGCCGCAATCGTAGAAGCGCGCACGGCAGGCCTGCTCGGCACCGATATCTGCGGTGCTTCGTTCAGCTTTGAAGTGCGGGTCGTTGGCGGACATGGCAGCTATGTCTGTGGCGAAGAGACCGCTCTGCTCAACGCCATCGAACGGCGACGTGGCGAAGTCCGTGTACGCCCGCCGTACCCCGCGGTACAGGGTTTGTACGGGCAACCAACAGTCGTGAACAACATCGAGACGCTGGTCAACATCCCGTGGATCCTTGAACGGGGTGCCGCAGCGTTCCGGAGCCTCGGTACGCCGGCTTCACCCGGTACCAAGGCTTTTTGCTTCAGTCAGGGTTTCGCCCGACCCGGCATTGTCGAAGCCGAGTTCGGACTGTCGTTGCGCGAACTGGTGGAAACCCATGGCGGCGGCGGGTGGGATGGGAAACCGCTTGCGGGGATCGCGCTCGGTGGCCCGATGGGCAGCATCCTGCTGCCGGAAGAGTGGGACGTATCGATCGATTACCCGGTGCTTGCGAAACGCGGTATCCAGTCCGGTCACGGCGGACTCGTTGCGCTTGCTGCCGGAAGCGACTGGCGGCAACTGATGGTTCACTGGCTCGAATTCATGGTTGCTGAATCGTGCGGAAAATGTGTGCCCTGTCGTCTGGGTTCGGCCCAGGCACTGGCCCTGGCACAACAAACTGACGCTGATGAGGCTCAGCGCAAACTTCCCGCATTGCTGGATCTGATTGCCAGCACCAGCCTGTGCGGCTTTGGGCAATCGATACCGGCACCGGTCGAGCGGCTGCGTGCACTGGCTGAGGCTGCGGGACCAGGCCGATGACGGGAAAGCTGCTGATCGACGGCATGGACGTGGCGTTTGCGCCCGGCGAGACCCTGCTCGATGCAGCAAGGCGCGCCGGTATCGGCGAGCGCATTCCCACTCTGTGTCACCTGGCCGGCTCCGCACCGGAGGGCGGGTGCCGGCTCTGCCTGGTGGAAGTGGAGGGCAGGGAACGACCAGTGGCTGCGTGTCATTCAGCAGCCGAGAGCGGCCAGGTTGTCAAAACGTCAAGCCCGCGTCTGCATGAACTGCGGCGGGGCTTGCTGCAACTCTGGGCAGATACTGTGCCCGCAGCCACAGCAGAGCCTGTTTCCGGCGGGGATCAGTGCCGCGACTTCGCAGACTTGCTTGCGCAATATCAGGTCAATCCGGCCACCCCGGCTCCCGTGAGCGCCATACCGAATGCGATCCACCCCTATCTGCGTTTTTCAGCCGAGCGCTGTCTGGTCTGCCGACGTTGCCTGCAGGTCTGCGAGGATCTGCAGGGGCAGTTCGTCTATGGCATCGGGCAACGCGGCCCGGATACGCGATTGCTGTTCGGCGTCGACGAAAATTTCGATACATCTGCCTGTGTCAGCTGCGGTGCCTGTGTCGAGGTTTGTCCCACCGGGGCGTTGTTCGATCTGGATCGTGAGGCGCCGACAACAGGCAACCTGTCGCGACGGGTACGCTCTGTATGCGGCTATTGCGGCGTCGGCTGCAACGTCGACCTCACCGAGTCAGACGGCGCGGTGATACAGATCAGCGGCACCCCGCAGGCCGCTGTCAATCGCGGGCACCTCTGTGCAAAGGGCCGCTATGCGCACGCGTGGCAGCAATCGCGGGAACGCCTGACCACGCCCATGCTTCGTGTCGATGGCGTCCTGACGGCGGTCAGCTGGCCGGAAGCCACCACCTGGCTGGCGCGGCGGCTGACGGAGATTCGCGCCGCGCACGGGCCCGATGCGCTGGGGGCGATGAGTTCTTCGCGTTCGACCAACGAGGCGGGCTATCTGCTGCAGAAACTGTTCCGCAGTGTGATCGGCACGAACAATATCGACTGTTGTGCACGCGTCTGTCACTCGTCAACGGCGCTCGGTCTGCAAATCGCGACGGGTACAGGCGCTGCCAGTGCATCGTATGCAGATATCGAGCGTGCCCACACCATTGTCGTGGCTGGTGCCAATCCCACCGAAGCGCATCCGGTTGTCGGTGCGCGCATCAAGCAGGCGGCAAGGCGTGGCGCACGCCTGATTGTCATCGACCCGCGAAGCATCGAACTTTGTCGCTGGGCCGATCTGCACCTCCAACTGAAGCCCGGAACAAATGTGCTGCTGTTCAATGCGCTTGCACGGGTGCTCATCGATGCCGGGCTGATCGACACCCGATACCTGCTGGAGCGCACCGAAGGGTTCGAGCAACTGCGGGATTTCCTGCTGGCATCCGATCCTGCCGATGCCGCGCGGGAAACGGGTATTCCGCTTGAGCTGTTGCGTGCGGCAGCGCTGGCGATCGGTCAGGCCGGCATCGCGTCAACCGGACGCTGTCTCTTTGTAACCGGGCTGGGCCTGTCGGAACTGACGCAGGGTACGGATTCGGTGATGGCGCTTTGCAATCTGGCCATGCTCACCGGAAGCATCGGCCGGCCGGGTGGCGGAATGCTGCCGCTGCGCGGGCAGAATAACGTGCAGGGCAATGCCGACATGGGCGGTATGCCGGATCGATTGACCGGCTATCAGCGCCTGGATGATGCATCCGTTCAGGCGCGGGTTGCGGCGGTGTGGGGTGAGCCGGCGCCAGCGACACCCGGCCTGACCATCCTGGAAATGTTCGACGCCGCACTTTCCGGTGCCATTCGTGGACTCTGGATCCAGGGTGAGGATGTCGCACAGAGCGATCCCAATGAGCGGCATGTACGGGCTGCGCTTGCAGCTCTGGACCTCCTGGTCGTACAGGAGTTGTTTATTTCCGAGACCGCACACTATGCCCATCTGATTCTGCCGGCTGCCAGTGTGCTCGAGCAGGATGGAAGCTTCACCAACGGCGAGCGGCGCATTCAACGGGTACGTGCCGTTGTGCCGCCACCGGGAGAAGCGCGGGCTGACTGGGACGCGACGCAGACTGTCGCCAATGCGCTCGGTGCAAACTGGAATTACGCCGGTCCCGCTGCGGTCATGGACGAGATTGCCCGCATTGCACCGAGCCTGTTTGGCGGCGTGAGCTACTCGCGACTGGAGGGCGACGGGTTGCAGTGGCCGTGTCCGGACGCCGGGCATCCCGGCACAGCTACCGTACACGCGGCTGGTTTTGTGCGGGGCCGCGGTCGCCTGATGACACTGCCTTATGTGCCGACAGCCGAGCAGCAGACCACTGACTATCCATATCTGCTGATCACCGGCCGCGTACTGCAGCACTACAACGTGGGCACGATGACTCGCCGCACGCCACACCGCGAGCTTGAAGATGCTGACTATCTGGAAATCAATCCGCTGGACGCGGCCGCAGCGGGCATCGAGGACGGTGCGCGAGTGGATGTCCGCAGTCGTTACGGCAGGGCTGTCGTTCGTGCACGAACTACCGGGCGTGTGACGCCAGGACTCCTGTTCCTGTCATTTCATTTTCCGGAAACACACACCAACGCGCTGACCAGCCCCCGGGGCGATCCGGAGTCCCGGTGTCCCGAATACAAGATAACGGCCGTGCGTATAGCGGCTGTGACTGACGAGGAGCTGCTGACAACATGAGCGAACAGGACCGCAGGATTTTTGAGCGACTCTATGCGCGTGCGCATCGCGCGGAAGATCTGCCCTGGCATGAGGCGGAACCGCCGGCGCTGCTGGGCCGGGCATTGCAGGCGCGGAAGTCTCCGGGCAGGGCACTGGATCTGGGTTGCGGTGCCGGCACCTATTCGCTGTGGCTTGCAGAGCGCGGTTACAAGGTGACCGCTCTCGACTTCATGCCGCAGGCCGTACGCCTGGCTGGTGAGCGCGCAAGGCAGGCGGGACTCGATGTGACCGTGGCGCAGGGCGATGTCACCTCTGATGAGACCCGGCTTGCACACCCCGGACCCTTCGATGTGATTCTCGATGTCGGATGCCTGCATGGCTTGCCGGATGCCCTGCGTCCGGCTTACAAGCGGCAAATCCTCTCCTGGCTGGCCCCTGACGGTGACTACATCCTGCTGCATTTTGGCCGTCGCGGCTGGTGGGATCGCTGGCCGATTGGTCCGCGACGGATCAGTCGGGCGGCGCTTGGCCGCTACTTCTCGCCTGAACTTGAAGAAGCAGCCTGCGACCAGAAAATCAGCCGCGGCATGCCGCTGTTCATGGGGGGCAGCGCCGAAATCGGACGTTACTGGTTCAAGCGCAGTCGGGCGCGTACTTCCGCAGGCGTTACACCGGATGCGCGCAAGGCAGCGAGCGTCTGAGCCTTGTCCCGTTTGGCCAGCCGGTGACCATCGGCGTCGCGGATCAAGGGATGATGCCGGTAGCGTGGTGCGGCGAAACCCAGCACGATCTGCAGCAGGCGCTGCACATGCGTAGCGCTAAACAGGTCTTCGCCTCGGGTGACCAGCGTCACGCCTTGCTCATGGTCATCCATCACCACTGCGAGGTGATAGCTGACGCCGACATCACGACGCCCCAACACGATATCGCCGAGTATCCCGGGCTGCAGCGCGATCATTCCGGTCTGCCCGGTCGCGCCGTGACCAGTTTCCAGAAAGCCATTCAACGGTGCAGCGAGAGTTTCCAGGCAGGCTGCAATATTCAGACGGACGGCATGCGGCTCGCCGGCTGCAAGCCGCATGGCTCTCTCGCGTTCATCGAGTCTCCGGCAGATGCCCGGATACAACGGACCCTCGGGTCGTTGCGGCGCAGACTGCATGCGTGAAATTTCATCGGCGATATCCCGACGCGTACAGAAACAGGGGTAGGTCAGGCCGCGGGCGGTGAGGGCGGCAATTTCGCGGCGGTAATCAGCAATACGTTCTGACTGGTGCCGTACCGGACCGTCCCAGTCGAGCCCCAGCCATTGCAGATCGTCGATGATCTGCGCCGTATATTCCGGCCGACAGCGGCCCGCATCGATGTCTTCGATGCGCAGCAGGAAACGGCCGCCGGTGTCCCGGGCCAACCTATGCGCCAGCAGCGCCGAATATGCGTGCCCGAGATGCAGGCCGCCGGTGGGACTCGGCGCAAAGCGGGTGATTTCGGGTATTGCCATGGCAGCAGAGTATGCCGCGCCGTTACATAAGCTGCTGCTATTGCACGATCCGGCTCCCACAGAGGGGTGGCGTTGCTCTACTATTCAGGCCATGTATCCGTCCAGCCATTTTTCGATCCGCCTGTGCTTGGGCGTATTCGCGATGCTTCCCGCACTCGCTGCCGCAGATTATCGGGCAGATATCGGCTACACGAAGTTGCAGCAGCAACTGGGCTTGGCAACTCCGGATGGCACGGGGATACGGGTTACCCAGGTGGAGGGCAGTACCCAAGTCAACGGCCAGGAGGCCTGGTTCCCTGATCCGGCCAATGCCGAGTTTGTCGGCAAGACAATCAGCAATGCCTCCGGTGCCCCGGCCGGACTTTATTCCAGTCATGCCACCAGTGTCGGTGGCAGTTTTTACGGCAACATGCGTTCGATAGCGCCGGGCGTCAGCGATATCACGGCGTTCTCCGCCAATGACTGGATGGGTGGTGGCGCTCTGCTTACTATCCTGGGGAACGGTGGCAGCCGGCCGCTGTCTTCCACCAGCCGTGTCGCCAACCACAGTTATGTGGGCAGCGCACCCGGCGCCGAAAGCTACGTGCTGCGACGCGTGGACTGGCTGGTTGAAACCGACGAATACATTCAGGTTGTAGGGCTGGGGAATGGTGCCGGAACCAGCTATGTGGCCCTGCTTGGTTCAGCCTACAACGTGATTGCTGCCGGGCGTACCGACGGTCAGACCCAAGTGGGTTCGGTTGCCCTGGATGAAACGTATACCGTCGGGCGTACCCGGCCGGATCTGGTCGATCCTTCTGACTACACGAGTACGGCTGCGCCGCGCATCGCTTCGGCGGTCGCCATGCTGGTGCAGGCAGGGCACGACAACCCGGCATGGTCGAGTGATCCGGTCAGCACGAGCGTGACGAACCGCGCCGGGATCCTGGTCCGTAATGCAGAACGTTCAGAAGTCATCAAGGCGGTATTGATGGCGGGTGCTGATCGTGTCACGCATGACAGCACCTCCATCGATCTGCTCAATTACCGGACCAGCAGTGCTGACCAGACCAGCAATGGCCTGGATCGTCGCTATGGTGCCGGTCAGCTGAATGTCCGCAACAGCTACTGGATCCTTGCAGGTGGCGAACAGGCCAGCACGGAAGACGGCAATGCGGCCGGCAGCGTCTCCGGTCGCGGTTTTGACTATGACCCTGCCTTCGGCGGTGCCTCAGGCAGCAATTCTGCGGGGACTTATCCGCTCCCCATCGATGTGAAGCCGCGCCTGCTGACAGCAGCACTGGTCTGGAATCTGGATATCAATGGCGGAACGGCAACTAACTTCAATCCTGCTGCGACGCTGCGCGACCTCAATCTGGAGGTGATCGATCTGGCTGTCGCCGGCAGTCCGGTAGTCTCTGCCTCGCAGAGCACAATAGAGAACACTGAAAACATCTGGATGGTCGTTCCGGCCGGCGCACATTATGCTTTGCGCGTGACGCGAGTGGGGTCGTTCAAGTGGGATTACGGTCTCGCCTGGCAGCTGCTTGCCGATACGGATGGTGACGGCGCTTACGACGAACAGGACAACTGCATCGATGTCGCTAACGGTCCGCTCTTGCCCGATGCGGGTGGCAACAGTCAGCGCGATACGGACGGCGATGGTTATGGCAACATCTGCGACGGCGACATGGATAACAGTGGCGGTATCGTGAATTTTGCCGATCTGGCCGCCTTCAAGGCGATGTTTGGAACCCCGAATGCGAATGGCGATCTCAATGGCAGCGGCGGAATCGTCAACTTCGCCGATCTGGCCGGCTTCAAGGCCCTGTTCGGCAAGCCTCCCGGACCTTCCGGAATTGCGCCCTGACGTCAGGACCATCACGGACGCCGAGCGCGCTTTGCTTCCTCCATGACCCGCAGCACATGGAGTCCTCACGGCCCTGCTCCCGGGCCTGCACCGCCGCCACCGTCCGGTCTGCTCAACAAGCTTGGCCTCAACCTTTCGGTACTCCGCTACAGCGGGCGAGCCATCCGGCTGGTCTGGGAGACTAATCGGCAGCTCGCGCTGGCGCTTGCCGCACTGACGATTGCAACCGGCGTATTGCCGGCGGCTGCCGCGTGGGTCGGCAAGCTGGTCATTGATGCGATCGTCCTGCAGATGGGCTTGGTCAAGGCCGGGGCTGCGCCGGTTTATGTACACGTTCTGGATCTCGTTGTTCTTGAGGCAGCAGTCATTGCGCTGCTCGGCGCTGCACAACGCGGCATCAGCGCCTGCCAGTCGCTCCTGCGCGCGCAACTCGGTCAGCGCGTCAACGAGATGATTCTGGAAAAAGCCCTGACCCTGGACCTGACTCAGTTTGAGGACGCCGGGTTCTACGACAAGCTGACCCGTGCCCGGCGCGAAGCCTCCAGCCGGCCGCTCAGCCTGGTGATGCGCAATTTCGGACTGTTCCAGCAGCTCGTGTCACTGGTGAGCTTTGGCTTCCTGCTGGCCCGGTTCTCGCCATGGGCCATGGCACTGCTGATCTTCGCGGGACTGCCTTCATTTGTGGCTGAAACCAAATTCTCCGGAGATACCTTCAGGTTATTCCGCATCCGTGCGCCGGAATCGCGGCTGCAGTTCTATCTGGAGACCGTCCTTGCGCGGGACGACAATGCCAAGGAAGTGCAGCTGTTCCAGCTCGGTCCGCTGCTGCTCGGTCGCTACAAGCAGATCTTCACGAAGATCTACAGTGAGGACAAGGCGCTCACCCTGAAGCGCGAAACCTGGGGCCTGCTGCTCAGTCTGTTTGGCACCGGGGTACTCTATGGTGCCTATGCCTGGATCGCTGTCAGCGCTGTTCAGGGCCTCATCACCATCGGCGAGATGACCATGTACTTGCTGCTGTTCAAGCAAGGACAGGGCGCAGTCTCCGCCAGCCTTGCGTCGATTGGCGGAATGTATGAAGACAATCTGTACCTGACCAATCTGTACGAATATCTGGAGCAGGCACCGGTATATCGCTGGGGCACACTGAGCCACGGCCCGGATCGGAGCGACGGGGTACGCTTTGAGCACGTCTCATTCACCTACCCGGGCTCGACGGCACCGACGCTGAGCGATATCAACCTGCATATACGGCCCGGCGAAAGTCTCGCTCTGGTGGGTGAGAATGGTGCTGGTAAATCAACGCTTATCAAGATCTTATGTGGACTTTATCAACCTGATTCTGGTATGGTTTCCTTGCATGGGCTGGAGATCCGCAAATGGGATCGCGAGGCGCTGCGCCGGCAGATTGCAGTGATCTTCCAGGACTTCAACCGCTATCAGTTCACCGTCGGCGAGAACATCGGCGCTGGCGATGTAGAGGCCTACGCCGATGAGAGTCGCTGGGAAGCATCGGCACGCAAGGGTATGGCCATGAGCTTCATCGAGCGGCTGGAGCAGGGCTTTGCGACCCAGCTCGGCAGCTGGTTCCGTGGCGGCAAAGAGCTTTCCACCGGGCAATGGCAGAAGGTCGCCCTGTCGCGGGCTTTCATGCGGGTCTCGGCGGATGTGCTGATACTGGATGAGCCCACCGCCTCGATGGATGCTGCAGCCGAGGCTGAACTCTTCGAGTATTTCCGGGAACATACTGCGGGCCGGATGTCGATCCTGATCTCACACCGGTTTTCGACAGTACGCCAGGCTGACCGGATCGCTGTGATCGAGAATGGCCGCATCACTGAATACGGCACGCATGCCGAACTGCTGACGATGAATGGCCGTTATGCGCACCTGTTCCAGCTGCAGGCGCAGGGTTATCGCTAGCGGTGCACCGGTTGGCGCCGGCGGCTCAGCCCGGCGGCGAGCAGGATCACAAGCAGCAGCGGGTGGATCAGTCCACCGCCACCGCCGCCACTGGCAGCCGCCGCCGCATTTACAGTGACTCCGGCATAATCCTCGGCACCAACGTCGTCGGTAACCGTCAACAGCACACCCACGGGTCCCGCTGCCGAAATCTGCAGCCTGGCCGTCGCAGCAGTGCTGGTACCGACGATTTCTGCCATGCCCCCCGACACGCTCCACGCATAGCTGGTAATACCGCGTCCGCGGGCCGCGCCACTGGTAGAGCCGTCCAGGGTTATGGTTTCGCCAGCCCTGCCATTACCAGGCTCAACAATGCGTGCAATCGGTCGCAAGGCTTCACTCACCGCCCCGGGCGCATCGGCCATTCCGGCGCCGCAGGTCGTGGTGGTGCAATTGCACTGCGCTGTCAGGCTGTCCAGTGTGGGGCAAGTTGGAATGGCCGGATCAGGAGCTGGAAAGGGCCGGGCACCGGACTTGATGCGCGCAATCATCTCGCTGTTGGCCAACTCCCCATTTACCGCGTGCATCAGGCCGGCGATGGCCGCAACGATCGGTGCTGAAAAGCTCGTACCGATGCTGGCCCTGTAGGTATAGAGTCCGGGCACGGTCAGCCCGGTGTTGGAAGTCGTGGTAAGCGCAAAAAGGCAGGGTTGTCCGGCACCAAGGTTGACACAATTGCCAGCCGGGGCCGCTATGCCGACTTCCGGTCCGAGACTGCTATAGCCGACCTTGCTGCCAACCTGTCGCAGGCCGGCTACAGCCAGTACGCCCGCACAATTCGCCGGCGTTTCCACAGCCTCGCCATCCGTGTTACCGGCAGCAGCCACCACCAGCACGCCAGCTGTAGTCAATGCCGTTATCGTCTGGCGATAGCTGCTGCTGCAGTTGCCGGTACCGCCGAGACTCAGATTCAGGATTTTCGCGGGCGTCGGGTTGGCCGGTGCCCCCGGAACACTCAATCCGGCAGCCCAGCGCATTCCGGCGATGATGTCGGAGTCGTAGCCACCACACTTGCCCAATACGCGAACCGGCAGGATGCGCGCGTTCCAAATACCGCCTGCAATGCCCGTATTGTTGTCCGTAATCGCGCCCAGCATGCCGGCAACACGCGTACCGTGCCAGGAGCTGTCGTGTTCATCGCAATTCGCCAGAGGGCCCGCCGGGTCTTCATTGCGTACCCAGTCACCCGGATCAGAAGCATCGGCATCCCATCCGTTGCCATCATTTGCACTGACAAAGCTGCCGGCCGACTCCCCGGAGACAAAATCATAGCCGGGCACCAGCCGGCCACCCGGATCGATGCCATCCCGCCCCAGATCGGGATGATCAAAGCGTACGCCCGTATCGAGCACCGCGATCACGGTATCCGGTCTGCCGGTCGTCAGATCCCAGGCGGCGGTGAAATTTACCGCAGACGGCTGGTCCGCCTGGAGATACCACTGGTCTACATACATCGGATCAGTGGGCACCGCCTGCGCGTAGCGGCGCTGATCGATCTCGACAAATTCGACTTCCGGATCGGCGCGCAGCAAGGTGAGAGCTGACTCCAGTTCCGCATCTGCCAACGGCTTGTCCAGAAGGATCATGCTCAGGTCGCCACCCAGACTCCGGGACAGCCGTTCCGCGAGGCCTGTGCGCTGACCCAATGCACTGACGCGCCTTGATGCGCCGTCGGTCGCGGCAAGCGCCTGGGCGCGCACCGGCTCATCACTTGCCGGACGCAGCTTGACGATCAGGCGCGCCGTTCCATGCGACACGGGGGGCTGCCGGGCGGTTTCACCGTCCGCGGCGCTTTGCGCCATGCCGCTCTGCGCAATGAGGAATACCGCCGTCAGGGCACCAAACACATGAGCAAATCGCATAAATCCTCCGCGGTCATCATCCCCGAGGCGCATCTCGACGTGGAGTATGCAGCAAAGCACAAAAGCCGGTCCGGGCAGTGCCGATTACATCTCATGTACACTGGAGAACCAGGCCAACGGAGCATACCAACATGACGAATATGGAAAAGGTAACGAAAGACAAACTGTTCAGCGATTTACAGACGGTCATCGAAGATGCGGAAGCGCTGTTGCAGGCTACTGCAAGCCAGACCGGCGAAAAAATCGAGGCTGTCCGCGCACGGGCGAAGGCCTCGGTGAATCAGGCCCGGGAAAGACTGTCCGAAATTCAGAAGAAGACAACTGACCAGGCAAGGCAGGCTGCGGAATCAGCGGATGAGTATGTACACAAGAACCCGTGGCAGGCGGTTGGCATGGCTGCCGGTCTCGGACTTCTGCTCGGGATCCTGATCAACCGGCGTTGATACCTGTTGCGGAAGCACCAGTCATGGAAAACAACACGCCTTCAGCCGGAGGCCCGATCAGCAAGCTGCTTCAGTCGCTGAGAAATGTACTGGCGTCACTTATCGATGTCGGGCAGACGCGCCTCGAACTGCTGACCCTTGAACTGCAGGTCGAGGTTCGCCGTGCGGCCGGCTTGCTGGCCATCGGCTTTTTCACGATTTTCTTTGCCGGCATGGGTTGCCTGCTGGCCGGCCTGTCGCTGATATTCGCGTTCTGGGACAGCCAGCGGATCCTCGTATCTGTCCTGGTGACGGCCTTTTTCTTCCTGATGGCAAGTCTGGGTGCCTGGAAACTTTCCAGTCAACTGCGTCGCAAACCACCGATGCTCGCAGACACTCTGGGCGAGTTGAAAAAGGACAGCGACGGTCTCAGGGGCGGGATGAGAAACGGCTCATGAGCGCTGCTCTTTCCGGTCTCGAACAGCGGCGCGCGATGCTCCTGCAGCGTTGCGACAGCCAGCGCGAGCAGCTGCGCCGGGAAATCGGTCACATTGAGGAACAACTGGGCGGAGTCCAGCGCGGGATCCGCATTGCGCAACAGCTGACGACCCTGCCAGGTCTGCTGGTTTCCGGGTCCATACTGGCCATGCTTGCGATAGTGGGCCGCGGACGGACACTCAAGTTGATCAGTACCGGACTGGCGCTGTGGGCCGGCATACGCCGACTCCGACATGATCGTGCGCACCTTGCCGGAATGCTGCCGCAGTCCGAGTGATGACTGCGACAGCGGATCGGATCAAGCGAGCAGGATTTCGCTCTCCCGCTCGCCGAGCGGATCCGCGAAGCTGAATCCGGCCTGCTTGAGCTTGGCATTGGACACGCCGCGCGGACCCTTGAATACACCCAGCCAGATCACCGGCTCCAGCCCTTCACGTTTTGCAACCCGGGCAAAGAAGTCTGCCTTGTTTTCCGGAATGTCATTGAAGAGGTTGTAGAGTCCCGACAGGTGACGGTCAACGGCAAAGCCGATGGCACGTACCACGTCGTCCCTGTGAATCAGCATGGCATCGGATTGTCCGTCGAACGGAATCTGCTTGCCGGCGATGTGCTTCAGCTCATTGCGGTGTTCGCGGCCCGGGCCGTAGATGGTACCGGTACGGAAGTTGCACACCTTTAGCGTGTCTGTTTCCAGAGCTGCCAGCTTTTTTTCGGTCTCGACAAAGACCTGGGCGGCGGGGGAGGCAGCATTTGCCGGTGTGTTCTCGTCGACCGGATTCGCGCCATTTGCATCGCCATAGGCGTTCATTGAACTGCAGAATATGATCTGCCGGAGATTCGGTGCCGCGGAGAGCGCGCCGATGAGTCCGTCAGCGGTGCCCACATAGGAGTCCCGGTAAGCAACCGGATCCATGTAGGGCTTGCCGTCCTTGACACCGAGTCCACCAGCCATGCTCAGGAGTACGATATCCGCATCCCTGATCAGGCTTGCCATTGCTGCCGAATCACTGCCTTTCATGACAACGATATGATTCGCGACCTCGGCAAGATCAGCCGTCCGCTCCTGCCGCGTGGTGCTGACGCTGACGGAGTATCCTCTGTTCTTGAAGTACAGGGCTGCGGCCCGGCCGGTATATGCAGCGCCGACGATTGCAATTTTCATGTTCTGTCCCGTTGTGGTCGCCAATCTGCTTTTCAGTCTAATGCAGGGGCTCTGCGATGATCTGCCGGATCTCCTGTCCGACTTCCCTGCCGACCACGGTATAGACACCCTTCCAGGCGCGCGGATCCAGGTCCTCGTCCAGAAAGCACGCCAGGTGCTTCGCATCGCGCCTGCGCAGGAGCTCGGCGTCCGGGCCATTGAAGCGAAGCGCATTTGCCAATGCCAGCCAGTGCGCCAGATACGCGTGAATGCTTGGCGTTACCTTCGCAAGCTCGGTTGCGGTTGCAGGGCGACTCGTGCCAATGGACCAGTGCGAAAGGTAGGTGGCGATGGCCGGATTGCCTGGCGCATGTGAACACACGTTCTGGTAGTCGTTTATTGCTTTCCAGTACGGCATGTTCAAGGGGGCAAACACCTGACGGAAATAGTCCGGATGGTCGACCGGATCCACGCGCGGCAGGAAATCCGCATTGAATACACAGGCCTCCGGCGAGAACTGCACCACCTGTACATGAAAATGCGGCATCACGCTGTCGGCACGGCCGAACAGAAAGAATAACTGTGTATCGACCGGGCCCGAGCACAGGCGGAAATGCACCATGCGATCAGCAAGGCTGCCCGGTTCGGCAATCCACAGTCGCACGAAACCGGCATCTGCATGCGGTGCATCCAGAGCCTTCAGTTGCAGCAGAGGTCCACCCGCCGCTCCAGTGCGCTCACTGAAGTCAAGGCTGGCGAGGCTGTGTTCGACCAGGTTCTCGACAAATGGCAGACTGAAGGATCCGGACGACACTCAGATCACGCCGTCGCGCGCCAGCGCCTGACGTTCTTCGGCTCCATAGCCGAGCAAATCGCCGAGCACTTCATCGTTGTGTTCGCCGACTGTTGCGCCGGGCCAGTCAGTGCGGCCGGGTGTCGCGCTGAGGAAGGGCATCATCGCCGGGATCTTGAGCGCTTCGCCGTTGACCTGCACTTCCTCGAACAGCCCGCGGGCATTGAAATGTGGATCGCCGAGCATATCCACGACACTGTAGATCGGACCGGAAGGCACCACGGCTTTCTCGAGTACATCGAGAACCTGGACTGAGGACAATGACGCCGTCCACGCACCGATCGCCGCATCGAGTTCCTTCTCGTGGGCAACCCGGCCGGCATTGTCTGCCATGCGCGGGTCATCACCCAGATCAGTACGCCCGATCGCCTGCATCAGTCGTTTGTAGATCGAATCACCATTACCGCCGATGATGACAAACTTGCCATCCTGGCACTTGTAGGTATTTGTCGGCACGATGCCGGTAAGCGTGGATCCGGAGGGCTCACGGACAACGCGTGCACCCGAATACTCTGGGACCACGCCTTCCATCAGATTGAATACCGATTCATAGAGCGCCGCATCAATCACCTGGCCACGTCGCTCCGGATCCCTGGCCCGCTGAATACAGGCCAGCAGTACGCCAAGCACGCAGTGAATGCCACCCAGCGTATCGCCGATGCTCAGGTTCGGGCGCACAGGCGCCTGACCCGGAAAGCCGTTGACGTATCGCAGGCCGCCCAGCCCCTCGCAGACCGACGCAAAGCCCGGTTTCGCGGCATAGGGCCCATCCTGGCCATAGCCCGAAATACGGCCGTAGATGAGGCCCGGATTGTCTTTCCAGAGATCTGCGGGGCCGAGGCCCCATTTTTCCAGCGTGCCGGGGCGGAAATTCTCGATAAGGATGTCTGACTTCAGCGCCAGTTCGCGAGCGATTTTCCGGCCTCGCGGCGTCCGCAGATCGAGCGTTACCGATTTCTTGTTCCGCCCAAGGCTGTGCCACCACAGCGATACGCCATCCTTCATCACGCGCCAGGTGCGAATCGGATCGCCGCTGCCGGGTGGTTCGATCTTGATGACCTCGGCACCAAAATAGCCAAGTACGCTGGCCGCAAAAGGGCCGGCCAGCAACTGGCCCATTTCGAGAACGCGGTAGCCGTCGAGGGGCCTCTCGCCCTTCTTCTTGTCCATCATTGGATCGCTCACTGAGGTCGTAGTGGGGATGGTCCGTGGAACCGGCATTCTGCCAGTTCCGATGCTGCCTGCAAAACCGCCAGGCTAGCGCCTGTCCGGCGTGGCCTTGCCGACGAAGTGCCAGGAGATGAATCGTGGCCCGTCAAAATAGCTGCGTTCGATGTCCGTAAAGCGAAATCCGGCAGCTTCAATCGAGGCGTCGATTTGCCGGTTCGGGTTGCAGCCGGCCAGTCCGCGAAATACCGGCGCGAGCCGGTCCTGCCAGCGTGCAACGGCGGCATCGGGAGCCCGGCCATGCTCGAGGAACAGCAGCTGCCCGTCCGGCTTCAGCACACGCCGGATCTCGGCCAGGGCACGGTCCAGATCGGGGATCGAGCAAAGCGTCCAGGTACTCACTACACAATCCATGCTGGCACGCTCAAGCGGGATGCTTTCCGCACCGGCAGTCAGAAACTCCACCGGAAAGGGACTCCGGGTAGCAGCAGCAAGTTCAGCCGCTCTGGTCTGCAGCAACTCGGAGGGTTCCAGCCCGAACAGGTGCGTGACCTTGCGGTCGTAGTAGGGGATATTCAATCCGGGTCCCATACCGACTTCAAGAACCCGGCCGCTGGCGAGCACCGGAATACGCGGCCGGTGTTTGGTCATGGCCTTGTTCTTCATGCCCGCCGAAATCAGCCTGGGCAGGATACGGTCACTATAGAAACCCATGCGATCTACCCCGCGTGCATCTCGCTGCGCCGGGTAATCGCAGCAGAAACCATTTCCAGAAAGTCAGTTTCATCGCGCAGCGTATTGATATCACGCGCGTTGACGGTATAGCCGTGCTGTTCGGCAATCGCCGTATAGCGCGGTCGTCGATGCTGGACAAGCCGCGGAAAAATCCAGGTAACGAACTTGTCGGGATCGATTTGCTCTACCGAACTGCAACCGGTTTCATCGAGATAATTTGCCAGTTGCGCCTCGAGGAAGTCTTCGCGGTAGTAAAGTGGCTTGGGCCGCTCGACTGCACGCCGGATGAGTTCCTGTTCCATATCGTCGCCGGCACGGAGATAGAGGATCAGGGTGTGCCTGGCCAGCACTTCAAGCATGCTGTCATCGTCGAGTTCGCAGATGCTGCCGCCGGCATCATTCAGAAAGTGGTCATAGCCGTAGATGTCATGAGCCTTGTCGATGAAGGCGGCTACGTCCTTCATCGCCGAAATCTCCGCATCGCGGTGCAGGCGTTGTCGCCGCCGAAACTCGGCAAACGGAAGGCCGCCCTGACCTACCGCACCGACCTTGCCGAGGAAAGTCGATATCGGCTCGAGGTTGTGGACGGTGATATTGCTAGAGATATAGATCGAGTCACTGCGCAGCAGGTCGCGCAGAAACGGTACCTTCATGGCCTGCGCCTTGACGTTGTCAAGGAACGGCTCCTCCAGGTACTTGGTGCCGATGCGGTAGTCGCCCGAATAGTGAAACCAGCTGGAACTCGGCAGCTTGTAGGCGAGGGTGGTCTTGCCCACGCCGGACATGCCGAGGAGCGTGATCGCGCGGCGCGGCCAGGCCAGAAACTCATCGCGGGTCATGAACATGGCGGCAGTATAACCGTGGGCCGTCAGAGTCCCGCCAGCCGGCGGTGCAGGTCGAGTGCTTCAGTGCTGGGGCGCTGGTTCTCGTCACGCGGGTAGCGCAGCGGGCGACCGGCGAGAATGCGGTAGCTGGTGTCCATCAGGTCATCGCTGATGACCACCGACATGGTTTTCGTATCGATGGCGATTTTGCCCAGATCGAACAGGGTATGTACGTCGGCGCGGAGCAGCAGGCCGTTCGTGGCGTCGTGGGTGGATTTGCCCCGAAACGGCACGATATAGGCTGCCTCAAGCGCGTCCATTGCGGTGAAGTTGGTGATCGCACACCGGTATTCGTAGGCCTCGAGCAAGGCCTGCCGGAATCCGGGGTGACCGCGGCGCTTGATGATGGTGTCAACGACAGCCTGACGGCCTTCCTTGCTGTTCTGTGGCTCGAGCAGCTGAAGTTTGGCCATGTCGCGTTCCGACATGCGGATCATCCCGCTCATGTCGAGGATCGGACCGCCTACCGAAGTATTCAGCAGTCGCCGGCGCACGAAGCGCTCAATACCGCCGAAATCTGCCTCTATCCGGTCGATGCACTCGGCGGATATGCGACTGATCTCGCCGGGAACGACGGGCAGATAGTCCACCAGTTCGGTGCAAGGCAGGCTGAGTGGCACCGGTTCGGACAGGAAGAACAGATACTCGCGGATTTCGTCTTCGGGGCGATCGGTGCCCCAGATCAGGGAGGCTGCCTTGGCATTCTGGTACCGCCCGAGCACCTTGGCGTAATAGCGAAAATGGTCCCGCTGGACCAGCAGCACGAAGTCCCCGACCCCCATCTGGAACCAGTGCTGGATATTCTCGGGTTGCCCGTGCAGGCCCCAGCCATAAAAACCGTGGCCGCGCCGCTCTATGTCGATGAGTTCAGGGTAGGTTGCATCGCTGAAACTGCGGATCACCTGCTGACGCTCAATCGGCATGGCCACCGACCTCTCGAGATCGGTCCGGTCCTGTGCGGAGTCCACTGCGGCGACAAAGATACTGGCCATATTTCGACGTGTGTCTGTCGGGGCTGAGGTGGAGCTGATTCTAGCCTACAAAGGCGCCTGACTGGTCCTAAGCCCTGTGGCGGACCGGCGGAACGGGTATTATTGCGAGCGATTTTTTCCCTTGAGCAGGAACGGACGGATGAAGCCGGGTTGGCAGGTTCACAAGTTTGGCGGTACCAGTCTCGGTGATGCGGATTGTTTTCGCCGGGTCGCCGATATTCTGCTGGCGGAGCCCGCAGAGCGGCAGGCCGTTGTCGTTTCCGCCATGGCCAGGACGACCGATGCACTTCTCGGTCTGGTGGCCGCAGCCGAGCAGTCAGCCCCGGATCTGGCCAGTCGCCAGGAGGCCCTGAACAGCCGTTACCGGACAACTGTTGGTGCATTGCTCAGGCAGCAGAACCGGGCAGACGAGATCCTCGGCACCTTCGATGCGGACATGGCTGACTTGCGCGGCCTGCTGCATTCGATTTCACTGGTGCGGCAGGCGGGCGAACGCAGCCGGGATGTGGTGGCCGGATATGGTGAGCTCTGGTCATCGCGACTGCTGGCCGCGTATCTGGGCGAGCGCGCACAAGCGGACGCCCGCAAACCCCAGATCAGATGGGTGGATGCGCGCGATCTGATCGTGATCGAGCGGGGTGAAATGGGACCGGCGGTGCGGTGGGATGAGTCTCGCGCCCGCGCACGCCGTCACTTCGGTGCAGATATCCGGGGAATTTCGGTCATTACCGGCTTCATCGCATCCGAACCCGACGGTCTGTTCTGCACGCTGGGCCGAAACGGCAGCGATTTCTCCGCATCGATCGTCGGTGCCCTCGTGGATGCGGAAAAGATCACCATCTGGACCGACGTCGACGGCGTGATGAGTGCAGACCCGAACCGGGTCCCGGAAGCAACGATCATCAGCTCGCTGTCATACAACGAGGCGATGGAGCTGGCCTATTTTGGCGCCAAGGTGATTCATCCACAAACCATGGCACCGGCTGTACAGCGGTCGATCCCGATCTGGATACGCAACACGTTCAACCCCGCCGCGACCGGTTCGCTTATCGGCCCGGCCGCCGGTTCGCAGCAGCCCATCAAGGGGATCACCTCCGTCGACGATGTGGCGCTCGTGAACATCGAGGGAGCAGGCATGATCGGCGTACCCGGTACTGCCAATCGCCTGTTTGGCGTTCTGCGCGAGGCTTCAATATCGGTCATTCTCATTTCGCAGGCCAGCTCCGAACATTCGATCTGCATCGGCGTGCCGAGCCGGATGGCGGAACAGGCGGACAGGGTCGTGCGCCGTGCCTTTTCCGTCGAGCTTGATCAGGGGCTGATCCAGAGCGTGTCCGTCAAGAATCCGTGCAGCATCATCGCCGTGGTCGGCGATGGCATGGCGGGGATACCGGGTGTCGCGGGGCGATTCCTCAGCACGCTGGGCGCAGCCGGCATCAACGTGATGGCGATCGCGCAAGGCTCATCGGAGCGCAACATTTCAGCTGTAGTGGCCCGTTCTGATTCGACGCGGGCACTGCGGGCCGTGCATTCAGGCTTCTACCTGTCTGCCGAAACGGTTTCCATCGGCGTCGTCGGCCCGGGCAATGTCGGCCGGGTGCTGCTCGACCAGATGGCGGCAGAACTGCCACGCCTCAAGTCCCAGTTCAATCTGGATCTGCGCGTGCGGGCGATCGCCAGTTCGAGCCGCATGCTGCTGGCGGACGGGCGGATCGATCTCACCGACTGGCAGACTGTCTTTGCTCAGAAATCCGAACCGCTGGACTGGGAGCGATTTACCCGGCATGTACATGCCGAACATCTGCCGCACGCAGCCGTGGTTGATTGCTCCGCCAGCGAGGCCGTGGCTTCACGCTACCTGGACTGGCTGGGTACCGGTGTACACGTCGTAACGCCCAACAAGAAAGCGGCCAGCGGTCCGCTCGCGAACTACGACAAGTTGCATGAAGTCCGTCGTCAGCACAATACGCGCTTCCTTTATGAAACCACGGTCGGTGCCGCGCTGCCGATTATCGGCACCGTGCGCGACCTGCGCGAAACAGGCGATGAGATCCGCAGCATCGACGGCATCTTTTCAGGCACGCTGGCTTATCTCTTCAACGTTTTCGACGGCAGCAAGCCATTCTCGGCCATCGTGCGCGAAGCGCGCGATGCCGGCTATACGGAGCCGGATCCGCGCGATGACCTGTCGGGCATGGATGTGGCCCGCAAGCTGATCATTCTCGGTCGCGAGATGGGCATGCGTCTTGAACTCAAGGATGTGCAAATCGAAAGCCTGGTACCAGCCGGTCTCGATGCCGGCGACGCGGATCAATTCCTGCACGGACTTCCGGCTCACGATGCGGCAATGAGCGCGCGCTGGCGGAAGGCTGATGCCGAGGAGCAGGTACTGCGCTATGTCGGGCGCCTGGACCGGCAACGTGGCACAGCCACGGTGCAGCTCGAAAACCTGCCGCGTACGCATCCGTTCGCCAACATCAATCTGACGGATAATATCGTCCGCTTTGCCTCGGCGCGCTACAGCGAGAATCCGCTCGTCGTTCAGGGTCCGGGTGCCGGGCGTGCGGTAACGGCAGCGGGCGTCTTCGCCGACCTGCTGCGGCTTGCGACCTATCTGGGCACCGCGCTCTGAGTTCCATCATGCAATACATCAGCACACGCGGAGGAGCGCCAGTCGGCATCGAGACTGCAATCATGAGCGGTACTGCCCCCGATGGGGGGCTGTATGTACCGATAAGTCTGCCGGCGACACAGCCTGCTGACTTTGCCGGGCGCGAAACCCTGCCCGACATTGCCGAACAGCTGCTGATGCCGTTCTTTGCCGGTTCAACGCTGGCAGGACGACTGGGCGATATCTGCCGCCAGGCGCTGGATTTTCCGGTGCCGTTGCGCGAGCTGGAAAGCGGACAGCTCTCGGTGCTCGAGCTCTTTCATGGACCGACTGCTGCCTTCAAGGACGTCGGCGCGCGATTTCTTGCCGCCACCATGGAACGCATTGTCGATGACGGACGCTTTGCCACGCCACCAGTGACGATCATGGTTGCCACCTCGGGCGATACTGGCGGCGCGGTGGCTTCTGCTTATCACCGGCGACCGGGGATGCGCGTCGTCGTGCTGTTCCCCCTTGGTCGTGTGTCGCCACGCCAGCAACATCAGCTCACCTGCTGGGGTGACAATGTCACCTCACTGGCTGTACGCGGTGAATTCGACGATTGCCAACGCCTTGTGAAGGAGGCTTTTGCCGACCAGCAGCTCGCCAGTACGCACCGTCTCTGCTCGGCCAACAGCATCAATGTCGGCCGGCTGCTGCCGCAAGCTGCCTATTATGCGAAAGCCAGTCTGGAACACTGGCGGAAAACCGGCCAGCCGCTGAGTTTTGTGATTCCGACAGGCAACCTCGGCAACGGCTTTGCCTGCGTCTGGGCCAGGCGCATGGGTCTGCCCATCGATCGCATCGTACTGGCTACCAATGCAAATACGCCGATCGAAGATTATCTGGCCACCGGACAGTGGCTGCCGCGGCCGAGCATAGCGACGCTCGCATCGGCAATGGATGTGGGCAATCCGAGCAATATGGAAAGGCTGCGCCAGCTCTGCGGGGACATAACGAATCTGCGGGAAGAGGTCAGCGCAGTGGCTGTATCAGACGCGGAGATCCGCAGCAGTCTGAGCGATGAGTTCAGGCGTCATGGCATCGCCTGGTGCCCGCATACCGCAACGGGCCTGCATGTCTATCGTGGGCTGTCCGCGGCGCAGCGCGGTCAACGTCACTGGGTTGTCGTTGCGACGGCCCATGCGGCCAAGTTCGACACGATCGTGGAACCACTGCTCGGTTGTGATATCCCGCCGCCGGCGGAACTGGCTGCGCTCCTGGCACTGCCATCCAGGTTTGCGACGATTGACGCAAAGCTCGCCGATCTCGCCAGCCAGCTCTGAACACCATGCCCCCCGGTTCAGTCGATAACAATGCGTGGGTGCTTGGTGCCCTCGTTCTGCTCGCTGCGCTGCTGGCCGGCGGTATCGCGATATGGGTGCTCCGTCGCCGGCGACAGCGCGATACAGAGCGTCGGCTCCATGATGCCAGCTGCGGCATACTGAAGAACTCCCTGATACCGGATGGCAACGGTGGTCACATCCATCTCCAGTATGCCTTGCTTACCCGGCGCGGCATCCTGATCCTCGACATCAAGGAGGTCGAGGGACACGTGTTCGGCAGTGAGGGCATGCAGGACTGGACGGTGCTGGCAAACGACCGCCGCTATACCTTTGCCAATCCGCAACCCGGCCTGTGGGATCGCCTGGCCGCGGTAAAGCGGCTGACGCCTGAAGTTCCGGTGACCGGTCATGTCGCATTTGGCACCAAGGCGCGATTCTCCAAGGGACAACCGCGCAGCGTGATCATGCTGGAGGAACTGCTGCAGGAGCTGGAGCAGGAGTCCCAGGCAGACCGGTCTATGGCTGCTGAAAGTTTTCGCCCGTACTGGGATCGTCTGTGCGCGGCGGCCGGGTCGGCTCAGGGTGAGGCCGCTAGCGGACACTCTCAAGCCTGAACAGGCGTTCGGCATTGGCTGAACTGGCAGCTGCGACCGCGTCGGCAGGTAGCCGCATGCATTCGGCTACTACCCGTTGCACTTCCGTGAGATAGGCCGGTTCATTTCGTCGCGTGCGTGGCTTCGGACTGAGCGTGCGCGGCAGCAGATAGGGGGCGTCGGTTTCGAGGAGGAGGCGGTCCAGTGGCAAGCCGGCGGCTGCCATGCGCAGCTCCGCACCCCGTCGTTCATCGCAGATCCAGCCCGTGATGCCGATATACAGTCCCAGACCAAGATAGTCATCGAGTTCCGCCGGGCCGCCGGTAAAACAGTGTGCAACACCGCCGGAGAGTGAAGACCAGTAGTCGCGCAGCATCCTGAGAAACTCATCGTGCGCATCGCGCTGGTGCAGGAACACCGGCTTGCCGCAGGCTGCCGCCAGCTGCAGCTGCCCTTCAAAGGCCAGACGCTGATCGCCCGACGGGGCATAGTTCCGGCAATAGTCCAGACCGCACTCGCCAACGGCTACCGCCTGAGGATACCTGAGCAACTCGCGCAGCTGCGCTGCCGTTGCCGGAGAGTATTCGCCGGCATGATGCGGATGAATCCCGACTGTCGCCCACACAATTCCCGAGTGCTGCCCGGCGATTTGCAGAGCGGCCTCGCTGCCAGCCACAGTGGTACCGGTCGAGATGCAACGGGTGACGCCACTCCGGGCGGCACGCGCGAGAACTTCGTCCAGGTCATGGGCGAAGCTCTCGTGCGTCAGATTGGCCCCGATATCAGTCAGCATGTGCGGATGCGCCGGGCCAGGCGCATTGCTCCCGGCTCAGGCTGCAGCTTTGCCGCTCGCCAGCTGGCGCAGCACATACTGCAGGATTCCGCCGTGCACGTAGTAATCGCGTTCCTTCGGCGTATCGATGCGCACCCGTGCCTTGAAGCTGAATGTCGAGCCATCTTCACGACGTGCAGCAACACTGACTTCACGAGCATTTCCCTGATCCAGACCCGTGATGTCCAGCACCTCGCGGCCGGTCAGGCCCAGACTCGCGGCGTTCTCACCAGGCAGATATTCGAGCGGCAACACACCCATTCCGATCAGGTTTGAACGATGGATGCGTTCATAGCTCTCGGCGATGACCGCCTGCACGCCCAGCAGCTTTGTGCCTTTGGCTGCCCAGTCGCGCGATGATCCGCTGCCGTATTCCTTGCCGGCAAGGATCACCAGCGGCACCTGCTCGCCGACATAGCGCATTGCTGCGTCATAAATGGAGAGCTGGTCGCCACTCGGCAAATGAACGGTGACACCGCCTTCGGTGCCTGGTACCAGCTGGTTGCGCAGGCGGATGTTGGCAAAGGTGCCGCGCATCATGACTTCGTGATTTCCGCGTCGTGCGCCATACTGATTGAAATCAACAGGTTGTACGCCCTTACTCAGAAGATATTTACCTGCTGGTGTGTCTTTGCCGATCGAACCAGCGGGGGAGATATGGTCCGTCGTCACCGAGTCACCCAGCAGTGCCAGCACGCGGGCACCGCGAATATCGGCAACAGTACCCGGCCTGGCGGTCATGCCTTCGAAGTAGGGCGGGTTGCGCACGTAGGTGGAGTCGTCAGCCCATGCAAAGCGGTTGCCGGTCGGTACCTTCACTGAATTCCAGTTGGAATCGCCACTGAATACATTGGCATAGCTGTCGCGGAACATCGCCGAATCGATGCAACTGGTCACGACCTCCTGGATCTCGGCGCGCGATGGCCAGATATCGCGGAGATAGACAGGCTTGCCGTCGCTGCCAACGCCGAGCGGCTCATTCTCCATATCGATATGCAGGGTACCCGCGAGGGCATAGGCCACGACCAGCGGCGGAGAGGCGAGGAAGTTGTTTCGTACCAGCGGATGAATGCGGCCTTCGAAATTGCGGTTACCCGACAGTACGCTGCAGCCAATCAACTTGCCGTCACGGACTGCGGCTTCGATCACGGGGTCGAGCGGACCAGAGTTACCGATGCAGGTGGTGCAGCCGAAACCAACGATATCGAAGCCCAGCGCGTCGAGGTCCTTTTGCAGACCCGCTTTCAGCAGGTAGTTGCTGACCACGCGCGATCCCGGTGCAAGACTTGTCTTGACCCAGGGCTTGCTGGTCAGGCCACGCCGGACGGCATTCCGGGCCAGCAGACCTGCGCCCATCATCACGTACGGGTTTGAAGTATTCGTACAACTGGTAATCGCGGCGATCAGTACCGCGCCGTTCTTGAGATCAAAAGTCTGGCCCTTGTGGGTCAGCCTGACCGGTGCTGTACCGGTCTTGCCATCGGCAGCCTGTTCTGCCTCGATCTTGGCGTAGGTCTTGGCGAGCGCCTGCAGGGTGATCCGGTCCTGCGGACGTTTGGGTCCGGCGAGGCTCGGCTGAATGCTGCCCAGATCCAGTTCGACTACATCGGTGAAGAACGGATCGGGCTGGCCATTCTCGCGCCAGAGCCCCTGGGTCCTGGCGTATGCCTCGATCAGTGCAATCTCCTGCGCCGGACGGTTGGAGAGCTGCAGATAACGGATGGTTTCCTGATCGACCGGGAAAATCGCCACGGTGCTGCCGAACTCCGGCGACATGTTGCTGATCGTAGCGCGGTCAGCCAGCGGCAGGTTTGCAAGACCGTCGCCGAAGAACTCGACGAACTTGCCGACCACGCGCTTCTTGCGCAACATCTCCGTGACTGTCAGTACCAGATCCGTTGCGGTGGTGCCTTCGCGCATCTGGCCCGTCAGCCGCACCCCTATCACTTCGGGAATCAGCATCGTAACGGCCTGACCAAGCATGGCGGCCTCAGCCTCGATTCCGCCGACGCCCCAGCCGAGTACGCCGAGGCCGTTGATCATCGTGGTGTGCGAATCGGTACCGACGACGGTGTCGGGGTACGCGGTACGCTGGCCATTCCTTTCTCCCACGAAAACCACGCGGGACAGGAACTCGAGATTGACCTGGTGCACGATGCCCGTGTTTGGTGGCACGACCTTGAAATTCCGAAAGGCATTCTGACCCCAGCGCAGGAAGCCATAGCGCTCCTGATTCCGCTCGAACTCGACGGCGGTGTTTTGCTCGAGCGATCTGGCTGTCCCGTAGTGATCGACCTGCACCGAGTGATCGATGACAAGCTCGGCAGGCGAGAGCGGATTGATCGATTCGGCCTTGCCGCCAAGTTTCACAACCGCATCGCGCATGGCGGCCAGATCGACCACTGCCGGCACCCCGGTAAAGTCCTGCAGTACGACCCGTGCCGGGGTAAAGGCGATTTCATGCTCGGACTGGTTTTTCGGGTCCCAGGCGGCCAGCGCTTCGATATCCTCGACACGGACGTCGCCACCATCAGCATGACGCAGGAGGTTTTCGAGGAGGATCTTGAGCGAGTAGGGCAGGCGGTTTACATGTCCGGAGCCGATCGCCGCAAGACTGTAAATCTGATAATCGATGCCGTTGACGGCAAGTGTGGACCTGGTGTCGGGCGCTTTCGCCATGAGTCGGATCTCCAATCGGGTGGACAGCTCGCAGGGACGGCCTGGGAGCCCTGCAGTATAACGGATGGCCCTTCCATGCGCCGAGGCTCCGGGCGGGTTGAGGCCCTCAGTCGGCGGAGCGGGTGGCCAGAATCACACCGCCGCCCAGGCATTCGGCACCGGAATAGAAGACTGCGTACTGTCCGGGGGTCGCAGCCCTCTGCGGCATCATGAAATTCAGCCGCAGGGTAGTGTCATTTCCGAAGCAACTCAGTTCGCAGGCAACCTCGGTCTGCCGGTGCCTAAGCCGGGTATGGAGTGCAATCCTGCCGGTGACAGACAGCTGTTCCGGCACACCGTTGATCCAGTGCAGATCGCCCACCTCCAGCTCGCTGCTCAGCAAGGCCGGGTGATCGTGCCCCTGGACTACGATCAACGCGTTGCGAGTCTCGTCCTTGGCGGCGACGAACCAGGCTGCCTGCTCCTTGGTCGCCAGCCCACCGATATTGAGTCCGTGACGCTGGCCAATCGTGTAGTAGGGCAAGCCCGAATGCCGACCGACCGTCTGCCCTTCGATCGTCAGTATCGGCCCAGCTTCTGCTGCAATGTGCTGCGCCAGAAACTCGCGAAACGGACGCTCACCGATAAAACAGATTCCGGTGCTGTCGGCCTTGGCGTGATTGGCGAGGCCGTACTCTCTGGCGACAGCCCTGACCTCGCTCTTCTGCATTCCTCCAAGCGGAAAGAGCGCGCGGGCAAGCGCCGCACTTCTTACGGAGTGCAAAAAGTAGGTCTGGTCCTTGTCGGTGTCAGCGGCCTTGTACAAATGGCCCCTGCCGTCCTGATGTACGACGCGGGCGTAATGCCCGGTTGCGATATATTCCGCGCCCAGGCGCTGTGCGTGATGCAGGAATGCACCGAACTTGATGTGCCGATTGCAGGCCACATCGGGATTGGGTGTCCGGCCCGCCCGGTACTCCGACAGGAAATCAGCAAACACCTGCTCCCGGTATTCGCGAGCAAAGTTCACATGGTGCAGTGGGATGCCGAGATCGCTGGCAACCCGCTGCGCATCGGCAAAATCGGCAGCGGCGGTGCAATGCTCGTCAGCGTCTTCCCAGTTGGTCATGTGCAGCGCTTCGACGGCATGTCCGGCACACAGCAGGCACAGTGCGGCCACGGCCGAATCAACACCACCGGAAAGGGCAACGATAACGGGCTTTCGGGCCGCAGACATGCGGCTCAATTCTAGCAGGACGTGTCTGCCGGCACGGACTTACCCGATTCGTGCAGCACCTTGCATCAGCTCTGCGGCTGCCATGTTGCGGATGAAGTCGGGCGGATAGCGCAGACCCGCGAGATAGTCATCTACGGCACGCAGCACCATCGGGCTGCGCAGCTGCGGCGAACGTGCAAGCAGTTCATCGCGATTCAGCCAGAGTACCCGCTCGATACCAGTGTCGAGCACTCGATGTTTGTCATGACCGGAGCAATGACCGGAATACGCGACGCGAAGAAAGGTTTGTTTCCCGCGCCCACTGCTCCAGAGATAGATGCCGACCATGGACTCTGGCACGAAGGCCCATGCGGTTTCTTCCAGCGTCTCGCGGCAGACAGCCTGCAACAGGGTTTCTCCCGGCTCGACGTGCCCGGCTGGCTGATTGATCAGCAGCCGGCCACGGATGCGTTCCTCGACGAACATGAAGCGGCCATCCCGTTCGATGACGGCAGCCACGGTGAGTTCAGGCCGGACTCCGGTTTCATGAATATTCGGCATCTTGTGATCCCCCGATCCGCATGGCGATTTTCTTGTGATTGTCTGTCTTGTATCCCTGTGCTCAGACCCGTAACTGGCGCAGCTCCCTGGATGTTTCTGATGCTGTCCATATTTCTTCGAAGAGCGTCAGATACCGGCGCGCAACGGCGGGTTCATGCGTGTCGGCGATACCTTCCCAGCGCCTGTTGTTGACGCGATAGAGCAGGGCGGTGTCGTCGGCCAGCAAAAATGCCTCGCGATGCCCGGCATAGTCATCATGCAGGTTCCGGAATTCAATATAAGTGTCGAGCCGTCGCCCGAGCCCGACCAGCCGGTTGCCGTTGCGCGCAGTGCGCGCCGGCTCGGAAATCAGCACACGAACGCGCGCACAACGCTTGGCAAGTACAAGTCGCTTGACGATGGCCAGGAACCTTTCGTGATCGTAGAGGCCAGGCTCCAGATCGGGAGTCAGGATGGACAGTCCACGTTGCGCTATGGCGGCCACTTCGGTTGCGGCTGCCCGGGTGTCCTCAAAAGTCGTCAGGACCCAGCGCCGCCCCTGTGTTTTTTCGGCATCCATACAGGCATTGTAAAGACGGCATCCGGCTCAAAGTGCCAAATGCGTCACAGTTGGGCCGGCCGGGGGCCTGGCCCGGAAACCCGGCTCAGGGTTCGCTGTCGGCAGCCTGACGGGCAAGTCGTGCTGCATCACCGACATAGGCGGCCGGTGTGAGGGCAAGCAACCGGGCTCGCTCTGCAGCGGGCAGATCGATGGATTTGAGGAAGCGCTGCAGATCATCCCTGTCGATACTGGATCCACGCGTCAGCGCTTTCAACTGCTCGTAGGCGTCGGCATGGCCAAAGCGACGCATCACGGTCTGGATTGCCTCGCCAAGGATCTGCCAGCTCGCATCAAGCTCTGCCTGCATGCTGACGGTATCCGGCTCGAGCTTGCGCAGTCCGGTCAGCAGGGAATGCACCGCCAGCACAATATGGCCGGCCGCAACGCCCAGGTTTCGCAGTACGGTTGAGTCGCTGAGATCACGTTGCCAGCGCGACACCGGCAGCTTCTCGCTGAAATGGCGCAACAGGGCATTGGCAATACCAAGATTGCCCTCGGCGTTCTCGAAATCAATCGGGTTTACCTTGTGCGGCATCGTCGAGGAACCGACCTCGGTTTCGACCCGGCGCTGCCGGAAGTGGCCGATCGAGATATAGCCCCAGGCATCACGACACAAGTCGATCAATATCGTGTTGATTCGTGCCAGTACATCGCAATACTCGGCTATCCAGTCGTGCGGTTCGATCTGCGTCGTGTACGGGTTCCAGACCAACCCGAGGGACTTGATAAACCGGCGGGAGATACCCGACCAGTCAGCGTCAGGATAGGCGGCCAGGTGCGCGTTGAAGTTGCCCACCGCACCATTGAGCTTGGCCAGTGGTTCGACCGCACGGAGTTGTTTGAGCTGCCGCTTGAGGCGCCATGCCGAATTGGCGATCTCCTTGCCGATCGTGGTCGGGCTTGCGGGCTGGCCATGTGTGCGCGCCAGCATCGGTATATCCGCCATGTTGCGCGCCATGGTGTCGAGCAGGCTGACCACCTGCCGCAGCTGTGGCAGCAATACATCGTCCCGCCCGTGACGCAGCATCAGCGCATAGGCAATATTGTTGATGTCCTCCGAGGTGCAGGCGAAATGCAGAAAAGGTCTGATCCGGGCCAGTTCGGCATCCTGACCGAGGCGTTCGCCAATGAAATACTCGACCGCCTTGACGTCGTGATTGGTCCGACGCTCGATTTCCTTGATGCGCCGGGCATCATCGGGGCTGAACTTTTCCGCAATATCATCCAGTACCTGACTGACGACCGGCGACAGCGGCCCGAAATCGCCCACCGCACTCTCGGCGGCCAGAAACTGCACCCACCGCACCTCCGTGAGCACACGGAACCGGATCAGGCCGTACTCGCTGAAGATTTCCCGAAGGGAATCAGTCCTGGCGGAGTAACGGCCGTCGAGCGGGGAGAGGGCAGTAAGCGGGTCGCGATCCATGCCAGACAGTGCAAAAAGCCCCTATAATTCGGCGCGGAAATCATACACCAACAGCAACCGGTCCTGCCTGCACATTGTCGGCGGCGACTGCGGGCAGGCAAACCGAGGAAACACGAGTGGCAGACAGCAACTACCGCATTGAACGTGACAGCATGGGCGAACTGCAGGTTCCGGAGCAGGCCCTGTGGGGCGCCCAGACACAACGCGCCGTCGATAATTTCCCGATCAGCGGTATCCCGATGCCACGCGGCTTCATCCGCGCACTTGGCCTGATCAAGTGGGCAGCAGCTGGTGCAAACGCCGAGCTGGGACTGCTCAAGAGTCGCCGGGCCATGGCTATCCAGGCTGCCGCGCTCGAAGTGGCAACGGGTCAGCATGATGAGCACTTTCCCATCGATGTATTCCAGACTGGTTCGGGCACCAGCTCGAACATGAATGCGAATGAAGTCATTGCACGACTGGCAACCAGGCGACTCGGTGCCGAGGTGCATCCAAACGATGACGTCAACATGGGCCAGAGCAGCAATGATGTGATTCCGACGGCCATCCATGTGAGTGCCGCACTCGGTGTTACCGAAGACCTGTTGCCGGCGCTCGCCCACCTGCGCAAGGTGATACTGAAGAAGGCAAAGGAAACAGACGGTGTGGTGAAGACCGGGCGCACGCATCTGATGGATGCGATGCCGGTACGACTGGGTCAGGAGCTCGGTGGCTGGGCGCAGCAGATCGGCAATGCCGAAGCCCGTATCAGGGACTGTCTGCCGCGCCTGACGCGTCTGGCCCAGGGGGGCACAGCCGTTGGGACCGGGATCAACGCCCATCCGAAATTCGGCAAGAAGGTTGCCGTTCTGCTGGCAGAAAATACCGGCCAGAAATTCGACGTATCGAAGAATCTTTTTGAGTCGCTCAGTTGCCAGGACACGGCAGTCGAGCTTTCGGGACATTTGCGCACGCTTGCCGTTGCACTGATGAAGATCGCCAACGACCTGCGCTGGATGAACAGTGGCCCCCTGGCGGGGCTCGGCGAGATCTCCCTGCCTGGCCTCCAGCCTGGCAGCAGCATCATGCCGGGCAAGGTCAACCCGGTCATTCCCGAGGCCGTCGCCATGGTCGCGGCGCAGACCATCGGCAACGACGCGACGGTAACCGTCGCCGGCCAGTCCGGTAACTTTCAGCTCAACGTCATGCTGCCGGTCATCGCACTCAACGTGCTGCAGAGCGTGAGCCTGCTGGCCAATGCAAGCCGCCTGCTGGCCGACAAGGCGATCGCCGGGTTCAAGGTCAACCATGACAAGCTGGCTGAGGCGCTGGATCGCAATCCGATTCTCGTTACGGCCCTGAATCCGGTCATCGGTTACGAGAAAGGCGCAGCGATCGCCAAGAAGGCCTATGCCGAACGGCGTCCGGTACGGGAAGTTGCTGCGGAAAATACCGACCTTTCAGACCGGGAACTCGATCGCCTGCTGAATGCCAAAGATCTTACTCGCGGCGGCATCAAGTCCTGAGCCACATGTAATGAACCAGCAGGACAAACGGTCGATAGACACCCTGCTGGGAATCATGGCAGTGCTTCGCGATCCCGTGCGCGGCTGTCCATGGGACCGCGAACAGGATTTCGGCTCTATCGCGCCGTACACGATCGAAGAAGCCTACGAGGTTGCCGATGCGATCGACCGGGATGATCTGGCCGAGCTTCGTGACGAACTCGGCGACCTGCTGTTTCAGGTCGTCTTTCACGCACAGATGGCGAGCGAACTGGGGGCTTTCAGCTTTGCCGACGTCGTGCAGGCCATCTGCGACAAAATGCTGCGGCGCCATCCGCATATCTTTGCGACAGAGGAATCGTTGACTGCCGACGACCAGCGAGTGGCATGGGAAAACCTGAAAGCGCGCGAGCGTGCGGACAATGGCGACCCATCCGCAATAGCCGGGATCGGACAGGCGCTGCCGGCGTTGAGCCGAGCCAGCAAGCTCGGCAAGCGCGCTGCACGGGTCGGCTTCGACTGGCCGGAAATCGACGGGGTGATTGCCAAGCTGCATGAGGAGCTTGATGAGCTCCTGGCAGCCAGGGATGCCGAATCGCCTGATGCGATCGAAGAAGAAATCGGCGACCTGTTGTTCACGGCTGCCAACCTGGCACGCCACCTGCGCGTGGATCCCGAACATGCGCTGCGGGCAGCCAATCGCAAGTTCGAGCGCCGCTTCAGGGCCGTAGAAGCATTGCTCGAGCGTGCCGATACCGACTGGAGCAAGCAAAGCCCCGAGGATCTCGACCGGCTGTGGAAGTCCATCAAGGCAGACGAGCAGGGAACATGAGTGACGCCGGCGTCAGTGCGGATTGGAAACCGGACAGTTGGCAGTGCAGCACCGTGGGCCAGATACCCCGCTATGGCAATACTGCGCAAAGCGAAGCGGTGATGATGGCTCTTGCGAAACTGCCGCCGCTGGTTACGTCCTGGGAAATCGAGGCGCTGCGTGAACAGATTGCGCTTGCCCAGGCGGGCAAGGCCTTCGTTCTGCAAGGTGGTGACTGCGCAGAGACTTTTGATGACTGCACTTCGGCCGCCATCGTCAACAAGCTGAAGATCCTGCTCCAGATGAGCGTTGCCATCATCTCCGGGATGAAGCTGCCGGTCGTGCGTATCGGCCGTATTGCCGGACAATATGCCAAGCCACGTTCAGCCGATACCGAGGTTCGCGACGGCGTTTCCCTGCCGAGTTTTCGCGGCGACATCATCAACCGCAATGCCTTTACCGCGGACGATCGCGAGCCCGATCCGGAACTCATGCTGCGTGCCTATGAGCGCGCCGCGCTGACACTCAACTTCATACGGGCGCTGATCGATGGCGGTTTCGCCGATCTGCATCACCCGGAGAACTGGGATCTGGACTGGGTGAACCATTCGCCACTTGCTGACGAATATCACCACATGGTGAAAACGGTCGCTGATGGCCTGGACTTTTTCGAGAGCATTACCGGCAAGTCGATCGATCAGGCCCGTCGCGTGGATTTCTATACCGCACATGAAGGGCTGCATTTGCCCTATGAGCAGGCGCAGACGCGTTTTCTCGCACACCGCCAGAAGTGGTATGACCTGACCACGCACTTTCCGTGGATCGGTGCACGAACCAGTCAGCCGGGCAGCGCCCACATCGAGTTTTTTCGCGGCATCAGCAATCCGGTGGGCGTGAAGCTCGGCACCGGGATGAGCCCCGACTGGCTGCGCAGCCTGTTGCGCAGCCTCAATCCGGACAACCAACCCGGCCGGCTCACGCTGATCCACCGATTTGGTGCTTCACGCATCAAGGCCTTGCTGCCGCCGCTGATCGAGACGGTAAGGGAGGAAGGCGCGGAGGTGCTCTGGGTCTGCGATCCGATGCACGGCAATACGGAGACCGCCAGCAACGGACTGAAGACGCGGCGCTTCGAGAATATCCTCGATGAACTTGCCAGTGCGTTCGAGGTGCATCGCACCTGTGGCACCTGGCTCGGTGGCGTGCATCTGGAACTGACGGGCGAGCATGTCACCGAGTGCACCGGCGGCGCCCGCGGTCTGACCGATGCAGACCTGCACCGCGACTATCGCAGCCAGGTCGATCCGCGTCTCAACTACGAGCAGGCCATGGAGGTGGCGATGCGCATCGCCGGTCACGGCCGGCAGGCCAAGGCACGCGAAGCCGCGAAATAAGCCTCATGGCGGCAGACCCGACCCAAGCGCCGTTCGACAGCAGCAGCTTTCTCGCCTCGCTGACGCACCGCCCTGGTGTCTACCGGATGCTCTCGGTCGACGACACAGTGCTCTATGTCGGGAAGGCGAAGGATCTCAGAAAGCGGGTCTCAAGCTACTTTGGCAACAAGGCGCACCTGCCCAGGACGCAGGCGCTGATGGCGGAGACCCGTCGGGTCGAAGTGACGGTCACCGGTACCGAGCACGAAGCGCTGCTGCTCGAACACAATCTCATCAAGGAATACCGGCCACGGTTCAACGTCATTTTGCGCGATGACAAGAGCTACCCGTGGATTCATGTATCCACGAACCAGGAATTCCCGCGCTTTGAACTGCATCGTGGCAGCCGCCGCGGTCCGGGCCGCTTTCTCGGCCCATGGCCCTCGGCCAACACGGTGCGCGAGAGCCTGATCCAGTTGCAGAAACTGTTTCGGGTTCGTCAGTGCAGTGAATCCTTTTTCTCCAATCGCACGCGGCCTTGCCTGCAGTATCAGATCCGGCGCTGCACCGCCCCCTGCGTGGGCCTCATCAGCGCCGCGGACTATCAGCGTGATGTTGCCGATGCGCTGCTGTTTCTGGAGGGCCGCAACGAGAGCATCCTCGCAAGTCTTGGTTCCCGCATGGAGCAGGCTGCGGCGGCCCTTGATTACGAGCGCGCAGCACTGTTGCGTGACCAGATTCAGCTGGTTCGAAAGATCCAGGCTGAGCAGGTGATCAACGCACCGGGCATGACCGATGCCGACGTACTCGGCGTACGAACCGGACAGGGGCAGGCTTGTGTCGCGGTCCTCATGATCCGTGGCAGCCGTGTGCTCGGCAGTCGTACCTGGTTTCCGCGTATCGCCCATGACACCGAGGAGCAGGAGATCCTTGCCGCCTTCATCGCACAGCACTATTTCCATGCTTCGCCACCGGCCGAAGTTCTGGTTCCGGTTCCGCTGCAGGACCGGCTGCTCCTGCAGGCAGCACTCGAAACCCGGACCGGCAGCCGGTGTCGGATTCGCGACAGGGTGCGTGGCACCCGCAGTCGCTGGCTGGAAATGGCCACAGACAACGCGGCGCAGGGACTTGCCACGCGTCTGGCCAGCACGGCTACCCTGCGCGAGCAGTTTGAGCGACTGGCGGAAGCGATGATGCTGGAGGAGGTGCCGGAGCGGATCGAGTGCTTCGATATCAGTCATACCGCTGGCGAAGAAACCGTCGCAGCCTGTGTGGTGTTCGGAGCGGAGGGTCCGCTGAAGTCAGACTATCGACGCTTCAATATCAAGGGTATTGAACCCGGAGACGACTATGCAGCGATCGCCCAGGCGGTAGAGCGTCGCTATACCCGGGTACGAACCGAGGACGCGGCATTACCCGGGCTGATCCTCATCGATGGAGGCGCCGGCCAGACTGACCGGGCCTATGGGGTGCTCGAAGAACTGCAACTCGGGCATTTACCCCTGCTCGGAGTGGCGAAAGGCCCCGAACGACGGGCGGGCGAAGAAAAGCTGGTTCTGCCGCGCGGAAGAGGCCTGATCGCATTGCCGGCAGATTCCCCGGCCCTGCACCTGATTCAGCAGATTCGCGATGAGGCGCACCGATTTGCAATTACCGGGCACAGGCAGCGCCGCGCGCAGCCCAGGCGGACTTCCAGCCTGGAGGCCATTCCCGGTCTCGGACCGCAGCGTCGCCGCGCGCTGTTGCGCGAGTTCGGCGGTCTGCAGGGCATTCTTCAGGCCGGTGTCACGGATCTCGCCCGGGTTCAGGGCATCAGCCGGACTCTTGCGCAGCGAATCTATGACCATCTGCACGGCGGGACGCCCTGAGCGCCGAATTATTTCCACCGCGATCGAAACCCGTTCGTCGAGCGCGCGTTAGAATGACGCGCGATGTACCCGCAATTCAACACAGCGACATCCCTGACCTGGTTCCGCATTGCGGCCATTCCACTGGTTGTACTGGTGTTCTACAGCCCGGTTTCATGGGCCCGGCCCGCAGCTGCCATGGTATTTCTGCTTGCAGCCATTACCGACTGGCTCGATGGCTATGTCGCGCGTCGCTTCCAGCAAACCTCGGCATTTGGTGCTTTTCTGGACCCCGTCGCAGACAAGATGATGGTCGCGACCGCACTTATCCTGCTGGTGCAATCGGATACGCGAAATATCGTGGCAATACTGGCGGCAATCATCATCGGCAGGGAAATAGCGATTTCCGCCTTGCGGGAATGGATGGCTGAGCTCGGGGCGCGGCAGCGGGTGGCGGTTTCCGGTTATGGCAAGCTGAAGACCATCACGCAGATGACCGGCCTGTGCTGCATGATCTTCTATCAGCCTCTGCTGGGACTGCCGGTCTACGAGCTTGGCGTTGTCTGCCTCGTGCTGGCGGCCGGCCTGACCATCTGGTCCATGATCGGCTATATCCGTGCCGCCTGGCCCTCCAGCGGGGAACATGACAAGGTTTCTTGACTCTGTGTGGTTCGCCGATACCATATGCACTCCTTGCGGGCGGGAATAGCTCAGTTGGTAGAGCGATACCTTGCCAAGGTATAGGTCGCCGGTTCGAGTCCGGTTTCCCGCTCCAGTTTTCTCCTTGCTTTTCTGTATCCGGCTAGGTGGCAGAATGGTTATGCAGCGGCCTGCAAAGCCGCGTATGCCGGTTCGATTCCGACCCTAGCCTCCATCAGTCCCTGCAAGAGTCACTGCGGTATCCGCAGGCGTGTGTCTGCGCTGCGGTGAGTAGATGTAATCCGATTGTGGCGGCATACCGATACGTTACACTCCGGGCCCTTTCGTCAGTATCTGCATCATGATTCAGCATTGCTGTCTGCATTCGCGAGGAAGGCTGTTTCTGGGCGTCGCGTTCGCGACAATCCTCGCCGCCTGCGGCTCGGCCAAGGCACCATCATCTGCTCCCCCGGCACCCGGCCTGGTCGTAACCACGGTCGCACCGGAAACCCGTGAGGTCGCCCGGTCGATTGCCGTGTCCGGCTCGGTGAGCGCCTGGCAGGAAATGTCGCTTGGCGTGGAACTGACTGGCAACCGTGCCACGGAGGTTCTGGTCGAAGTGGGTGACCACGTGCGTGCGGGGCAGCCACTGCTGCGGCTCGACAGCCGCACGCTCGATGTACAGTTTCGTCAGGCCGAGGCCAGCGTCACCCAGGCCAAGGCTGCTCTGGAGCTCGCTCAGGCCAACGCTGCGCGTGGAGATTCGCTGGTGGGGCAGGGGCTTATATCGTCCAGCGACAGCGACAAATTGCGTGCCGACCTGCGCAGTGCTGAAGCGCAACTTGTCGCCGCACAGGCTGACCGTGACGCGGCGCGACTGCGCCTCAGCTTCGCAACCCTGTCAGCCCCCGACGATGGCATCATCTCGGCGCGCTCGGTACAACCGGGACAGGTCGTATCGGCTGGCAGCGAACTGTTGCGACTCATCAGGCGCGGCCGGCTCGAATGGCGGGCAGACCTTGCCGAGGCTGACCTGATCCGGGTCAAGCCCGGCGCGGTTGTGGAGTTGAGCGGCCCGTCAAACGAGACGATCAGCGGAAAAGTACGAGCCGTGTCACCCGCCGTTGATCCATCGACACGTACGGGCCTTCTTTATGCCGATCTTCCGGAACCGGGGCCGTTGCGTGCGGGCATGTTCGCGGAGGGCCGAATCCTGCTTGCGAGTGCGCCGGCCAGCGTGGTGCCGCGTGAATCGGTCGTGTTCCGCGACGGCTTTGCCTATATCTTCGTTGCCAAGGGTCTGGACGGCGAAGACGCCGGCAGCGCACTGCGACGGGTCGAACAGCGCCGCGTGAAGATCGGAGTCCGGCGGGGAGATTTCACCGAGATTCTCTCCGGGCTGCAGCCCGACGAGCGGGTCGTGCGTCGCGGTGCCGGTTTTCTGGGTAACGGCGACGTGGTTCGCGAGGTCGGTGATACGGCCGACGGAGCGTCCGGATCGCTGCAATGAACGTTTCGCTCTGGGGTATCCGCAACCCGGCCGGAGCGGTGATCATCTTTGTCGCGCTTTGCGTGGCCGGCCTCTACGGCCTGCGCCAGTTGCCGATTTCAACACTGCCGGACTTCACCGTCCCGCAGATCACGGTGACGGTAACCCTCAATGGTGCGACGCCAGCCCAGCTTGAAACCGATGTAACCCGCAAGGTTGAAGATGCGGTCGCAAGCATTGCGAATATCGACAAGCTCCATTCAACCATCACCGAAGGCCGCTCGCAGACACGTATCCAGTTCCTGCTTGGCCACGACATGAGCCGGACGCTGGAGGAAGTGCGCGATGCGGTTGACCGCATCCGCATCGATCTTCCGCAGAATATCGACGAGCCCGTTGTCGCCAGGGTCAACACCATTGGCGGGGCGGTGCTGACCTATGCGGTCTTGTCAAAAAATCTGGCACCGGACGAACTGAGCTGGTTTGTCGACGATACCGTCCGCAAGGCGCTTTTCGATGTACCCGGTGTCGGCGGGGTCACACGCATCGGCGGCTTCGATCGGGAAATCCGTGTCGATCTGCGACCTGATGCCCTGCAGGCCTATGGGCTGACCGCCGGCACGCTTTCCGACCAGCTGGCGCGAATCCAGGTAGAGCAGCCCGGCGGACGCACCACCGTGGGCGGCAGCGAGCAGTCGGTGCGGACGGTCGCGACCGTCCGCACGGCGGCAGCACTGGCCAATTACCCGCTGTCGTTGCCTGATGGTCGGGTTGTTCGCCTGTCCGCGGTGGCCACAGTCACCGACGGCTTCGCCGAACCGAAGGATGTCGCTCTGCTCAACGGCCAACCTGTCGTATCTTTTTCCGTGCAGCGCGCCCACAGCACGAGCGAAGTGGGAGTGGGACGAAGTATTCGCGAACGCGTTGCAAGGCTTGCAGCCGATCATCCCGAGCTCAGCTTTGTCGAAGTAGCCTCTGCCGTAGAGCCGGCCGAGAATTCCTACAACGCATCGGTCGCCATGCTCCTTGAGGGTACCGTGCTCGCCGTCGTGGTGGTCTGGATCTTCCTTCGCGACTGGCGGGCCACGTGGATCTGTGCCGTGGCCTTGCCGCTCTCGGTCATTCCCACTTTTGCCATGATGCACTGGTTTGGTTTCAGCCTGAACCTGCTTTCGCTGCTCGCCTTTGCGGTGGTCATCGGCATCCTTGTCGACGACGCCATTGTCGAGGTTGAGAACATCGCGCGTCATCGCGCCATGGGCAAGTCAGCTCGGCAGGCAGCCATTGACGCGGCAGACGAGATCGGCATCGCGGTGATAGCAACTTCCGCGACGCTGGTTGCAGTCTTCGTTCCCGTGGCAATGATCGGTGGCCAGGTCGGCCTGTTTTTCCGCGAGTTCGGCTGGACGGCGGCCACGGCCGTACTCTGTTCGTTGCTGGTGGCGCGACTCCTGACACCCATGCTGGCCGCCCAGTTCATGCAGTCGGCCGGGGAGGCCATCCCGGAATCGGGCTGGATGCCCGGTTATATTCGCTGGGTGGAAGCAGCCCTGCGCCATCGGAAGCGCACGCTGCTGCTTGCCTTTGCCGTATTCCTGGGCTCTCTCGCGCTGGTACCGCTTATTCCAACGACCTTTCTTCCACCCGGCAGCGGTACCCGTACCGAGGTATCGCTCGAGCTCCCGCCAGGAGCCAGCCTGCGCGAGACGACCGAAGTTGCGGAGCAGGCTCGGCAACTGGTCTTGCAGGTTCCGGAGGTTGACAGCGTCTATGCACGCATAGGTGCGGTTGCCAATATGGGCTATGAAGGTGGTTTCCTGGGCGATCTTCGCAAGGCCGGCCTGATCATATCCTTCAAGCGTGATCACAAACGGAGTGTTCCGGAGCTGGAAGCCGAACTGCGCAAACGGCTCGGCGATTTGCCCGGCGTACGCAGCAGCTTTGTGGCGGTGGGTCCCGGCAAGCTGTTCGAGATCATACTTGCCGGCAACGATGCCGAACTACTGACAGCCGCTGCGCGCGACGTAGAGGCGGCCGTTCGCACCTTGCCCGGTCTCGGCAGTGTTTCATCCACCGCATCGCTGCTGCAGCCGGAGATGATCATCACACCGGACCCGGCCAGGGCCGCGGATCTCGGTGTCACAACCGTCGATATCGCGACTGCCGCACGTGTTGCTACCAGCGGTGATTTTACGCAGCGGCTGGCCAAACTGAATCTGGCCGAGCGACAGATCCCGATCCGCGTACAGGTTGCGGAGCGCGCACTTGGCGATGTCGGACTGCTGTCGAAGCTGCGTATACCAACGCGGGATGGCAGCGTGCCGCTCTCGGCCGTCGCAACGATTCGCGAAGGCAGCGGGCCAGCACAGATCGACCGTCTCAACCGCGAGCGCAACATTCGCGTGACAGCCGAGTTGAATGGCCTGCCGGTCGGCACCGTGCTCAAGGAAGTCCGGGCATTGCCGGCACTGAGAAATCTGCCGGCCGGTGTCCGCGTCCTGCCAAGCGGCGATGCCGAGGCACTTGGCGAACTGTTGTTCGGTTTCGGCATGTCGATCCTGGCAGGCCTGGTCAGCATCTATGTCGTCTTGTTGCTGCTTTTCGGCAGCGCCTCGCAGCCCTGGGTAATTCTTGCCGCTGTACCGCTGTGCGGTGCGGGTGCGTTCGGCGGACTGCTGCTCACCGGATATGCGCTGTCACTGCCATCCCTGATCGGCCTCCTGATGCTGACTGGCGTCGCAACCAAGAATTCCATTCTCATCGTCGACTACGCCATCATCGGCGAACGCGACCAGGGCTTGTCACGACGCGAAGCCATACTGGAAGCCTGTCGCAAGCGTGCGCGTCCGGTCATCATGACCACGGTGGCAATGGGCGCAGGCATGCTGCCGATCGCGCTGGGTTTTGGCGCTGATGGCAATTTCCGTGCACCGCTCGGCGTCTCTGTGATCGGCGGGCTGCTTACCTCTACCCTGTTGTCCCTGGTCGTCGTCCCTGCGGCTTATTCCCTGGTTGCTGATATGGTTGGCAGATGGAGGAAGCCCGTTTGACCGGATCAACCGGCACAGCCCTGAAGCAGACATCAACCTCGCAGCTGGATATCGCCGGCATCTGTACGGTGCTTTCCGGCAAGATCGTCTACTTCGACCGGTCACATCAGGATTGCCTGCACGGCGCCTACATCACCGGTGTACATGAGGGGACCGAGCAGATTCGCATCGATTCCATCATCGTTTTGTAGCGACATGTTCGCAACGCCCTGGTACGAAGAGAATGTGGTGTTGACGCCCGGCGACATGGGCGGCCGCATGAACAACAAGCTCAAACCGGAAGAGATGTTTGTGGTCATTCCGGCACGCTGGGCCAACAATCTCGTCAAACTCCTGGGCGGCTCGGTTATCAGCATGCCCTGGGACGAGGAGGCGATGGCGACAATCGCAAAGACGCCAAAGTTCGTACGCAAGTTTGCCGTCGGCAACGTGGAAGATTTCGCAGAGGAAAAGGCTTTCCCGGTTGTCACTGCGGCTGTCGTAAAGGAACAGGCGGACAGCGTCGGCATGGGCAAGTGGCTGGCCATGCTGAAAAAGCCCTGAGGAGAACCATGCCGATGCGCCTGCCGCCGCCAGGCACTAGAATGTCTTGCAGGCCCGGGTGGCGGAACTGGTAGACGCTGCGGACTTAAAATCCGTTGACCCGAAAGGGTCGTGCCGGTTCAATTCCGGCCCCGGGCACCATTCCGGTCATAGATGCCGCAGGCAAGGGGCATCATCAACGACCAGGGCGATCTGCTTTTATCAGGGGGTGAGCGCAACGCGGCGAATCCGGATTGCCGCTGGCGGCGAATACCCTGCACAAGCAGCGGCAAACTGCCGTCTCCCGATTCAGTACAGGTATAACGGAGATCCCGCCATGCGCCGATATTTCTCCATTTTCTTTACCCTGCTTGTCATCGGGGTAAACGCTGCGGCAAATATCCTGCCCATCAACGGCGTGAATACAGGTGAGATCAGCGCGCGCTATCCGACAGGCTTTACGCCCGCGGGCTGGGTGTTCTCGATCTGGGGACTGATCTACCTTGGACTTGCGGCCTTCGCTGTCCATGCTGCGCGTGTTCCGACGGCCCAAGCGGCACGTGTGCGCAGCATAGAGCCCGCATACTGGCTCAGCTGCGTCGCCAATTCCCTCTGGATCTTCATGTGGCATTACGGCCGGATATTCGAGAGTCTGGTACTGATGCTGGTCCTGCTCGCAAGCTTGATCTTCATCTATGTGCGACTGCGGGCAACGCCTGCGTCATCACTCGCCGAACGCCTTTGCGTGAATACGCCGTTCAGCCTGTATTTTGGCTGGATCAGCACGGCAGTTCTCGCCAATCTTGCTGCCTGGTTTTTTGAGCTGAAAACCTGGCCGTTTGGATTGCCGATGGAGGACTGGGCACTTCTCACCGTTGTGACGGCAACGGCCATCTATACCGCCATGGGCGTCAAGACGCACGACGTCGTGTATACAGCGGTATTCGGCTGGGCGTCGCTCGGCATCGTGTTGCAGACGCTCGAAACAAGCCATGCTGTAAGGCTGTCAGCCGCGGCAGCTTGCGCGGTAATGGTGGTGGTCAGCGTGGCGGCGATCTGGCCGGGTCGGGCGCCTTCGCGCCGGTCATCATGAATAACCAGGCGCGGTCAGCTGGACTGCTCCATATACTTTTATTTACGGTCGCGCTGTTATCTGGGAGTCCAGCCATGAGCATCGAGGAGCCCGCATACACGGTCCGGCACACGGACGGAAAGGTTGAGTACAGGGAATATGCTCCTTACCTGACGGCTGAGACACTGGTCGAAGATGCAGCCGACTTCGAGAGCGCAGGTAACGAAGGTTTTCGCCGTCTGTTCAGATACATCAGCGGCGGCAACACCGCACAGTCGAAGATCGCCATGACGGCACCCGTATCCCAGACGGCAGGAAGCGAGAAAATTGCCATGACTGTACCCGTGCAGCAAACCGGTTCAGTCCGTGGATGGCGTATTGCCTTTACCCTGCCGAAAAAGTACACCCTTGAAACCGCACCGGTCCCGGCAGATTCAAGAATAAGAATCGTGCGTGAGCCGGCAAGGCTGTTCGCAGTACTTCGCTACTCTGGTCGCTGGACCGAGAGTAACTACAATGCCAGTCGTGACGAGTTGCTTGCTGCCCTCGCTGCGGCTGGTATCGGCGTGCGCGGGGAACCGCAACTGGCCCGCTATAACGCGCCATTCACCTTGCCGTTCATGCGACGTAACGAAGTATTGATTGAAGTCGACTCGCTCCCTGTGCGTTAGTATTCTCCGGTTCGGAGCACTTGTGAGGCGGGGGCGGGATGACTGCCGAAATCTATCTCAGCCTTAAATGGTTGCATATCGCCTCTGCCTGTATCGGCTTCGGATCAAACGTAACGCATATTTTCTGGCTGCTGGCAGCCAACGCAGATCCTGTGCATGGCTCGAATATCCTGCGTCTGATAAAGAAAATCGATGACCGGTTGGCGGTTCCGTCCTACATCGTCGCCACGATCTGCGGTACCACCATGTGGCTGTCCCTATGGCCGACGATCACGCCGTGGATTATCGTCAGCCTGGTTCTGACACTGGTGCTGGCAGCGATGGGCACCGCCTATGGTCCGTTCATGAAGAAGTGGATTCGGCTGACCGCGCAGCAGCCGCCAGATCATCGGCAGATTGCAGCGCTGTCACGCGGACTCACTTTTAGCTGGATCGGTATCACGGTCAGCGTCTTCGTGGTCCTGTACCTGATGGTCTGGAAGCCGATCCTCTGGTAGCGGGTGGCCTCAGATAATCAAGGCGTTCTTCGTGACCATGCACCAGATGATGTAGAAGGTCAGGATCGTCGAGCCGATTCCGCGGATCGCTGCCGTCTTCACATCCCGCTTCGGATCAGCGGCATGGGTGTCGACTGCATAACGGATGATGTCTGGCACCAGCTGTATCGCTGCCATGATCCAGAAGGCGACGTAGGCAGCGAGTGCCCATGGCGCCGATGCGAATCCGCCAAACCAGCCGTTGACCAGCAGCAGACCAGCCAGCGGGCTCAGTATCGACGTTGGGGCAGTGATGCCGAGCGCCATCTTGCGCAGCATCGCTCGGGCCATCACGCCCGTTGCGTGATCGGCCGTCATACGCACGCGCATGGCCCAGATATTGCTGAACAGGGTGTGGCCGAAAAAAATAAATCCGGAAAACTCGTGGATTACGAGCAGGAATACTGCACCGTGGTCCCAGTCCAGCAGAAATTCCGGCGGCATCACGGTGACGCCCAGCAGGGGTGCCGTGTACAGAGCCATGACAATAAAATACAGGCTGTAGCGAATCACCATCGACTGGCCGCTCCACGACGAACAGGTCAAAGACTGGCGTCGAAGCGTAGCTGATAGTTGCCTATGGTGAGCAGGTCTCCCGCTGCCAGAGCCTGGTTTTTTACCGGCTGTCCATTTACGCGCACGGGGTTGGTGCTGCGCAGGTCCACTATATGGACCTCATCTTCGGTAACGATCAGTACAGCATGATGGCGGCTCACGAAACGGCTGCGCAGGCACAGATCGTTGTGCTGACTGCGGCCGATCAGCATACGGCCGCAGGCGAGTGTCCGTCGCTCCAGAATCGCGCCATCGAGCATGACGACCAGGCTTCCGCGCTGGTTGGCGTCGGCCGGTCCCGAGGAGGGCGACCATCCGGCGGGGTGCGGACCACGAACGACGCTGAGCGCCGGCTCTGTAACGCGAACCACAGCTGCATCAAGGTCAAAGCGTTCGCGCGTGAACTGCCTGAGTCCGGCCATACCGGGGGAATCGAGGATCCGGCACAGCGTCTGGGTGCCCGCCAGGACAAAGGTAGCGGCGGGTATCGCGCTCACCCGCACTCGCGAAAGGACCTGCAAGAACTCGAGCACGCGAGGCCCGCACTGCTCGGTATGCTCGATCAGGAAGACGGTCCTGCGTCCGCGGGCACCTTCATGCCGCAGAAAGACCATGAGCAAGTTGTGGAGATCATCAGCTTCGACCGCCTCGAGCTCGAAGCCAAGCTGCGTCAGTGCGCGGGTCAGGAAATCCGGGATACTGTCACCGGGCGCATTGATCCGTACCAGGTGTAGATCGTCGCGGCGCTGGCATTCAGCGGCCAGATGGTCTAGGAGGGTCCCCAGCGTCAGTTGCGCGCTGCCGGTAAGCACCGCGAATGGACGCTGACCAAGCAGGCAGCGGTTCAGGTAGGCCGAGGCGGCGGTCAGTGTCGCGACGCGCGGCACCGGTTCGCGACCGGAAGCCTGTAGTTCACCGGTATTGATCAGTGCAGACAATGGCTCGAACGCTCATTTCTTGTTTGGGATCAGTCTAGTTAGGCATCTCAGTTATGTAAAGCATGAGGAATGCCAGGGCGATGGCCGCTTCGCTTGCGTCGGCGGGTCCGCGAAGTGATATGAACGAATTCATTCAATAACTTGTTTCAAAAGCGGATCCTGGTGCAGGATGGCGCGCCGCAAGGGAAGCGGTTTACGGAGGTGGAGTTGCTCACGGGCACGGGTTTGACGCTGTGGCGCGGTGCGAACTGTCTGTTCGATCAGCTGTCGTTTGCTGCGGCACCGGGTGGTGCGTTGCTGATCCGGGGTCCGAATGGCTCGGGCAAAACGACGCTGCTGCGCGTGATCGCTGGCCTGACCCTGGCCGAAGAGGGTGAGGTTCAGTGGCAGGGGCTCCCGCTGTCCGGACGCGACGGGACCGGTCGTCACGCGATCGCCTATTGCGGCCACGCAACGGCGCTTAAGCCTGATTTGACGACGCTGGAAAACCTGCGCTTTTATGCCCGGCTGTCCGGCTATGCGACCGGTGCGCTTCCTGAACTCCTCGCATCGACCGGGCTCACCGCATGTGCTGATCTGCCTGCCCGCGTCCTGTCAGCCGGGCAGAAACGTCGCGCCGCACTTGCCCGGGTGCTGATGTCCGGCGCACCGCTCTGGCTGCTGGATGAGCCGCAGACGAATCTCGATGCTGCCGGGCGCGAGTTTCTGGAACGGGTGTTGCAGAAGCACCTGGCCAACTCAGGCACTGCGGTCATCGTCGCCCATCAATCCATCGACCTCGGCACAGCGCGGACCACTGTGCTGCAAATGGGAGAGGCAGCTTGAATCTCGGACTGGGCAGCCTGTTCTGGGTCGTGCTCCAGCGCGATCTGATGATCGCCATGCGACGCTGGTCGGATATCTGCAATCCGGTCGTTTTCTTCGTGCTGGTTGTCGCCCTGTTCCCGCTGGCGCTGAATCCCCGCCCGGAGTTTCTGCGCGCGCTCGCGCCAGGGGTACTGTGGATTGCCGCGCTGCTCGCCGCCTTGCTCTCGCTCAACCAGCTGTTCCGTGCCGACATCGAGGACGGCACCATGGAGCAACTGCTGACACTGCCCTATCCATTGAGTCTCGTTATACTCGCGAAGACCCTTGCGCACTGGCTGGTCACCGGGCTGCCTGTTGTAGCCGTGGCACCGATGCTTGCCATCACCTACCATTTGCCGGCCGATGCAATCGGCACCTTGCTGCTGTCATTGCTGGTCGGTACACCAACGCTCAGCCTGCTGGGTTCAATCGGCGCGGCATTGACGGCCGGACTGCGCCAGTCCGGCGTGCTGCTGGCTTTGATGGTCGGGCCGCTGATGCTGCCCGTGCTTATGCTGGGCGCGCGCGCTACGGATATTGCCCTGAGCGGCGATGACCCGACCGGGCCGCTCTATCTGCTGGGTGCGCTGCTTGCTCTCGCATTGAGTCTTGCACCGCCTGCCGCGGCCATGGCGATACGTATCAGCGCAGATTGAATACGGAGCAACCGGACTTATGTGGACATGGTTTTATCGCCTCGCATCGCCGCCGCATTTCTATCGCGTGGCAGCGAGCCTGGTACCTTGGTTGCTCTGGCCGGCCTTGCTGCTCATCGTCCTCGGCACCTGGGGCGGACTGGTGGTTGCACCGGCCGACTATCAGCAGGGTGACGGCTACCGGATCATCTACGTGCACGTGCCATCTGCCTATCTGTCGATGATGATCTACGTAACGATGGCGCTTGCCGCTGGTATCGGCCTGATCTGGCGCATCAAGCTCGCCCATGCGGTGGCGGCGAGCTGCGCGCCCATCGGTGCGAGTTTCACTGCGGCAGCACTGGTCACGGGCATGTTATGGGGCAAGCCCATGTGGGGAACCTACTGGCAGTGGGAACCACGTCTCACTTCGGAACTGATTCTGCTGTTCCTCTACTTTGGTTATATGAGTCTGCGCAGCGCCTTCAATGACCTGAACCAGTCCGACCGGGCCAGTGCGGTGCTCGCGCTGGCTGGCGTGGTCAATGTGCCGATCATCCACTTCTCGGTATTGTGGTGGGCGGGGTTGCACCAGGGACCTTCGATCTCCAAACTCGATGCGCCGTCGATTGTCTTTAACATGCTCTGGCCATTGCTGACGATGATTCTGGGCTTTACGCTGTTTTTTCTGGGCGTACTCGCGATGCGGGTGCGGGGTGAGGTACTCGAGCGTGAATTCCACTCGCGCTGGGCACAGGATGTGCTGCGTAGCACCAGTATCAGGCAAACGGACCGATGAGTGAATTTCTGGCGATGGGCGGTTACGCCAAATACGTATGGCCGTCGTTTGGCATCACCGCCATCGTGCTGATATTAAATCTGCTGGCGGCACGCAGCCAACTGCGGCAGACCAGGGAACGTCTGCACTTGCGGCTGGTCAGACAATCGGGCAGAAAGGTGAGCACATGACTCCTCGCAGACAGAGAATGGTACTGGTAGGGCTTTTCGTCGCTGGTGTTGCGGTTGCGGTCGGGTTGGCCTTGCGCGCCTTTCAGGAAAACCTCCTTTATTTCTACACCCCGACCCAGGCGATTGCCGGGGAAGCACCTGAGGGCAAGAAGATCCGCCTCGGCGGCATGGTCGAGAAGGGCAGCCTCCGCCGCGAACCGGGCGACATGGAACTCCGCTTTGATGTCACCGATAACGCGAAAACCATGACAGTGGCCTATTCGGGCGTGCTACCAGATCTGTTCAAGGAAGGGCAGGGGGTTATTGCGATGGGACACGTCGATGCTGACGGTGTCTTCCGTGCCGAGGAGGTTCTGGCCAAGCATGATGAAAATTACATGCCACCGGAAGTCGCAGCGACCATGGCCACAGACGGTCAGGCGCCGCCTGCGGTACCACCCGCCACCGACGCTGCTTTGAATTGAAGTCTGGCACACTGTCGGCATGATTCCCGAGATCGGTCAAATCTGCCTGGTGCTTGCCCTGTGCCTGACCGCATCCCAGGCAATATTCACACTCGTCGGCGCACATACCGGCAAGACTGCGTGGATGGCTGTGGGTACGCCCGCCACGGCCGGTCAGTTCGTGTTTATCGCCGGTGCCTTCCTTGCGCTGGCCTGGGCCTTCCAGCACGATGATTTTTCGCTTCTCTATGTCGCCAGCAACTCGAATACCAGACTCCCGGATATCTACAAGGTAGCCGCTGTGTGGGGCGGTCACGAGGGATCGCTGCTGCTGTGGTCGCTGGTACTGTCAATCTGGGCGATTGCCGTGGCCGCACTTTCCGGGCGCCTGCCGCGGGACATCAGGGCGCGGATTCTCGGCGTGATGGGCGCGGTCAATTTCGGTCTCATCGCCTTTATCCTCTTTACCTCCAATCCTTTTGTACGGCTTGACCCGGTCCCCTTCGACGGCAATGACCTGAACCCGCTATTGCAGGATCCGGCAATGGCGCTGCATCCGCCCATACTTTATGCCGGCTATGTCGGCTTCTCGGTCGCATTCTCGTTTGCGATTGCAGCATTGCTTGCCGGCAAGATCGACAGCGAGTGGGCGCGGTGGGCGAGGCCATGGACGACAGCCGCCTGGGTGTTCCTGACCATCGGTATCGCACTGGGCAGCTGGTGGGCCTACTACGAGCTCGGCTGGGGTGGCTGGTGGTTCTGGGATCCGGTGGAAAATGCCTCGTTCATGCCCTGGCTGGTAGGTACGGCACTGATTCACTCGCTCGCGGTGACCGAAAAGCGCGGGCTCTTCAAGGGCTCGACCCTGTTGCTGGCGATCACTGCCTTTTCGCTGAGTCTCGTCGGGACCTTTCTGGTGCGTTCCGGCGTGCTGGTGTCGGTACATTCCTTTGCCTCGGATCCGGCGCGAGGGCTGTTCATCCTCGGCTTCCTGGCAGTTGTGATCGGTGTGGCGCTCGGACTCTATGCCTGGCGTGCACCAACCCTTGACCGGGCGGTGGGCTTCAGCGCTTTCTCACGCGAGACCTTTCTGCTGATCAACAATATTCTGCTCTGCGTGGCCGCAGGTCTCGTGCTGCTGGGCACCCTGTATCCGCTGATTCTGGATGCGCTCAATGCGGGCAAGATCTCGGTAGGACCGCCATATTTTGAAACGGTGTTTCTGTTGCCGATGTTGCCGCTGCTGGTGGCCGTGGGTGTGGGCATGCACACGGCATGGCGTTCGGCGGATACATCTGTTGTGGCAACACGTCTGCGTATTCCTGCCGCACTGGCCGTCGTGGCCGGAATCGCCATTACCCTGTTCCTCTACGGCGGCAAGAACGTACTCACCATGGTCGGCATAGCCGCAGGCCTGTGGCTCGTATTCGCGGCATTGCTGGATCCGGTACGGCAGCTCGTGGGTCGTGGGCCGCGATTCAGCCGGGCTGCACTGGGCATGTCGGTTGCACATCTGGGACTGGGGCTCTTCGTGCTGGGCGTTACCGTAACGACGTCTTTCAATGTCGAGACCGATCAGCGTATTGCAGTCGGGGAAACGGTGAGCATCGGTGACTACAACATCCGCTTCAATGGTGCCCAGCCGATACGCGGACCGAACTACCAGGGGCTGCGCGGTGAAATGGTCGTCACGCGCGATGGTCAACCGGTTGCAACATTGCACCCTGAAAAACGCGTCTATGGCGAGCGCAGTTCACCGATGACGGAAGCTGGCATCGATGCCGGCTGGTCCCGCGATATCTTTGTGGCGCTCGGTGATGACCTCGGCGGAAATGCATGGAGCGTGCGGCTCCAGTACAAGCCGCTGATCCGGTTCATCTGGCTGGGTGCGCTGGTGATGGCCTTCGGTGGCGTTCTCGCTGCAAGCGACCGGCGTTACCGTATACCGGTGCAGGCCAGCGTTCCTGCTGCAAGTCCCGGTTCGCAGCCCGCGCGGCCCTGAGGAATTCCGGACAGCGATGTGGCGCTATCTCATACCCGGAGCCGTGTTCGCGCTGCTGGTCGCCGTATTTGCCGTCGGCCTGTACCGTGATCCGGGCTATGTGCCTTCACCGCTGATCGGGAAACCGGCGCCACAGTTCAGTCTGCCGCGCCTCGATGATCCGCAAATGACCCTGCAGCGTTCGGATCTGCTCGGCAAAGTCAGCCTCGTCAATGTCTGGGGAACCTGGTGTTCAGGGTGCCGGCAGGAACATGAAACCCTGCTCACGCTGGCGCAGGACGGCAGTATTCCGATCTATGGCATCAACTGGAAAGATGATCCCGCTCTTGCCCGCCAGTGGTTGCAGCAACTCGGCAACCCTTACGCGGCCGTAGGCGTAGACGAGGCGGGCGGGGCTGCCATCGAGTGGGGCGTCTACGGTGCACCGGAAACATTTCTGGTTGGCCCCGACGGCACTGTGCTTTACAAGCATATCGCACCGATGACGCTCGCCGTTTGGCGCGATGAGTTTCTGCCGCGTATCACGGCAGCCCGGACGGGATCGAAACCCTAGTGCGGACCGTTGCGCTGTTTTCCGGAATCCTGCTTTGCCTGGCGACACTTTCAGCGTGGGCGATTGAACACGATGAAAAGCTCGCAGACCCGGCACAGCAAGCTGTCTTTGACCATCTGACCAACGAGGTACGCTGCCTCGTTTGCCAGAATCAGACGATCGCTGATTCCACTGCACCTCTGGCCATCGATCTGAGGCGTGAAATACGCCAGATGCTCGAAGCCGGGCGGTCGGAAGAGGAGATCAAGACCTTTCTCCTCGACCGCTACGGCGACTTTGTGCTGTACCGGCCCCGCTGGCAGGCGAATACGGCACTGCTGTGGTTGGCGCCGGTGCTGCTGTTGCTGATCGGCGCGGGCGGCTTGTGGCGAATCATCCGGCGCCGCGCCGCGCTGCCCGTACCCTCTGAGGACGGCGATCCGCCGTCGGCAGGCTGAATGAACGACAGCATGACACTTTTCGTACTGACTTCAGTTCTGCTGACCTTGCTGAGCGTCGGACTGATAGCCTGGCCACTGTGGCATGCCGCCGGTCCGGAACGCTCGCGGCTCGCAGCAACGCTCGCTGCCTGCCTGATTCCGATACTCGTCTGGCTGGTTTATCCGAAGATCAGCACTTACAACTGGGTGACGCCACCTGCCCAGGCCGCTGACCCTTCGGCGCAGGCGCGTTCCCTCGATGAAGCGATCGGCGGACTTGAACAGAAGCTGGCGGAGAATCCGTCTGACGAGGACGGCTGGGTCTTGCTTGGCAGTTCCTATCTGGCAGTTCAGCGTCCGGCCGATGCAGTGCAGGCTTATCGACGTGCCATCGAACTGTCCAATGGCAATAACATGGCTGCGCGCCTGGGCGCCGCCGAAGCACAGATTGCCGAGAATCCCGCAGCGCTTTCAGGCGCCGCAGGCCAGGAAGTCGAGGCGGTTCTGGAGCGGGAGCCGCGAAATCCGAAGGCGCTCTGGTACGGTGGCATGCTCGCCTTGTCACGCGGCGACATCGCAAGCGTACGCTCTCGATGGCAGGCATTGCTCGACCTGGATCCACCGGCGGAAGTTCAGCAGATCATTGTGAGACAGCTTGCTGAGCTGGGCGTCGATCCATCCGTCGCAGCACCTGGCTCAGGTCCGTCCGCAGCAAATGCGCCAGCGCGCGGTGCCGGTGCGGCCGACAGTGCTGGTATCGATATAAAGGTTTCGGTCAGTGCGGACTTGCGCGCGCGGATCTCGCCTTCGGCGCCACTCTTCATATTTGTTCGTGATCCAGGCAAGCCCGGACCGCCGCTGGCTGTGGTACGCCGGCTCGCCAGCGACTTGCCCGTGTCCCTGCGGATCAGCGATGCAGACCTGATGTTGCCTGGTGGGCCCGGCCTCGCGGCACTGAAGTCAGCCGCACTGGTGGCACGTATCGCCAATGCGGGGAATCCGGTCGCCCAGGCTGGCGATCTCTATGGTGAAGCCAGCTGGGGCGGAATGGAGCAATCCGGCGGGACCATCTCCATAGTGATTGACCAGGTGGTCCAATAGCCCGCGCAAGATAAAACTTAACATAATATATATTATGCGCACTTTAGCCTTGGCGACAGCATGCCTGCTGCTGAGCAGCTGTACCAGTTCCCTGCCACCGTTAAGCGGCATGCGGGAACCTCTCGATCTCCAGCGATTCATGGGCGACTGGTACGTGCTGGCATTCATTCCCATCGATCTGCCATTTATCTCGGAGAAAGATGCGCACAACGGTGTGGAGTCCTATCGACTCGCCGCGGATGGAACGATCGAAACCACCTACACCTTCCGTGACGGCGCATTTGACGGGCCGCCGAAGCGCATGACGCCCAGGGCACGTGTCGCCAATCCACCGGTGAATACCGAGTGGAAAATGAAATTTTTCTGGTTTCTGCCGGCGGGCGATTATCTGATCGTCGACCGTGATGAGGCATATACACGCACCATCATCGCGGTTCCGGACCGGCGCTGGGTCTGGCTGATGGCACGTACGCCATCCATAGCAGAGACAGACTACCAGGCGATGATTGCGTTCCTTGAGCAGAACGGGTTCGATGTAAACAAGCTCAGGAAAGTCCCGCAGCATATTGATTTAAAAACCGAACAACCCGATCCGGAAAGTCCGTAAAGACAGCATCAACGGATTCAGCGCCACACAAGACCGTGAGCAGCTCTTCCAGATTGCTGAACCCCGGCGGCAAGGCGTCGGCGCGAAGCGTGTAGGGATGAACCTGCAGACCAGCGCGGTGTGCCGCCTGGACCAGCCCGGTACCGAGCACCAGCCCCAGACCTGGTCCGATACCGTCGGCATATCCCCGGATCGCAGCCAGCTCTGAATCGGAGGGTAAAGCGCCCTCACCCTCCAGCAATTGCACCTGCCGCAAGCTGCACCCCAGTTCGCTACGCATACGCCGCAACTCCCCGGCGTCAAAGCACTGCATGATCGCCGGATCACCGGGACCGGAATAGCCATGACGGTTCAAGCTGGCCAGCATCTTTGCCGCCAGATCAATGCCATGATCGTGATGCCAAGCGGGTGATTTCACTTCCGGGTAAATGCCGACGCGGCGCCCGGTGGACTGATTCAGTCCATGTATGAAGCGGATTTCCTCGTCGAGGGTCGGGATCGCAAAACTGCCGGCAGCGGCCGGGAACCGGCCCGGATAACGCGGCTGCCTGCTCCCGGCGCGCCGCCGCTCGCTGACCGCCAATTGCCGGATTTCAGCCAGATCAAAATCGATGCAGTAATGCCGCCCGTCGGCTCGCGCCCGGCCCGGAAAACGGAGCGCTGCATCAGTTAGATCGTCGAGATGCAGATCATGGAAAACGATCAGCTCGCCATCACGAGTCGCGACTACATCCTGCTCGAGGAAGTCCGCGCCCATCGCGTGCGCCATGGCCTTTCCGGCCAGCGTATGCTCGGGCAGATAGGCTGATGCGCCGCGATGAGCGATGACGAGGGGCCGGATTGCCAAGCCTCGGTGCATGTCGCGACTACTGCTCGCCAGCAACTCCCAGGCGTTTTTGCATCAGCGGGCTGGTCGTCGTGTACTGCAAATGAACTTTCTTGCCGGGTTCCACGATCGCCTTGGCGGCAAACGCCGCCAGTGCAGCCTCATGAAAGCCACTCAGGATCAGTTTCTTCTTGCCCGGATAATCACAGATATCACCGATGGCAAAGACGCCCGGGATATTGCTCTGGAACTTCTCGGTATCGACCGCGATAGCCTTCTTGTTGAACTCAAGCCCCCAGTTCGCAATCGGGCCAAGTTTCGGAGACAAGCCGTAGAACACCAGCACATGGTCCACATCCAGTACTTCGGAAGTGCCGGATTTGGTAGTGACCTCAACACCCGTCATCAGCGAACCGTCCATACGCAGAGCGGTTGGATTCGCCTCTTCGACTAGTCGCACTTCGCCACGGCCTGCACGTTCCTTGAGCAGCGCCACCGAAGCCGGTGCCGCCCGGTACTCGTCGCGTCGATGCACCAGGGTAAGCGCCGCGGCCTTCGGCCCCAGAGCCAGCGCCCAGTCGAGCGCCGAGTCACCGCCGCCGAAAATTGCCAGCCGCTTGCCGGCAAAAATGCCGGGATCCTTCACGTGATAATGGATCTGCGTGCCTTCAAGCGCATCCGCGCCATCGACATGTACGCGGCGTGGCTGGAACGAGCCCACGCCGGCGGCAATGAAGACCGTCTTTGCCAGAAACTGCTTGCCTTCGCTGGTGCTGGCCGTAAATCCGCCGTCGGCAACCGCTTTCAGCTCAACGAGCTCTTCGCCGAGATGAAAAGTCGGCTGAAAGGGCTCAATCTGCTTCATCAGGTTCGCCACCAGTTCGGCACCCGTGCAGACCGGTACGGCGGGAATGTCATAGATCGGCTTGTCCGGATATAGCCAGGCGCACTGGCCGCCAGGCGCTGACAGTGTATCCACGAGGTCGGCCTTGATACCGAGCAGACCGAGCTCGAATACCTGAAACAGCCCGGCCGGGCCTGCCCCGATGATCAGGGCATCTGTATTTATCGTCATGATTTTGAACCGGATTTAAAGCAAGCTACGCCGGGATGTCCGGCAAGCAGGCGATGTTACTGAGCCATGCCTTTTCAGACAAGCGCGCTGCCCGGCAAGCGATCCGCCTGTCCGGCTGTCAGTCCAGCTTGAACTCAACGACGTCCCAGCGGGCCGTATCCTCATGGCGCGCGTGGAGCCGGATTGCATCGACCAGCGCGCGCTCGTTCCACTCCACCACGTCTGCTGCACGGTCGATGATCAGCTTCCTCAACATTACCGTCTCGCCAAACGACTTGACCGCCACGATCGGCTTGCTGAAGGCGCCGGCCACATCCATCTGGAAGGTCACGAGGTCCGGATTCGCTTCGTAGATCGAAACCGGCAGCACCATGATCTCGGCCGCCTTGATCTGGTTGCGCAACTCTTCCTTGAGGTCTTCCTTGCCGCCAGGCGGAATCCGGTCCGGGTCGCTGGTCGCCAGATACAGGAAGTTGTCCCGGCTCTCGAGATACTCGATAACCCGCAGATAATCCGGGTGCTTCTCGAACAAGTGACTGACAAAGACACGAATGGGTGTTTTATCGGACAAAATTCCGTCCTCCATCCAGTATTCTGCGGGACATACTACAGTTCCTGTTGCCTGCAGTCCCTGCAGCATTACACTCCCGGTCCAGATGCGCCTTCTCGTATACAACATCCGCTACGCCATTGGCGCCGGAGCCCCGCCGCAAATGCCGGTACCAGGGGCAGGTTACCTGTTTGGCGCGCCGGGAAACCTCGACAACATCATAAATTTCGCCAAGTCCGTCACACCGGACGTGGTGGGCCTGATCGAGGTGGATGTCGGTTCGATGCGCAGCGGCGGGGTCAACCAGGCCGAAGTGATCGCAAATGCCCTGGGGCACTTCTCCAGCTATGAATGCAAGTACGGCGAAGAGTCGCTGAACCAGCTGCTGCCCATACTGCGCAAGCAGGCGAATGCCTTTCTGGCCGCACCCTCGATTGTTGGCGAACGCTTCCACTACTTCGACACCGGCATCAAGCGCCTCATCATCGAGCTCGAACTCGACGGAGTGATCATTTTCCTGGTGCATCTCTCGCTCAAGTACCGGCATCGACAGTTCCAGCTTCGCTATCTGTACGAGCTCGTGTCAAAAGCCAAGAAACCGGTCATCGTTGCCGGAGACTTCAATACTTTCTGGGGCGAGAACGAGATGTTCCTTTTCATGAAGGCAGCCGGGCTGCGCAGTGCCAACGTGAGCGGACTGCCCTCCTACCCCAGCAAGTCGCCGCGTATGGAACTCGACTTTGTCCTGTATGGTGACGGGATAGACATCACCGCTTTCGACATCCCTCATGTCATCTATTCCGACCACTTGCCGCTGGTCTGTGACTTTCAGCTGAGGTAAACACATGCCGCATTCATCGCCCACCAATGTCCTGCTGACGCTCGTTCACTGGCAACTGGAAAGCGATGCGGACGGGATCGGCTGGTTGTGCTTTGACCGGCAAGGTGCCGGCGCCAACACCCTGTCCGCTGAAACGATGGCGGAGCTGGAAACGTGTCTGGATACACTGGAGGCGTCCGCACTCAAAGGCCTGGTGGTCTATTCGGGCAAGGCCCGGGGCTTCATTGCCGGCGCCGATATCAACGAGTTTCCGGCACTGGATTCCGAGAAGCGTGCCTATGCAGTTACGCGGCAGGGACAGAACATTCTGGCCCGTCTTGAGGCACTGCCTTTTCCCAGCGTTGCTGTACTGAACGGCTTTGCCCTCGGCGGCGGACTGGAGCTGGCACTGGCCTGCACCAGGCGCCTGGCGATTGCCGGAAGTGAGCCCGTTTATGGTCTGCCCGAAGTGCTCCTGGGCGTGCATCCGGGCTTTGGCGGCACCGTGCGTCTGACGCAGCTCATCGGCGTGCGCAAGGCGATGGACCTGATGCTGACCGGCCGGTCCATACGCCCGGTACAGGCGTGGAAATATGGCCTGGTGGATGCGGTGGCGGCGGAGGACAAGTGGCGAAACGGCGCCACGCACCTGCTGGCTGAAGGCGATGACCGAGCGCGGGCACCATGGCTTGACCGGCTTCTCGGTCTGGCCCTCGTGCGACCCTACCTGGCACGGAAACTCCTGCGCACGGTCAGCAGGAAAGCGCGGGTTGAACACTACCCCGCCCCGCATGCGTTGATCACCCTGTGGGAGAAGCATGGCGGCGCGGCCACCCCGGCCGCCTACGAGGCCGAAGCAGAGTCGTTTGCCCGACTGGTCATGACACCGACCTCACGCAATCTGGTCCGGGTGTACTTTCTGCAGGAACGCCTGAAGAAACTCGTCTGCAATGCGCAGCCACCAAAGCGGGTACATGTGATCGGCGCCGGGGTGATGGGGGGCGATATCGCGGCGTGGTGCACCTTGCGCGGCCTCGAGGTCAGCCTGCAGGACCGCGAACTGAAATTCATCGAACCCGCCATGGAGCGGGCCCGCAAGCTCTTCGAGCGCAAACTCAGGGAGCCGGACGCCGTCAATGCCGCGACGTCACGGCTCACGGCTGATCCCGAGGGCCGGGGTACCGCCACCGCCGACGTGGTCATCGAGGCCATCTTCGAAGACCTGGCTGCGAAGCGCGAACTCTTTACGCGCGTGGAGCCACAATTGAAGGCCGGGGCGATTCTGGCAACCAATACCTCAAGCATCCGGCTTGAGGATCTGAGCAGCTGTTTGCAGGATTCGGGCAGACTGATCGGACTGCACTTTTTCAATCCGGTGGCAAAGCTGCCGCTGGTCGAGGTAGTCGCAGCGCCCACCAGCAGTGAGGCGTCGGTGGATGCCGGCATTGCCTTCGCGCGCCGGATCGGCAAACTGCCTCTGCCCTGCCGGAGTCATCCGGGCTTCCTGGTCAACCGCATACTCGCACCCTATATTGCGGAAGCACTCGAATTGCTTCGGGAAGGGATCCCTGCCGCGGAGATCGATCTTGCGGCGACCGATTTCGGCATGCCAATGGGCCCGATCGAGCTTGCTGATTCCGTCGGCCTCGATGTGAGTGCCCATGTGGCCAGGATCCTGGCACCGGTTATCGGCAGGGAGGTTGCGCCCGAAATTGAAGAACTGGTGCGGCAGAAACATCTGGGCCTGAAGACCGGTCAGGGCTTCTATACCTACCGTGAACGAAAGCCGGTGCGCCCGTCGCTGGCTCCCGGCAGCTCGGATTCCGCGGTCCAGGAACGCCTGATCCTGACCCTGCTCAACGAAGCAGTGAGCTGCCTGCAGGAAGCGATCGTCGCGGATGCTGATCTGGTCGATGCCGGTGTGATCTTCGGCACCGGTTTTGCGCCCTTCCGCGGCGGCCCGCTGCACTACGCACGGGAGACCGGTGTGGACACCCTGGTTGATCGGCTTGAGGTGCTGGCAACACAACATGGGTCACGTTTTCGGCCCTCGCCCGGCTGGAAGCTTCTGGCCAACTGACGTCACAGATTCCACACAGGCGTTCTTCCGCCCCGCAAAAGCTTGCGGTTACAATGGCCGCAGATGTCTGAACTGATCCTCACCGAAGCCATTCTGCGGCGTTTCTCCCCGCTTGACAGCCTCAAGCGGGAGAACGTGGCCGCGCTCGCCAAGAAAATGGAGATCAGGACCCTGGAAAGCGGCAAGACACTGCTGCGCGAGGGGGATACCGACAAGCGTACCTATTACCTGGTGTCCGGCACGCTTGAACTTACCGATCGCAGCAATAACGTCAGACTGATGCGCGCCGACAGCGCCGACGCGCACAATCCGATTACACCGTTACTGCCCAGGCGCTATACGGTCAAGGCAGTTGACCATGTCCAGTATCTGTCCGTCGACACGGAACTGCTGGATGTCATGCTGACCTGGGACCAGACCGGCAGCTATGAGGTCAACGAACTGCACAACGAAGAGCATGCCGAGTCTGATGACTGGATGACGACGCTGCTGCAGACACGCGCCTTTCATCGCATTCCGCCCGCAAATATCCAGGCCATCTTCATGCGCATGCAGAAGGTGAATTACAGCGCCGGCGACGTCATCATCAAGCAGGGTGACGAAGGTGACTATTTCTATGTCATCACCCGTGGCCAGTGCACTGTGATGCGCGAAACACCACTGAACAAGGAAGGCATCAAGCTTGCCGAGCTCGGCGTCGGCGATACCTTCGGTGAAGAGGCGCTGATTTCACAGAACCGGCGCAATGCGACCATCACCATGCAGACCGACGGTGCAGTCATGCGCCTCGGCAAGCAGGACTTCAACACCCTGCTCAATGAACCGATGACAGTATGGGTGGATCGTGAGGAAGCGCAGAAGATCGTGGCCAATGGCGGCAAGTGGCTTGATGTGCGCCTCCCGAGCGAGTTCGAAACACGCCACGAACCCGGAGCAATCAATATTCCGCTCTACTTCATCCGGCTGAAGCTCGGCACGCTGGATCCGAAAATACCCTACGTCGTCTGCTGCGATACCGGGCGCCGCAGCTCAGCCGGCGCCTTCGTGCTGAACGAACGGGGCTTTGATGCGCGGGTGTTGCGCAACGGACTGAATCTGGCCGACTGAGGCCTCCCGGCTCGTTCCGGCAGCTTCCGGTGAACTACATGGTATGGGTTGGCTTGTCACCGCCCAGGGCGCCGGCCAGATAATTCTCTATCTTTTTCTGCGTTGAGCCGCCGTCCTGGTCACTGAACTGCACACCGATACCGGCGGTACGTTTACCCTGTGCGCCCTTGGGCGTCACCCAGATCACCTTGCCGGCGACCGGAATCTTCTCGTCCTCGCCCATCACGTTAAGCAGCATGAAGACTTCATCACCGATCCGGTAGCTGGTACTGGTCGGGATAAACAGGCCGCCATTGCGCACAAACGGCATGTACGCGAGATAGAGCGCACTCTTGTCCCTGATTGTGAGTGTCAGCAGCCCAGGTCTTGCCATGACGTTACCTTGCATATCCCGCCGAACCGTACCACCACATCAACAGCTCTGCCCACTGGAGTTCAGGATTCAGTGAACGATCCTGCAGCCGACTTGCCTGGTTGAGCTGATCCAGGTAGTCGCAGCAGGCGCTCATGTTCAGGCGCGAGTGCGAAATATTCAAGTGTGCTTTCGCTACAGCAGTCACTGGTTCGGCAATATTCATTGCTTCACGCATCAGTGCTGCCACCTGCGAGTAGAGCCAGCGCAGGCAGAGGTCGCGGTCGAGCCTGGCCCAGCGGCGCGCCACCGCGGCGGGTGAAAGCTCACGTTGCACGATCCTTTCCAGATCGGCGGCCAGTTTCCCGGTCTGTTCGCCGAAGCCTTCACGAAGCAGCTTCCGGGCGGCCAGTGGTGCGCGGCCAGCAAAGCCCAGTGCTGCTTCCACGCCGCTGTCCTCCGGCTGGGCGCGCCGCAGCCAGGCCAGCCCGGCTGACCAGTCCGGCGGTGCCAGCCGCACGCGTTCACACCGGCTGACAATGGTGGCAGGGACGCGAGCCAGCGAATCACAGACCAGCAGGATCGTGGTTGCGCCTGGCGGCTCCTCAAGAGTCTTCAACAGGCAGTTCGCAGCATTGCGCATCATGCGGTCGGCCGGACAGATGATCGCGACCTTGCGCCCGCCCCGATGACTGGTCAGTGTGAGATTGGCGATCAGTTCCCGCAACTGATCGATTCCAAGCGACTTCTTGTCTTCTTCGATGCTGACGGAAAAGAAATCCGGATGCGGCACTACGGGCAAGGCTCCGGCTTCGCTTTCAGCAGCCGGCTCCCAGTCTGTACCCAGGATCTGCGCCGCAGACCACAGGGCAAAATGGCGCCGCCCCGTGCCTGGCGGCCCATAGATCAATTGCGCCTGCGGAGGCTGATCCCGCTGCAGGCGTGCCTTGAGTTGCCGCGCCGGAGATTCCAGCCAATACATATTTTCAATAAGAGTCATTATTACAATAGCTTATAGCTTATTCGACGAAATTATCTCAATAACACTTCCTGCAAGACCCGACTGATCTCCGCCTTGACCTCTGGCAGCGGTCGCGCAGCATCGATCAGGCGAATCCGTTCCGGATGCTGCTTTGCCAACTCCAGATAGCGCGCCCTCACGCGACTGAAAAACGGACTCGCCTCACGCTCGAAGCGGTCGCGCGCAGCCCGGCCAGACTGTCGCGATATCGACACCTCCAGAGATACATCGAGCAGCAGGGTCAGGTCTGCGCGCAGTCCACCCGTCACTAGGTGATCCAGGGTCTCTATGGTATCGCGCGAAATGCCCCGACCCCCGCCCTGGTACGCGTGGCTGGCATCGGTAAAGCGGTCACAGACCACCCAGCAACCCGCCCGCAGCGCCGGCCGGATAACTGTCTCGACATGTGCAGCACGGGCGGCGTACATCAGCAGCAACTCGGCCATCGGTACGATTTCACCGTCAGGCCGGAGCAGCAGGTCGCGGATCTTCTCGCCCAGCGGTGTGCCGCCCGGCTCGCGCGTCAACAAGACCTCGTGTCCGGCCCGCCGCAGTTCCTCGGCGACAAAAGCGAGGTTCGTGGACTTGCCGACCCCTTCGATGCCCTCCACGGTAATCAGGCGCCCGGCTTCCTGCGCTGAAACTGGCCCGTTCATCGCTGGCCCTGTGCCTTCAAGGTGGCCAGGTACAGCCGAACGGCTTTCTCGTGCTCCGCCAGCGTATCGCTAAAGCGATGACTGCCGTCACCGGCACCGCTTGCAACAAAGAACAGGGCCGTACCAGCGGCAGGATGGGCAGCGGCGGACAACGCGTCGGCACCGGGTGCTGCGATCGGCGTAGGCGGCAAGCCCGTCCTCGTATAGGTATTCCAGGGCGTATCGGTTTCGAGGTGGCGCCGGGTGAGGTTGCCATCGAATTGCGCACCCACGCCATAAATCACGCTCGGGTCGGTCTGCAGCAACATGCCTTTGCGCAACCGCCGCACGAATACGCCAGCGATCTGCGGCCGCTCCGCAGCCAGCGCTGTTTCACGCTCGACGATGGAAGCCAGCACCAGCAACTCATAGGCACTTTGCAGAGGCAGGTCAGGATCCCTGCCTTGCCATGCTTCCCTCAGCTGTTCCTGCATGGCTTTATGCGACATGTCGAGAAGTTCAGCATCCGTCGTACCGCGCGGAAACAGATAGGTCTCCGGCAGGAATGCGCCTTCGGCACTCGCAAACTCCAGTTTCAGCTGCGTGGCCAGCTGGCCCGCATCGCTGGTCGTCAGCGTCTGCTTCAGCACAGTCGATTTTTTCAGGGCAGCCATGATCTCCGCAACTGTCCAGCCCTCCACCAGGGTAAAGCTGTGCAGCTGCACGCGGCCCGCCACGAGTTCAGCCAGCAGGTCACGGGCAGTCAGTCCCGGATGGAATGCATATTCGCCAGCCTTGATCCGGCCCGCCTGCCCACTGAGACGACCATAGATGGTGAGAATGGCGGGCACGGAGATCATGCCGTCCGCGGAAAGCTGACGCGCAACGGTAGCCAGTGAGGCACCCGCCGGCACTTCCAGACGATAACCGCTCGCGGCAATCGGCAGCGGAGCAGACAGGTAAGTACGCACCCAGACCGTGCCGGCCACAACTGCCAGCACGATCACACTGGCCAGGATCAACAGCTGCCGGCGCACTCGCCCACTCCCAGATCGACCAGCTTTGACGCCAGCCTGAAAGTCACCGGACCCGGTTTCCACTGACGCTCGCCAAGTTGTACGACGGGCCGTATCCCGATCAATGCATTGCTGACGAACACCTCATCCGCATCCAGCAAGTCCTTCTTCGTCACCGGCCCCTGGTATGACTCGATGCCTGCCTCGTGCGCCTGTTGCAGGATTACCCGGCGCATCACACCGCTGATACCCGCGTGGGTGACCGACGGCGTGAGCAGGCGCCCGCCCGAGACGATGAATACGTTGCAGGCGGTACCACCCACCAGTTGGCCCTGCTCATCGCACATAAAACCCTCGGCGATCAATTCATCCTGCCACTCGGCGCGGGCCAGCACCTGCTCAAGCCGGCATAGTGTTTTCAGGCCCGCCGTAACAGGATTCCGCCCGGCGATAGTCTCACACCAGCGCACCCTGATCGGTGTCCAGCGCTGCGCTTTGCACCGCTCCAGGCCCCAGGCGACAGTCGGCTGCTGATGCTGATGCTGTGCGGGCCGATAGCCGCGCGGCCCGGGACCACGGGTCAGGATCAGCTTCATCACGCCTTCATCGATGCCCGCCGCAGCGGCTGTCAGCTGCACAAAAAGCGAACCGCGCTCCGGTGCAGGGAGCTTGAGCCGTGCGGATCCAGCATACAGCCGGTCCAGATGCAGATCGAGAAACCGCGCAGCAGAACAACGGATGGCAATGGTCTCAAACAGACCGTCACCATAGGCCAGGCCGCGATCGTCGATATCGACAAGCCTGCCGGGCATACCGTTGATCCAGTACCGCTCCATTGCCCGTCAGCTCTCCAGTGCCAGCAGCATGCCCTTGGCCTTCGCCCGGGTCTCGTCGAGTTCCCGTTCTGCAACGGAATCGGCAACGATGCCGCTCCCCGCTGAAAGCGCGAACTCCTGGCCACACACCTGGATGGTGCGGATCAGGATATTCAGATCACAGCTGCCGTCGCGATTGAGATAACCCATCGAACCCGTGTATGGCCCGCGCGGTTGCGATTCCAGATCGCGGATGATTTCCATGCAGCGCACTTTCGGACAACCGGTGATCGTGCCACCGGGAAAAACCGCACGAATCAGCATGCCCGGCGTAACACCCGCACGCAGCTCGCCGCGAATATTCGAAACGATATGATGTACGTGAGCATAGGACTCAACGGTCATCAGTTCGTTCACCTCTATCGTGCCCGGCACACAGATCCTGCCGAGATCGTTCCGCTCCAGATCAATCAGCATCACGTGCTCCGCGCGCTCCTTGGCGTTACCGAGCAATGCCCTGCGCCGCTGCTCCTCTGGGTCAGCCATGCTCGCCCGCGGCCGCGTACCGGCTATCGGCCGCGTCTCCACGTATCCGTCGCGGACGCGTACCAGCCTCTCGGGCGACGAACTGATGATCGCGCCATCGCCGAACCTCGCGAATCCGGCAAACGGTGCCGGATTGACTTCACGGAGCCGGCGATAGACTTGCCAGGCCTCGACTCCGGATTGCAACTCACCCGTCCACTGGCGGGCCAGGTTGACCTGGAACACTGCACCGGCGGCAATCAGCTGGCGCGTCATCTCGACGGCATTGAGGAATTGATGCGGGTCCGGTTCGTGAATGCCGACAGCAAAGGTTCTTGTGTCCCCGGTCGGCCGGTTCCCGGCACGGATCACGGCATCGATATCTGCTGTCAGCTGTGCCGTCGCTGGTTCATTCCCGGATTCGGCCATGAGCCATGCCTGACCACTGTGCCGGTTGCGGATGAGCGCCACGGGTATGCGAACTGCCAGCGCAACAGGGAATCCGGACCGCGCCGTGGCCCTGACGGTGGGTTCGGTTTCCCGAACCAGCTCATAGGCCAGAAAGATGAACCAGCCGCCTCGAAACGGCAGACGGGGTGTCGCAGCGATGCGCTTGTCCGCACCGCTCTCAGGACGGGATTCAACCGACTCACTTGCCCACCAGGCATCGAGTGCCGCGAGGAACCCTGTGAATCGCCCGGCACGATCTCCGGAGAGTTTCCAGTCCTCGCCCAGACGAAGGATCTGGCCTGGAAAGGCAAACAGGATGTCAAAACCCTCCTGCGCGGTCGTGCCACCAAGGCTTTCAAGCAGGAAGGGATAGCGCTCCGGTGCCAGACAGTGCAGATCGATAAAGTCGAATTCTGCCGGGAGCCGGACCGTAGTGACGATGGGCGCTGTCACGGAGAATCAGGCCGCCGTCGATGTGCTGGCGGCAGCCGGCACCCGAGCCTCAAACGCGCCGGAAAACGAGGCTGCCGTTGGTTCCGCCGAAGCCGAATGAGTTACTCAGTACTGCGTTGATCGGCATCTTGCGCGCCGTGTTCGGCACGTAGTCCAGGTCGCAATCCGGACCCGGCTTGTGCAGGTTGATGGTCGGCGGCGCAACCTGGTCACGAATCGCCAGTATGCTGAATACGGCCTCCACCGCGCCGGCTGCACCCAGCAGATGGCCCGTCGTGGACTTCGTGGAACTCACGGCCAGCTTGTCTGCATGTGCACCGAAGACCGAGCGGACCGCGCGTGTTTCTGCTGCATCACCCAGCGGCGTGGAGGTGCCATGCGCATTGATGTACTGGAGATCTTCGGGATTCATTCGGGCGTCTTTCAGCGCGGCACGCATGCTGGCCTGTGCACCATCGCCAGTCTCCGCCGGTGCGGTGATGTGGTGTGCATCGGCACTCATGCCAAAACCGGCCACTTCAGCGAAGATCGGCGCACCACGACGACGTGCCGCCTCGTACTCTTCAAGCACCAGACATGCCGCGCCATCGCTGAGCACAAAACCGTCGCGATCGCTGTCCCAGGGCCGGCTTGCGCCCTCCGGATCATCATTGCGCTGTGACAGCGCGCGCGCCGAACAGAATCCACCGAGACCAAGTGGCGTGAGCCCGTGTTCCGCGCCGCCGGCCAGCATGACGTCGGCATCACCATAGGCGATCAGGCGCGCCGCCATGCCGATACAGTGGGTAGAGGTCGTGCAGGCACTGACCAGCGCAATATTCGGACCACGGAAATCGTACTGGATCGAAATATGGCCGGAGATCATGTTGATGATGCTGGCCGGAACGAAGAACGGCGAAATCTTGCGCGGGCCACCCTCCGTGTAGCGTATGAAATTTGCTTCAATCGTGCCGAGCCCGCCGATTCCCGAGCCTATGGCCACACCAACACGGTCCGGCGCATAGCCCGCCGCCGCCAGTCCGGCATGTGCCACAGCCTGCTGGGCCGAAGCGATACCGAAATGGATGAACGGGTCCATTTTTTTCTGTTCTTTCGGGGGAATGTACTGACCCGCGTCGAAGTTACGGATACTGCCGCCGATGGTTGTCGAGAACTGGCTGGCATCGAAATCGGTGATCGGCCCGATACCACTGCGACCGGAAACCACCTGCGACCAGGCGGTCTCCACGTCATTGCCCACGGGGGCAATGATTCCCATACCGGTAACGACGACGCGTCGGCTGGACATGCCGGTCTACCCTCGAAACAAAGCGGGCTGAAATGCCCCGGGGACGGAAACGAAGCTCAGGACGCAGCAGCCCGTTGAGTGATGTAGTCGATAGCCTGCTGGACCGTCTTGATCTTCTCGGCGTCCTCGTCGGGGATCTCGGTCTCGAACTCTTCTTCAAGAGCCATGACCAGTTCAACCGTATCCAGGGAATCGGCGCCAAGGTCATCCACGAAAGAGGCCTTGTTGGTGACCTCTTCTTCCTTTACGCCGAGCTGCTCGGCAACGATGCTCTTGACCTGTTCCTCAATACTGCTCATGTCTCTATGTCCTCTTCTCGTGAGTCCGAAAATAGCGTGGGCCGGCTTGTACGCCCACCAATTGAGTGCCCCACCGGGCGGGTATTCTAGGTTAAGCCCACCGGTCAATCTAGCATTGCAAAAAAACCCTCGCCGGGCGATAAGCCGGATCAGGGCATGAGCATGCCACCATTGACATGCATGGTCTCCCCGGTGATGTAACTGCCGGAGCGTGCGGCCAGAAACAGGGCCGCGGCCGCCACATCCTCCACCGTACCGAGGCGCTGCAGTGGCACACGGGCCTCAAGCTCCTTGCGCTGGGCCTCGGCGAGGCCTGCGGTCATGTCAGTGGCGATAAAGCCCGGCGCGATGACATTTACGGTGATGCCCCGACTTGCCACCTCGCGCGCCATCGCCTTGCTGAAACCGATCATCCCCGCCTTGGCCGCCGCGTAATTTGTCTGGCCAGGGTTGCCCATGACACCCACTACCGACGAGATATTGATGATCCGGCCATGCCGCGCCTTGAGCATGCCGCGCATGAACGTCTTGCTGGTGAGAAATACGGCGGAGAGATTGGTATCGATGACAGCCTGCCATTCTTCCTCTTTCATGCGCATCAGCAGATTGTCGCGCGTGATGCCTGCATTGTTGACCAGAATACTGACCGGACCTTCATTCGCACTGATCTCCGCTTCCGCGGCGCTGACAGCTGTCGCCTGGGAGGCATCCAGCACCAGCCCGCGACCGGTTACACCCAGAGCCTGGAATCTGGCACTGATCGCCGCGGCCCCCGCCTCCGTAGTCGCTGTACCAATCACGGTGGCGCCAGCCTGCCCGAGCAGATCAGCAATCGCCGCGCCTATTCCGCGCGATGCGCCGGTAACGAGCGCCCGCTCACCGGTGAGTGAAAAAAGCGTAGCTGGCTTATCCAATGATTGTCTCCGCAAGCCCAGACGGTAAATTGGGGTACCGCATTATAGACAGGCGCGGCACAGCCGATCGGGTTTCAGGCACGCAGCTTCCGCACAGCGGACTCACCGCCCACAAACAGGAAGCCGCCGACCGCACCCCACAGGTGCGCGTCAGTGACCACTGGTGCACCGATCGTTTCCGCTGACAGGGGCACGGCGCCATTCAGTTGCTCCCATCCCAGCTTCGCGATCCAGATCAGCAGCAGGACCCAGCCGAACCGATCGCCCTGGCGGATCCAGTCGATCGCACCGATGATCAGCAGGCCGTGCAGCGCACCGGACATACCCACACACCAGAGGATTTCCGGACTGAACAGATAAAGCCCGAGGGTGCTGGCAAGGGAACAGACAAGCTGCGCAAAGACCCAGGCGACAGGCGTTCGCGCCGGGTAGAACACCCATATCCCGATCAGCAGCGCGCCCACATTCAGCGCCAGATGCCGCCAGCCCAGATGCACCAGATTGCCGGTCAGAAGCCGCCAGTATTCGCCGTTGGCCACTGCATCACGCGCATACCAGAGCTTCCTGTGCAGCTCGTCTGGCAGGAACTGCAGGCCGACGAGCAGCAGCGCAAAGCCCATGGCCCACACCAGGGAAGAAGATTTCTGCCAGGGGGAAAAGCTTATGTTTCGTGCTGTTATGCGCACCAGGTCAAATCTTTCTGAAATTTACTGGCAGGGCCTGTCACGGTGGCGGATAATCACTCGCGGGTTGCCGCTGCTGTTGGGTTGCAGCGGATCATCGCAGAATCACGAGGCCAATACATGAAGTTCGAGAACGCTCCGTTCCGGGCAGCGCGAGGTTTTACGCTGATAGAAATCATGGTTGTGGTGGTCATTCTCGGCATTCTTGCCGCGCTGATTGCTCCGAACGTGATCAGCCGCATCGACGATGCACAGAGCGCCAAGGTCCAGCAGGACATCCGCGCCATCGAGAGCGCACTGAAGCTCTATCGCCTGGACAGTTTCCGGTATCCGACCGGGCAGGAAGGTCTGGAGGCCCTCGTCACCCCGCCACAGGATCCCGCCCAGAAGTGGCCTGATGGCGGCTATCTCGACCGCTTGCCCAAGGATCCCTGGGACCGGCCGTACATCTACGAGAATCCCGGCAAACAGGGGGCATTCGACATCTATACGCTGGGCCGCGACGGGCAGCCGGGCGGTGACGGAGTCGATGCCGATATCGGTAACTGGGATATCGACTGACCGGCCGAATGCCCTGTCTGGCAAATGATCGGCAGCAGCAGGGCTTCACCCTACTCGAAGTGCTGGTGGTGGTATTCATCGTCGGCGTCATCGCCACGATGTTCACGCTGGCCGTGGGCGTGGCCGGTGGCGTAGACCGCGAACTGCGGCAGGAAACCGAACGCCTGGAAACGCTCATACATCTTGCGCTGGAGGACTCGACTTTCCAGGCGCGCGAACTGGGCATACGCTTTTATCCGCAGAGCTACGAGTTCTCTGTCTGGTCACGCGGGCAGATCGCAGACCCCACCGATGACACCTGGATACAGATCGAGGATGAGGTCCTCGCACCCCGGAAACTCAACAAGAGTTTTGGCTTCGAGCTGGAAATCGAGGGACGCAGCGTGGTCCTCGAAAACAGTGCAAAGGACGTGGAAAAAAGCTACCGGCCACAGATTTTCATATTCTCCTCGGGCGATATCAGCGATGCCTTTGTGGTGCGCATCCGTGATCGCGTCGAGCGGCGCAGCTACACGCTGGATGTAGCAACAGATGGGACGACGGAAATCACCCGCGATGACAAATAAGCGGTGCGGACAGCCGGGTTTCACGCTCATCGAGGTGCTGGTCGCACTGGTCATCGTTGCGCTGGGACTGCTGGCCGCCTTCGGGCAGGTCAACCAGACACTGACCACGGCGAGCCGCCTGCGTGACAAGACCTTCGCCGACTGGGTCGCGCTGAACCAGCTCACCGCGCAACGGCTGACCGGTGAATTCCCTGCCATCGGCAGCAGTTCCGGGGAAACCGAAATGGGGCGTGCCAAATGGCGCTACACCGTCAAGGTTGATAAGACCGATTTTGAAGATCTGCGCCAGATCGACGTTTCGGTAGCCTTCGCCGACAAACCGGAACAGGTCGTCACGTCGATCTCCGGCTTCATGGGACGGGCCGCCAGCCAGGCCGTGGAACCCGGCGGCCAGCGCGCCGACTGGGTACCGATCGAGCCGGGCCGCTGAACATGCCATATCGCAAGCCCGTCTGCCGGAGATCACTGACTGGCCTAAGACGCACGGTCAGCGGCTTTACCTTGCTTGAGCTGCTGGTTGCGATGGGTATCTTTGCCGTCATCGGTGCGATGGCGCTGGGCGGCCTGAATACCGTGGTCGACCAGACCACCATCGCTCGCGAGCAGATGGATCGTCTCGGCAAACTGCAGCGGGCGCTGCGTCTGATGAGCGGTGACTTCAGCAATCTCGCGCCGCGCTTTGTCCGCGACGAACTCGGTACAGCCGGTGAGGCGCCCCTGTTGGCCGATGGTCGTCTGTTCGGCGTGGAGCTGCGCCTCAGCCGCGGCGGCTGGCCCAATCCGGCCGGCCTGCCCCATCGCGGCACCCTGCAGCGCGTGCAGTATCGTCTGGATGACGACAAGCTGATTCGCGAATACTGGTCCGTGATGGACCATGTGCTGGGCCAGGAGCCGCGCAGCCAGGAGCTGCTGAGCGGCGTCAATGAATTCAAGTTGTTCTATCTCGATACGCAGAATGAATGGCGAACCCAGTGGCCGCCGCCCGCACAGACAACCAGCACGGTCGTCGGCCAGCGACCACGCGCGGTGCGCATCGTTCTGGATCTCAAGGACTGGGGTGCCGTCGAGCGTCTGATCGAGGTGGCGCAGTGAAGCGGTGCGCAGGTCCGGCCCGCCAGCGTGGCATCGCCGTGCTGACGGCAGTGCTGGTCGTGACCCTGGCAACGGTACTCGCCGTAAACCTGCTGTGGCAGAGCAGTGTCGATCTGCGCCGTACCGAGACGTTGCTGCTGCAGGACCAGGCGCGTCAATACGACCTCGGTGGCGAAGAAGTCGCCAGGGTGTTTTTGGTCAAGGACTTTCGCAACGATCCCGGCGGCATGGATACGACGAAGGAGATCTGGGCCACACCACTGAAGCGTGATTTCGAGGGCGGATTCTTCGAGGGCTGGCTGCTCGATCAGCAGGGCCGCTTTGACCTCAACAGCCTGGTGGATGCAAAGGGCAAGCCGGTTGAGAAGACCTGCCGCCAGTTTGTACGCATGCTGATGTTGCTGCCGCTCGAATCACCACTGGATGCAAACACGGCAACTTCGCTCATGGAAGCGACAGTCGACTGGATTGATCCGGACCAGGCACCACAATTGAACGGCGCCGAGGATGACCACTACACCAGCCGCGAACCGCCCTACCGGCCAGCAGATTTCTGGTTCGTTTCCATCAGCGAATTGCTGGCCGTGGAAGGCTACACGCCGGAGATCTATGCGGCACTGGAGCCTCATGTCACCGCCCTGCCGCTAACCGACAAACCGCGCCTGATCAATGTAAACACCGCCACCGATGTCGTGCTGGCTTCGCTGGTGGACAACGAAACCCTGGAAAGCGTTGAACCGCTGCTCAATCAGGAATACGCGAAAGCAACCGACTTCACCGAAGAAGCACCCGGTTTCAAGGCCATCGAGAACGACATCGACGTAAAAAGCGACTGGTTTCTGCTGACTGTGACCACGTCTATTGGCACCACCCAGTCCACTCTGTACAGTCTGCTGGAACGCCACGGCGAGAACGTCGCGGTCCGCCTGCGCAGTTTTGACGTGAAATGACCGATGAGTGAAACCCTCGTAGTCCGCCTCCGTGCCAGCGACGCCGGACTCGCCGAGTGGATTGTCGTGGACGACACCGGCGCCTGCACGCTGGCACCTGCAGCCGGACCGGTGGCGGGTGCCGCTGCGCTGGTGGGTGGCAGACGCGTCGTCTGTCTGCTGCCATCGACGCGGGTACTGCGCACCCGCGCTGATGTTCCCGTTCGCAACCAGAGTCGTCTCGCTCTCGCCCTGCCCTTCGCTCTTGAAGACCTGCTCGCCGAAGATATTGATGATCTGCACTTCGCCAGTGGCATGCGGCACGGCGATGGCCGGATCGGCGTTGCGGTGATCCGTCGTACACATCTGGACGACTGCCTCGCCCTGCTGGCAGAAGCCGGGGTAGCGCCCAAGGCCATATTTGCCGACAGCGACGGCGTCGCCGATCTTGTCGGCACGACGACAATACTGCTCGAAGACACGCAGGTAATTCTGCGCGATCCGGGCGGCGATGCAGTGGCCGCCGAGACCGATGGCCTTGATGCCTTGCTCAGCCTCTGGCTGGCGCAGACCAGGCCCACCAGTGATGACAGCACGACCCCACCCCGCCAGCTGCAGATTTATGACGCGACTACCGACGGCTGGCCAAACTCGGTCTGGGAGGAATTGCAGGCACAGGTACAGAGCCTCGAGGTCCGGCGTCTGCCGGACGGGGCGCTGGCACGCCTGGCAGCGGGCGTCGTCGTAAGTCCCGGTGTCAATCTGCTGCAGGGCAGGTATGCGAAGCGTTCCAGTTTCGCGAGTTACTGGCCGCGCTGGCGTCTGGCCGCTGCACTCATCGCGGCGCTGGGCCTCACGATACTGCTGAATGCCGGAGTCGATACCTGGCGCCTGAATCGCGAATCCGCAGCGCTCGAAACCGAACTGAACCAGGCCATCGCGCATACCTTTCCAGGCGCGGCGCCGCGGGATGTGCGTGCGCTCGTCGATCAGCGCCTGCAGGCCGGCAGCCCGCAGCAGGGTCTCGCGGCAGGCAGGCAGTTTCTCGATACGCTGCGTACGGTTGCGGGAGCAGTCTCACGCACCGGCAACGCAAGAATCGAAGCCCTGAACTTCCGCACTGGCACCATGGAACTGACCTTGCGCGTGCCCAGCGCCGATTCGCTCGACAGTATTCGCAAGCTGGTGACCGAAGGTGGTCGGCTCAATGCCGAAATCCAGTCTTCCAATGCAGAAGGTGAGCAGATCCAGGGACGCATCCGGATCACGCCAGCGGGCAAGGCGGGTGAGGCATGAACCTGGCTGCGCTTCAGCAGTGGTTCGACAAGCTGGCGCCGCGCGAGCGCTGGATGGTGATGGCCGGCGCAGTGTTTGCGCTCGTCGCGCTGATCTTCGCGCTCGGCATCCGGCCGCTTTACCAGGCCCGCGATGCTGCCGCCGGGCGGGTTGCCGACCAGCGCCGGTTGCTGGCTGATATCGAACAGGTCGCGCAGCGCTTTGGACCGCAATCCGGCCCCGCTGCGCAGGTCCAGGGCAGTGGCGAATCAGTCGTCGTGCTGGTCGACCGCTCGACGAGGGAGCGCGGGCTCAGCAGCTATCTGAAGCGCAATCAGCCCGAAGGCAATGGCGGCGTTCGTCTGCGCCTGGAAAACGCACCCTTCGACGAGTTGCTGCTGTGGATCTCCGATGTGCAGTCCGGCCAGGGACTCGCAGCCGTGTCGGCCAGTTTCGACCCCACCGGTGAACCAGGGCGCGTGAACGCCAACCTGGTGCTGAGTCCGGTCGGGCGCTGAGTTGACATGACACGCATGTACCGCACCCTGTTGTTCACCGGCCTGGCCTCCCTGGGTCTGTCGCTGCTGCTGCTCATTCCCGCGCGGACCCTTCTGCCATTGCTGATCAAATCCGGTGCGGTCACCAGCGGTCTGGACGGCACCGTCTGGTCAGGCAGCGCGCGTACCCTGAACGCGGGGCCGCTGCGCTTCGACCAGCTGCGCTGGCGATTCGAGCCGTGGCGACTGCTGCGCGGCGAACTCGGCGCGCGTATCGAGGGGCGGCTCCCCGATGGTTTCTTTTCCGGACATGTGGCGCGCTCGCTGGGCGGCAGACTTGTCATTCGCGATATCGAAGCGGCGGCACCACTGCAGGTACTGTCACCCGGCATGGCGTCCCTGACCGGCAACAGCCAGCTCAGCATCAGGATGCAGCAGATCGCCTGGCTCGACGGCTGGGTGGAAACAGCGATCGGCACGATCCAGCTGTCGCAGGTCGTGTTGCCGATTCCAGTGCTTGCCGGCCGCACACCGCCTGGCAATTACGTCATCAGCTTCGACAGCGAATCGCTGGCAGCCGGCACACCGCTCAGCGGGAAGGTCGCCGACGGCGGCGGCCCGCTGGAAATCAGCGGGGTACTGAACCTGAGCCCGCCACGCAACTATGAACTCTCTGCCACGGTCAAGGCACGCGACACGGCGCCGCCAGAACTGGTCAATATCCTGAAGTCAGCCGGTCCGCGCGCGCCCGACGGTGGCCGCGAATTCAGCCTGGCAGGCTCATTCTGAGCCAGCTTCTGGCAGCTCGACTGCGTGCAGCAGCCTGAGCAGTGGAAAATACAGCGCCACTGAAATCGGCCTTGTTTCAATCTGCGCGAAGGCGTCTCTGTAGGCTGTCAGCTGGGGCGCGTAACGCCGCGTTTCCGAAGCGATGAACTGCGTGCGGTCACCGCCCTCGTGACTGCTGGTCTTGTAGTCGACGATCCAGCGAATGCCCTGCCCGCAGACGAATGAGCGGTCGATGACCAGGTGCCTGAAACGGTCGCCAGACTTCACCGTCAGCGGGTACTCGTTCACGGCCTCATCGTGCTGCGAGGACATCAGCCAGCGTCCGCGCTCATCGGTCAGCGCATTGCTCAACACGGCATGTACCCGCTCGATGGCGCGGTTCAGATTGTCGGCTTCGACGCCGGCCCGGAGCAGCAAACGCCGGATAGCGGGTTGCAGACTGCGAAACGCCGCGTCGTCGCCCACGAACTGCTCGGCGCCGACCGTCGCAATATGCTGCAGCCAGCGATGCGCAACCGCGCCGGCATGCATCGCCCAGGAACTCGCCCAGTCGTAAGGCACGAGGGTTTCCGGCTGTGCTGCTTCCGCAATTGTCAGGCCCAGGCCAGCCGGCGGCGGCGGCCGCTGCCACGCGCCAGGCAGGCGGCGCAATACAGGTTGCTGCCAGTGCGACACGCAATCGTCTGTCGCAGCGACCTCTGGCTCCGTGACTTCGGGCCAGCATGAGCCGAGGGCTGGCCAGAGGCGTTCCAGCAGGCTGCCCGCCGCAGGCACGACCGACACGGCGCCATCGTCAACCGGTTCAGCAGTCTTGAGCTGACCGTACAGGTGCAGGCGCTTGATGGCACGGGTCGCGGCGACATAGAGCAGCCGGTCGGTTTCGGCCAGTCTCTGTTGACGCCGCAAGCGCCACAGCAGCGCGTAAAGTGGATCCGCATTCTTTTCGCCGGCCGCATTCACCGGCGCCAGCAACAGCTCAGGCTTGCCACCGGCCGAAGGCACTTCCTGCCAGAGCAGCGCCGGTTGCTGATCGCGGCGGGTCTCCCGCCCGAGCGCCGGCAGGATGACCGTATCGAACTGCAGCCCTTTCGCCTTGTGAATTGTCATCACCTGGACCTGGCTGCCGCCGCCGGGCAAGGACGATGGTGAGGCGTCGAGCGAAGCATCAAGCGCCAGCAGGTCCGCGCAATCGCCCCCGCTGTCGTGCTGCCCTATCGTGTCGAGTACCAGATCCACAAGCGGCAGGTCTGCACCAGCCACGGCCGGTCCGCCCAGTTCCACCCACAGGCCTTCGATCACATCGCGCAAGGGGATCTGACCGAGGCGTCCACGTGCACGCCCGAATGCTGCCGCAAGCCGCTTCACGCGATTGCGGCCATCGGTACTCAGCCTGGACAGCCACTGTCCATCGTTGCAACGTTCAACGAGCAGTGACTGGTCATCAGCTCCGGGAGCAGCCAGAGCCTCGAGATCGGCCAGCATCAGCCCGCACCAGGGCGCCCGCAGTACCGACAGCCAGGCCAGGCGGTCACCGGCATGCAGAAGCGCATGAGTGAGGGCCAGAAGTTGGCTGGCAATCGCCGTCTTGCCGAGCTGCACCAGATCGGCTGCAGAGAAATCGATCTGTGCGGCGCGCAACGCCGAAACGACCGCCGCCGCATGTGCCCGGCTGCGAACCAGAATGCCGATACTGTCCGCCGGCCAGCGCTGCAGGCAGCGCGTCACCAGGGCGGCGACCTCCATACCTTCCGATTCCGCCTGCATCCAGCTGCAACCGTGCAGCCGCACGCCATATTCAGGCTCACCGGAATCCGGTACATCCGTCGTGCCATCCTCCTCCGGCAGTATCGCCGGGGTGCTGGGGACGAAGCTGATGGCGCTGGTGAGCAGGTCATCGTGCGGGGGGAAAACCTGCGGAAAGATCCGGTTGACCCACTCGACCAGCGGAGGCACTGAGCGGAAGTTGGCACACAGACGGATGAATTCGAGCTGCACGCCGGGAATGCCCTGATCGCGACTGGCCAGAAACAGGCGCACTTCAGCCTGTCGAAAACCGTAGATGGACTGCATCGGATCGCCGACCAGAAACAGCGTACGGCCATCGCCTGGTGACCAGCCGCGCGTCAGTGCCTGCAGCAACTCGTATTGGGGCTGCGAGGTGTCCTGGAACTCGTCGAGCAGCACATGGCGGATTCGCCAGTCCACGCGCAACGCCAGTTCGCTGGGCGAATCGAGGCCGCCCAGTGCTGCCCTGCCCTCCGCAGCGATTTCCACGTAGTCAGTCAGGCCACGCGCAGCGAAGACCAGCTTCAATCCCGCGGCTGCGACGGGCAGCAGCTGCAGCAGCGCTTCCAGCGCCCGCCACTGCGCGGCGGGATAAACGGGCGACGGCAAGCCGGCGACCGTCGCCAGCACCGGCAACAATCCCTTGACCTCGCCGATGTGCGCGATCAGCTCCGCAGCGTGCGTCTTGAGATCCTTCTGCGCCGGCGGGAATCCCTCTGCCACGGTGAGTCGCGCGCGCGGCGTACCCGATTTTGTCAGGACCGTCGCCGCTGCAAGCTGCCACCATGCCAGGCGCTCAGCGACCGGGTACCTGGTATCGGGGCCCGCAGCGACAACGAGACCACGGTTGATCGCGGCAGCGTGGACGATCTCCATGAGCTGATCGAGCAGCGCCGCCGGTAGCGCCGCCTGAACCAGATCCAGTTCATGACTCACCACCCGGCCCAGCGCGGCCTCAAGCTCGGCACGAGCCAGGTCCATATCCATGGGCGTACCGATGATCGGCAGCCACTGGTCGCGATGCGCCAGCATCCCGGCCAGCAAAGCTTCCAGACGGTCCAGACGGTTATCGAAATGAGCCAGCAGGCTGGCGACTGCCACGCCCGCCGCATCGTCCTCAACCAGCAGTCGCACGGCCTCGCGCGCTGCCTGCCGATACAGCGGGTCGAACGGCGTCGCCACCGGGCGCAGCACGTTCGCACCGCCGCTCACCGGTGTACTGCGCGCCAGCGATGCACTCAGGCTGTCGATCGTGCTGATGCGCAGCCGGGACGGGTAGGCCGCAAGACCCCAGCCTCGCGCCTGATCCCTGGCCCGCACCGCGGCGACCAGTTCCCGCTGTCGGCGGCGACTCGCGGTTTCGTCAGCCGCGGCGGCCCCCTCGCCGGTCAAGGCCTGGCAGATCCTTCGCTGCATCTCGGCTGCAGCCTTGCGTGTAAAAGTGATGGCAAGAATTTCTTCCGGTTCGTCGACCAGACTGAGCAGTCGCAGATAGCGCTGAATCAGCAGTTCGGTCTTGCCGGCGCCAGCCGGTGCCTGGACCAGAAAAGAGCGATCCGGTGCGAGTGCACGTTCGCGCAGCGCGTCATCAGGTGCGGTACCGGCGATCTTCATTCGGCGTCTTCTTCCGTCGCTTCGGTCGCATATACGCCGGTAAGCACAGCGAACTGCCCGGAAGCCAGCGCCGGTTTTGCCGGATCGATGCGAAAATCGCCCGCCGCAAACTCGTCAGCGAGCAATTCGAGCTGGCCCTTCCAGCGCGCCACCACACCGTTCCAGTCCAGCTCCGGCTCGGCAAAGAACTTCCCTGGCGTCGTCAGGCAGCCTGTTCCAAGCGCCGGATCGCCGACACCGTAAACCACGACGGTGGACGGCGTGAACTGCAGCACCGCCACGCCGCGACAGCCAGTCCTTAGCGCATACAGCGGGAGCTGGCAGTCTTCCAGTCGCTGGCTACGCCACGACTTTGGCTTGAAGCTGCCGGTCTTGTAGTCGATGACCAGCTGCGCACCATCGGCAAAGGTGTCGATGCGATCAAGGCGCAACGCCAGGGCAAGCGAGCCAATAGTCAGCGAGCGCGGCGTTTCGGTTTCAGCCGTGAACTCACCCCACTCCGTCTCCCGTGCAGCGAGCAACAGAAGCTGGGACCACAGACGCTCGCGCTCAAGTTCGCGCAGACGGCGCAGAAAAACGTCCCTGCGCGGCAGCCAGTCATCCAGCACGTTTTCGACCAGTCCTGAAAAAAGGTCCGACAGGCGTGACCGGGGCACGAGCGCCAGTCCGTGCCGGCACTCCTCATGACCATAGAGGCGTTCAAGCAACCGGTGAAGCAGATTGCCGCGCGTAGCCGGGTCCAGCGGACGCGAGGGCTGTGGCAACTCCATACCGCGCAGCCGCGCTTCGATAAAGGCCCGCGCCGGACAGACTGCCTGCAGCGACAGGACACGGGCACCGCCGCGCACACGCTGACCCGACGGCCATGGAGGTGGCGGATCCGCAGCGACAGTTTCCGGTTGCGCTGATTGACCGACGCTGTACCGGTCCGGATTCGGCATCAGCGCCGGGCTCATTGACGCCCCGGCGCTCATTGTCGCGCGGATCCCCGCAAGCAGCGGGCTCATCAGCAAGTCTGCATCGCCGCGCTGACGGGCCCAGCTGAGGACCAGCTCATCGGCACTCGTCAGCAATCGGGAAAAGCGCCGCCCGGTCCATGCCTGCAAGGTGGCCGGTGCAGCAGCCGGAATCCCCGCCGTGCGCTGCAGTTGCAACGGCACCAGCGAATGGGGATGAGGCGCCGGCGGCCATCGGTCTGCGGTCATGCCGCACACCCAGAGGTGATCGAAGCTCTGGCCCGCCGCCTCCTCCAGACTGAGTACCTGCACGCCTTCCGGCATGGCCTCGGGAACGAACGGCCGCTCGCCGGCCAGGCTCTCGATGCCGGCCAGCGCGGCGCGCTGCGAGACCTTGCCGATCACCTCGTCGCAAGCGGCCCAGGACTGCAGCAAACCCTGCCATGCGCCTGCAGCCTGAAACTCCTCGCTGTCGAGTCCGCGCTCACCGGGCCATCCATGCGCTTCGAGTACGCGCGCAAACAGCGCCGACCATTGACTGGGCACAAGCCGGCCACCGGCATCATCGAGCAGACCGGCTGCCGCATCAAAACCGGCAGCGAGCCGTGGCGACAGCTTTCGTGCCCGCGCCACGAGCGACTCGCGACTGATATGGCCACCTGGCGCGTTACGCAGCCAAAGCTCGAGTTCGGCCCGCCCGGCCTGCTCAGTCGCGGCACCACCCGAATAGACCGAGCGCAACACCTGGCTGAGGAGTTCAAAATCGGGCTCGGCAGCCGATGCCTGCAAGAGACGCAGGGCTGCTGCAACCACCGGATAATCCGCCAGCACCCATCCGCCCGATAGGCTGAGCGGCGGTGCGGATGGCCGATGCAGTTGCCAGCCCGGCGCCAGTATCTCGAGCAGGCTTCTGCGGACGGCAGCGGCGCGCTGCCCGAGTTCCGGCACGATGATGGCAACCTGGGCATGCGGCGACTCGTCAAGACGCTGGCGCGCCCACCAGCCCGCCTGTACCAGCTCATCGGCCTCATCCAGACAGCTGACGACGCCTGTCTCACCGGCGCGCGCTGTCGGCCAAAGCGTTTCTACTGTGCAGCCCGCATCGGCGAGCGCCTTGCCCAGGGCCGCATATGCGGGCGGCCAGGGATCGAACGCCATCCAGCCGATATACTGCGGTAGCGGCAACAGTCCGGCTGAGAGCTCTGCTGTCAGCGCCTGCATCGCGCCGGTAATGTCCAGCCACTCACCGTCTTTCAGCAAGCCCTGGTAGGCATGCACCCATTGCGAGAAAGCACGGGCATCTCCGCTGTCTGCCGCGGTCTGCAGCTCGGCAGCACTGATGCCCCAGGTCTGGCAGAGGCGCCAACCTGAACTCGCGAGTGGTACCAGTACGCCGATGTCAGCGGCTGCACTACCGTTGCGCTCTGCCCAGCGCGCGATCACCCGCCACCAGAGCAGACGACACTCTTCCTCGGACAACAGCCGGCGGGTGCCCGACGGAGTATCCAGCACAACCGCAGCATCCCAGCAGCGTTGTATCCAGGCATCCAGTGGCAGGATGTCGGCACCGGGCCAGACGCCGAGCCCCGCCGCGGCCTGGCTGCGATCCCAGTCGAGCCGCAGCGTGCGGGCCAGCCGATGCGTGGCCGTGATGACCGTACCGCCGCCAGCAAGAACCTCCCGTGTGGCGGGTGTCACTGGGGGCATGCGGCTGGCAGGCGCAAAAGCGCGGCGCCGGTGAATCGTTCAGGCTGTCCGTTCGGCCACATAGCCGTCGAGCAACTCCTGGATCCGGCCAAATACATCCTTCAGCATGTCGGCATCGGGCAGATTGGTTATGCGGAAGAAGTTGTTGTCGCGGGTATTGAAACTGGTGCCTGGCGCGACCAGCACATGCTTCTTCTCGAGCAGGTCGAGCGCGAAGGCCTGGTCATCGAAGCCGGGAAATCGGGACTTGTCCACCCCGACGAAGGCATACATCGCACCGGCCGGTGGCGTGACATCAAGATATGGACTGGCTGCAATCGAATCGATGATCACGCGCCGCGACTCATACAGCCGTCCGCCGGGCCGCACCAGTTCCTGCACGCTCTGAAAACCGCCGAGCGCCGTCTGCACCGCCCATTGCGCCGGCACATTACTGCACAGACGCAGCGAGGCAAGCAGATCCATCGCATGCAGATAGTCGCCGGCCTGCTCGCGCGCCCCACTCAGCGAAACCCAGCCCACACGATAACCGCAGGCACGGTAGACCTTCGACAGGCCGCTGAAAGTTGCGCACAGCGTGTCGTTGACCAGCGGCGCCAGCGGTACGAAGCGCGCATCGTCGTAGGTCATCTGATCGTAGATCTCGTCGCTGAACAGGATGAGCTGATGTTTCTCGGCGAGGCGCACGATGGCGCGCAGCGTTTCTTCCGCGTAGACGGCACCGGTGGGATTGTTTGGATTGATCACGACGATCGCACGTGTACGTGGCGTGATGAGCCGGGCAATCGCTTCCGGGTCCGGCTGAAATCCGGCCTCGGGACGACAGGGATAGTGAACCGCCCGTCCCTGGTTCAGGGTCACGCTGGCCGTCCACAACGGATAGTCAGGGCTTGGCACCAGCACCTCGTCGCCAGGGTTGAGCAGCGCCCGCAAGCTCAGGTCGATGAGTTCGCTGACACCGTTGCCGATGAACACATCCTCCGCGGTTACACCGATGACGCCCCGCTCCTGCTGCTGCATGACCACGGCTTCACGGGCGGGAAAGATGCCTTTCTGATGACAATAGCCTTCGGCACTTTGCAGGTTCTCGATGATCGCCAGTCGCATGGTTTCCGGTGCACGAAAACCAAAGCGACCCGGATTGCCGATATTCAGCGAAATGATCTCGTACCCACGCCGCTCCATCTCGTGCGCGCGATTCGCGAGCCGTCCGCGAATTTCGTAGCGAACACCGCCGAGCGCGGTGCTGGGTTTGAAGGTAAATGATTGCTTCATGCGAAACGCCCTTTATGTGCCCGTCTTCTTGCCGGTACCGGCCTGTGTGCCGGTATGGAACAGGGTTGACAGAATGAATGCCAGTCCGACCAGTACAGCAACCAGCAGGAAGGCCAGGTCATAAGAGCCCGTGTTGTCACGGATCGCACCGATCATCGGCGGACCCAGGCCACCGCCCAGCGTGTCGAGCACGGTAATCGCACCCAGTATCTTACCGAGATGGCGTGGACCGAAGTAATCCGCCGCCAGCAACTGCAGCAGCGTATACAGCCCACCCCAACCCAGACCGAACATCGCCAGGCCGATCCAGATGCCGCTTGCCGCGGGCAGTCTGAGTACTGCGGTACCTGCCAGCATGATGCCAAGTGCGGCCACGAATACCGGCTTTTTGCCCAGCCGGTCAGCAAGAAAACCATTGATCACCTTGCCGCACAGGCCCAGGTAAAACAGCACCGTATAACTGAAGCCGGCATCCATCTGCGAAAAGCCGCGACCGAGCATGTAAAGATTCAGGTGCGCCTGGGTACCGATGATCGCGAAGAAACTGGTCATTGCAATCAGCGCGAGCAACCAGAAATTGCGCGTACGAAAAGCCTCCGATAGCGACATCCCGCCGAGTACCGGTGAATGTCCGGCGGTGCGCTGCGCCGGCGGTTGCTGTGCACCGAGATCGGCCGGCCGCTCACGAATGACAAAAAATATGACCGGCAACAGCAGCAGTGGCAGCAGGCTCATCCAGGCAAAACTCGCGCGCCAGCCGATCTCACCCATCAGTGCTGCATTGATCGGCGGCAGCGTGCCATTGCCAAGACTGGTCCCGGCCAGCGCGATACCCAGGGCCAGACCGCGATCCCTGACGAACCAGCGCGAGATGAGGATCACAATGACGATCAGCCCGCAGCTGGCCAGCGCTGAGGCAAACAGCAGGTGTATCCAGTAAATCTGGTCAAGACTGTCGACCGTCGAGTAAAGAAAATAACCCGCTGACAGCAGCAGTGCGCCAAGCACCATCAGCGGCCGCACACCAAAACGATCGGCTGCCGCGCCAGCCAGTGGTGCCAACAATCCGCTCACGGCCAGTGTTATCGCATCCCGAGTCTTGAGACCGGCGAGCGTCACGCTGCCACCCATCGACTCGTTGAGTGACTCGATCAGCGGTTTGTCGAATACATTGAGGCCACCCAGCGTCATGCCGTTGGTGATCAGCAGAATGAAGCCGGAGGCAAAGGCAATGACCCAACCATAGTAGAAAGCCTTGCTGTCCTGCTTTGTCATCAACCTCAACCTGTTCCGATAAGCTGACTCGCGCGGCGGCCACGATACCGGATTAGGGGCGGTTCCCCAAGCTGCTTGCCGGCGAACGGCGACAGGCTAGAATCAGGCCACAAGTCGCGCAGGACCACAGGCCCGCATGCTCAGATATATCGCCGTCGTCACGCTCGTCGTCAATCAGCTGTCAGCAGTCGAAGAGCCCTATCGCCTGCACCTGAACTATACGGCCATGCATCGTGGCACGGTCAGCGCGGAACAGGCAGCGCTGTGGGCGGCGCCGGCGATGAATGGCAAGCCATTTGTGATCCTGGGGCCAGCCAGCGGCGAACCCGTCTATCTGCGCTTTATCGAAGACCAGGCGGCCGTGATGCCCGCCCCCGGCACGAGCTTTGGCTGGAATGCCGCTGAGTTGCTGGTTACCGATCCGGACCGTCTCGCCGCTGAGCTGGAAGGGTCCGCGTTCCGCGTAATCGGCGAGCCCCGAGACCTCTGGGCTGCACCGGATGCACCGCGCGCCATGCAGGCCTTGGGTCCTGCCGGTGAACTCCTCTATTTCACCCGCGTGATCCCCTCCGCGTTCAGGATTCCCATGACACCGGCCAGCAGCCCGGTGGACCGCATCTTCATCATGGTCGTCGGCGGTCCCTCGATGGCCGCCATGCAGAACTGGTATCGCGATGCGCTTGGACTCAAGCCCGGAGCGGCCAGCGCCTGGCAGATCAATACGCTGTCGCAGGCACTGAAGCTGCCACCGGAAACCAGATACCAGCTGTCGATCGCGCCCATGCCGCGCGACTTCGAGATCGAACTGGACGAGTATCCGTCGGTGTCAAAGCCGCGCGCGGCTCGTGCGGGCTCGCTGCCGCCCGGTATCGCGATGGTCAGCATCGGCGTCGACCGGCTTGAGGACCTTCGTGTCGATTGGCGGGCACCGCCCGCTCGAATCGCGGATTTTCCCTATAACGGCCGGCGCACAGCGGTAACGACGGGGCCCGCGGGCGAATGGCTGGAGTTCATTGAGGCGACCACACCCGCAGTGCCGAAGTAACTTCAGACCGAGCGTTCGAAGTCGACCAGTTCATACTCCGTCAGCATGTAGCCGCCGATCACGCCCCTCAGGAAGATGTAGTCGCCATCCGCAGTACACCAGATGTCATAGGGTGGATGTGCCTCGGGCAGGCCCGGCGATGATACGAAACGGTAATGCAGGGCATCGAAGGTTCCGGCCTTTACCGTGATCTTCTCCTCACCCACATACTCCACGCCAAAACCGATACGGAACAGCATCGGTCCGGTGGCGCCGCGATGATCCGGAGAAGACAGCAGCATCTCGTCGATACTCTGCACGCCGGGACCCTTGTTGCGGTCAAAGAGCTGCATATGCCAGGCATCGCAGACGATCGCGTGATTCTGGAATGCCTGCAGCCGGCCGGTGGTTTCCATGCGCTGCGTAACACGGCCATCGAGAGCGGTATAGGTCTCGCACTCGGCGAAATCCTTGCCGAAACGGAACCAGCCGGTGCCGGTAAAGCGGTCGTTGACGCTCAGCCGTACAAAGCAGTCAGTCGGCAGCCACTGCGCGTCGAGACTGTAGACGATGTCACGCATCACGCTGGGCCGGTCGTCGATTTCCGAGTGGGCCATGCAGGTGCGGCGGCCATCGCTGTGCACTGTGATGTGGAAATACTCGCGTCCACGCTCCTGACCAACGCGGTCAGGCTTGTTGCTGGTGTAGGCGATGGTGCCGCGTACGGCACGCTGGTCGCGCTGCAGGATGCTCGTGCTCATGCTGTGTCAGTCCTTCGAAGTCTGTGTGATCCCCTGCTGCCGCACTGAAGGGCCACCGCAGGCTTTGCCGGGGCGCAGACTTTACGGGGAAAGGAGCCTGCCGCCAACCGCCTGCACAGGAAATGGCTCAGCTTTCCCGCTCCACCGGCCGCCCAGCGGAGCGTATCCATTCGCTCCACGAGCCCACATACAGGCCAGCTCCGGGCCAGCCGGCCAGCTCAAGAGCGAATATGCCGTGACAGGCCGTCACCCCCGAACCGCACATGCAGACCACTTCGGCAACCGGCCGGTCACCGATCATCGCCGAATAATTCCGGCGCAGCTCTGCAGCCGGAAGAAAACGACCGTCGGGCCCCAGGTTCCTGGAAAACGGAGCACTCACCGCGCCCGGCACATGCCCGGCCACCGGATCGATAGGCTCCACCCGTCCGAGATAGCGATCGTGTGAGCGCAGATCCAGCAGCAGGATCCGCGCCGTACCGAGTGCGGCTTCGATGTTCCGGGTTGTGGCTACCGGCATACTGCCGGGCCGGGCCACAAACCGGCCCTTGCGCCGGGCTGGCACTTCGGTGCTGATCGGCAGGCCGGCCGCACACCAGGCAGCGAAGCCGCCGTCCAGCAGGCTGACTTCGGTGTGGCCAAGCCAGCGCAGCAGCCACCACAGACGCGCCGCCAGCGCACCACCACCCTCGTCATAGACGACCACCCGGGTCTCCGGCCCAATGCCGAAGCCTGACAGCAGCTGCTGCAGATCCTCCACATCCGGCAGCGGATGACGGCCGGTTTCCGCTGTCCTGGGGCCGGCCAGATCCCTGTCCAGGTCTGCGTAGTAGGCGCCGGGAATATGTCTCTCGGCGTAGAGGCGCGAGCCTGCCGCCGGCTGCTGCAGGTTGAACCGGCAATCCACCACAACGAGGTCGGGATTGCTCAAATCAGCGGCAAGGTCGTCTATTGAAACAAGCATGAATCCTGCTCTGTACTTGTCGGGGCTGGGCCAGTGGTTAAAAATACCGGCTCCTCAGGAAGCCAACATGCACAAAATCATCGTTTGTCTCAAGCGCGTCGTCGATTACAACGTGCGCATTCGCGTCAAGCCGGACGGCTCCGGGGTGATTACCGAAGGGCTCAAGATGAGCATCAACCCCTTCGATGAAATCGCACTCGAAGAAGCCCTGCGCATCCGCGAACAAGGCGCTGTCGGTGAAATCATTGCGGTTTCCATCGGCCCGGATGACTGCCAGCAGCAGTTGCGCACCGCGCTGGCCATGGGTGCCGACCGCGCCATTCTCGTGCAGACCGACGCGGAACTTGAGCCGCTGGGTGCGGCCCGCAGCCTGCTGAAGATCGTCGAGCGCGAACAGCCGGAACTGGTGCTGCTCGGCAAACAGGCCATCGATGACGACTGCAGCCAGACCGGCCAGATGCTGGCCGCATTGTGGGGGCGTCCGCAGGCGACCTTTGCCTCGAAGGTAGAGATCAGCGACAAGTCAGTCCGTGTAACCCGCGAAGTGGATGCCGGGCTCGAAGTCATCGAAGTCGATCTGCCGGCCGTTATCACCACCGACCTGCGCCTCAACGAACCCCGCTATGTGAAGCTGCCGGACATCATGAAGGCCAAGAAGAAACCCATCGAGACGGTGCCGCTCGAAAGTCTCGGCGCTGATACGGCCGTCAAACTGCGCACGCTGCGCCATGAAACACCGGCGCCACGAGGCAAGGGTATCGTGGTCAAGGACGTTGCCGCACTCATCGCCGCACTGCGCGAACGGGGTCTTTCCGCATGACCAGAATTCTCGTAATCGCCGAACACGACGGCCAGCACGTCCAGCAGAGCACGGCCCGGTGCCTGAACTGCGCCGTACAGATCGATGCCGCTGGTGCGGACGTGGTGGTGTTCGCCGCTGCCGACAGTCCCGCCGCTGCCGAAGCCTCCAGGCTCAGCGGCGTAAAACGTGTGCTGCTGGTCGCCCAGAAAGAAAAGGCCGGCTCGCTGGCCGCACTCCTCGCACCGCAGATCGTTGCGCTTGCGGCCGACTATGACTGCATCCTCGCGCCATCAACGACTTTTGGCCGGGACCTGCTGCCGCGTGTGGCGGCACTGCTTGGCATGGCCCAGGTGACCGACATCATGGCCGTCATCGGTCCGCGCAGCTTCAAGCGACCCATCTATGCGGGCAATGCGATCGTTACCGTTGAGGTACCGGAAGGACAACAGGTTATCGGCACCGTGCGCAGCGCCTCCTTCAAGCCGGTTGAGAATGGTGCGGAAGCGCCGGTCGAATCCGTCAGCATTGCGGCCGAACTGCCAACGCATACCCGTTTCATGGAACTGCAGTCCGGTTCCAGCGATCGCCCCGACCTGCAGAGCGCGAAAATTGTCCTGTCCGGCGGCCGCGGCCTTGGCAGCGCAGACAACTTCAAGCAGCTCTACGCGCTGGCCGATCGCATGGGCGCTGCAGTAGGCGCTTCCCGCGCAGCAGTCGACGCGGGTTTTGTACCCAACGAGATGCAGGTCGGCCAGACCGGCAAGATCATTGCGCCTGACTTTTACCTCGCATTCGGAATCTCGGGCGCCATCCAGCATCTCACCGGCATCAAGGACGCCGGCACCATCGTCGCGATCAACAAGGACGCCGAGGCGCCGATTTTCGAGGTTGCCGATATCGGCCTGGTCGGCGACCTGTTCGAGGCGATCAGGGAGATCAGCGAACAGCTGGGCTGAGCGGCGCTCAGCCGCCCATGCCCGGCTTCCAGACGCCCAGCCAGGCTGACACTGCGACACCGATCCAGATCGCCCAGACATAGGGTCTGCAGGCCATGATGCCGTCATACATCAGCTTGTCGCTCTCCGGGGTCGCACCCTTCGCGGCCAGCACCCGGAAGCCCTCGACAAAGGGCGGCAGTTTGACGCGGATCATGAAGCCGCAGAAGATCAGGAAGGCGAAGATCGTCAGCTTGGCCGCCAGCCACGGGAAAGCCTGGAGAGGCCCGGTGATCCAGTGATAGATCACCGAACCCAGCAGCGCAAAGATCATCAGGAAACGGAACCAGTAGTCGCCCCTGGCGAGCAACCGGCCGAAATCCGTGCCCTCTTTTACATGCACCATGTGCACCACCCAGACCCAGATCGGACCCAGCGCGACGATCGCAATCGTCTGCCAGAGCGGATGCTCATAGCCGACAAACTCGGCAAGTATGCCGCCGACCGTGAGCATCAGTGCCAGGCAATAGCGTGGCAGCATGTCGAGGTTGATGAAGATCTTGAAGGCCGTCAGCCGGGCATCGCGCGACAGTTTGTCGTTGATGACAAAGGTGCTGGAGTAATACACCCCGGCATCACCGCCCAGCCAGTACACAAAAAGCAGTATGTGCACGAACTTCACTGCGGCATAGGCTAACGGCAGCGTCTGGACGACCTGCATCTCTTCCATGGTTCAGTTCCCGATGAGGATTGCTATCAGAGCTGCTTGAGTACGCACTCGGCGGTGCTCACCTTGAACTCGCGTGGCGCTTCCACGTTGAGTTCGGTGACGACACCGTTGTCGACCACCATCGAAAAACGCTGGCTGCGGGTGCCAAGACCGAAACCGCTGCCATCCAGTTCGAGGCCCAGGGCACGCGTGTATTCGGCGTTTCCATCCGCGAGCATCAGTACCTTGTCGCCCACGCCGCGGTCCTTGCCCCAGGCGTCCATCACGAACACATCGTTGACCGACATGCAGGCGATCGTCGCCACGCCCTTGGCCTTGATCTCCGCCGCATTCTTGATATAGCCCGGCAGATGGCTGTTCGAGCAGGTTGGCGTGAAAGCGCCTGGCACGGAGAAAAACACGACTTTCTTGCCGCCAAACAGGTCCTGCGTGGTGATTGATCCAGGCGCACCATCGATCATCACGCTGAACTTGCCCTCGGGTACCCGGTCGCCGACTTTGATTGTCATGGAAGTCTCCTTGCCTGATCGGTAGAAATCGATGCCGGATTGTACAGTCCAAAACCGGCGCAGGTGACCAGCATACCGGAGTCGTCCTCAGGGCGGAAAAGCAAAGGTCCCGCTGGAGCGGACACCGCCCGAATACGGGTATTGACCGCGCCGCTCAGGGTTCGCCGGGCGACTCGGGCACCATGAATACGGGCATCGGCTCGGTGGGCGTCGGATCGGCGCCCATGATGGCAATCAGCTTCTGCATGCTGGTGAGGAATGTATCGAAGCCGAGAAAAACCAGCGCCACGACAAGCAGAGCAAGAACCAATGCGATTGCATGCTGCCAGTAACGGTGCGGTCGCGTGTCGCGATTATCTGCAGCAAATTCGCGAGCACGCTCAGTGATGGCGCGCCGGAGCGCGTCCTGATCCCCGGTGTCGTGCGGCATCTCGGTCTGCCCGTCAATTTCTGAGCGGCGAGAGTACCCCGTCCCGCATTTTATTGGTATCACCGCACCCAGGCTCATGGCGTGCGGCCACGGTACTTTGCCAGCACGGTGGCGCGGGACAAGCATCGAAGGCTGGATCCGACAGAAAAAAAGCCCCCAGCGTGTGGGGGCTTTTCATCAACCAGTGATTCCGGCGAAGGTCAGCCGGCGATACGTCGACGCCTCAGCAAACCGAGACCACCCAGGGCGCTGCCAAACAACCAGACCGCCGCAGGGACAGGAATGGCTGTCAGGTTCAGCACCCCCGAGTAGCTTCCACCGGAGGCGCCTGTGGCATCGCCACGTATCTGCAGCACGTAGCTGCCTGGTCCGAGAACGATCGGATTCAGCACCGTATAAGTCACATTGGCAGCGACAACCGTCGTACCCCAGACCGCCAGGCAACCGCCGGGACATGGAGCACCCACCGTACTGCCAGGGTTATAGACCCCGGGCAGTGCGAACAGTCGAGCCTGCAGATTCGAGATTTCGAGTGAACCGGGGATGCTGATGGACGATGTCACCGAGTTCGACCCCGCGCCAACAGGAATGGTGAATATGAAATCGTCGTAGAAGCCATAGCTCGACGCGGCAGGGAAATTCGGGTCGGTCGGCAGGCTGAATGTATTACCGTAAAAATCAGAGCCGGGAACCGGCAGCACCGTATTGGCACCACCACCGGTCGTGACATTGATCGCGCCATTGTAGGTTGTTGAATAACTCAGCGGCATGGCCTGGGCGCTGCCGATACAGAACAGTGACATCGCCGCGAGAGCGCCAGCGACAACCGAAAACCTGGTATTCCCCACGTCAACTCCCCCGGATCATGTTAGTTCTGGTCAGAAACGCCCCATGCAGAGGGGTTCATGACTGTTATTGAGTAGCGGGACCAAGACTAGACTATGTCTGAGACAGAAATCAATCAGATTTCAGCCGGACCAGCGGGCCGGCAGCCTTTGTCATAATGCGCCGAAAAACCCGGGAGCAAACTCTGCTACCAAACAAGGACTTGTGGAATATTTTCCGATGCATTCTCATCAGCCTGACACCGCAAGGATGGGTGTACCGTCGTCCGGCCCAGGCTTTTCCCGCAGCGTTGCCGCTCAGCCTTTCAATGCCCCCAGCACCTCGTCCAGCATCTTCTTCGCATCGCCGAACAGCATGCGGTTGTTGTCCTTATAGAAGAGCGGGTTGTCTACACCGGCATAACCCGAGGCCATCGAGCGCTTCATGACGATGGAAGTCTTCGCTTTCCAGGCCTGCAGCACGGGCATACCCGCGATCGGACTGTTTGGATCGTCCTCGGCACCGGGATTCACGATGTCGTTGGCGCCGATGACCATGACGACATCCGTATCCGGGAAGTCGTCGTTGATCTCGTCCATTTCCAGCACGATGTCGTAAGGTACCTTGGCTTCAGCCAGCAGCACGTTCATATGGCCGGGCATGCGACCCGCCACCGGGTGAATGCCGAAGCGTACGTTGGCACCCTTCTCGCGCAGGAACTTCGTGATCTCGTAGACCGTGTGCTGGGCCTGCGCAACAGCCATGCCATAACCGGGAATGATGATCACGCTCTTTGCCGAACCGAGCAGTTCCGCTGTTTCGATCGCACTGATCGACGTGACCTCACCGGCCGGCTGCGCACCAGTCGCAGGCGAGGCCCCCTCACCAGTACCGAAACCGCCGGCAATGACGCTGATGAAGTTGCGATTCATCGCCCGACACATGATGTAGGACAGGATCGCGCCGGAAGAACCGACAAGCGCTCCGGTCACGATCAGCAGGTCATTGGAGAGCATGAACCCGGTGGCTGCTGCTGCCCATCCCGAATAACTGTTCAGCATCGACACCACCACCGGCATGTCGGCACCACCGATGGCCATCACCATGTGGATACCAAAAAGGATGGCGACAACCGTCATCACGATCAGCGGCGTCATGCCGGCACCGATGTCCGGTGCCTGCAGAAAAGCGTAGCCAAACCAGATCACCACCAGCAGCCCGACCAGGTTGATCCAGTGCCGGGCTGGCAGCAACAGCGGCTTGCCGCCAATCTTGCCGGACAGCTTGCCGAAGGCAATCACCGAACCGGAGAAGGTTATGGCGCCAATCAGGATGCCGATGTAGATCTCGATTTCGTGGATGGATTTCTCGGCACCGGTGAACTCGATCGAGGTATCGACATAGCTCGCAAAACCGACAAGGCACGCAGCGAGACCGACCAGGCTGTGCATCAGCGCAACGAGTTCAGGCATCTGCGTCATCTGCACCTTGCGCGCGGCGTAAAGACCGATACTGCCCCCGACGAGCATGGCGCCGATGATCCATGGCACGCCGGCCAGGGTGACGCGGGGGCCGAACACCGTCGCCAGTACCGCGATGGTCATGCCGACGATGCCGTAGAAATTGCCGCGGCGGGCGGTTTCAGGATTGGCGAGACCGCCGAGACTCAGGATGAAGAGAATCGTGGCGCCGATATAGGCAACTGCAGCGAGACTGGCGGACATGCCGGTGACCTCTTATTTGCGGAACATCGCCAGCATGCGGCGGGTAACGGCGAATCCGCCGAACATGTTGATTGCCGTCAGCGCGAGTGCCACGACGGCAAGCCCCAGAATCAGGGCTGATGGACGATCCGCCCCCTCCCCGATCAGCGGTGGCGCAATCTGCACAAGCGCACCGACCGCGATGATGCTCGATATTGCATTGGTCACGCTCATGAGCGGGGTATGCAGCGAGGGTTTGACGTTCCAGATCACCATGTAACCGATGAAACAGGCCAGTACGAACACGGTGAAGTGCGACAGAAAGGTGGCCGGCGCATAGGCGCCGACCAGCCAGAACAGTGCGGCACCGACGCCAAACAATACCGCAAGACTGCCAGCCGACATTGGCTCGCTATCGCCATGACCGTGGGCTGACTTCTTCGCTGCAGCTGGCGATGCGACCGGCTTTGCCTGCGGAGGCGCTGCCGGGATTTTCGGCGGCGGGGGCGGCCAGGTGATCTCGCCGGCCTTGATGACGGTGAGGCCGCGAATTGCCTCATCGTCGAAGTTGACGTCGATCTGTCCATCCTTCGCCTTGCACAGATCCTCGGTGAGTCGCAGCAGATTGTTGGCGTACAGCGTCGAGGATTGCTTGGCGAGCCTGCTCGGAAGGTCCGTGTAGCCGATGATGGTGACGCCATGGCGCACCACGCTCTCGCCCGGCACGGTCAGTTCGCAGTTGCCGCCCTGTTCGCCGGCCATATCGACGATCACGCTGCCGGGCTTCATGGACTTGACCATGTCCGCGGTAATGAGCCGCGGTGCCGGCTTGCCGGGAATCAGGGCCGTCGTGATGATGATATCGGCCTCTTTCGCCTGGCGCGCGTACATCTCGCGCTGAGCCTGCTGGAAGCCTTCGCTCATGACCTTGGCGTAACCGCCGCCGCCAGAGCCCTCTTCCTCGTAGTCGACCTTGACGAATTCACCGCCCAGGGAAACCACCTGATCGGCCACTTCGGCACGGGTGTCATTGGCACGCACCATGGCACCCAGGTTGGCAGCAGTGCCGATCGCGGCGAGGCCGGCGACACCAGCACCGGCGATGAAGACTTTTGCCGGCGGGATCTTGCCGGCAGCAGTCACCTGGCCATTGAAGAAACGCCCGAAGGCATTTGCAGCCTCGATGACCGCGCGATATCCGCTGATGCTCGCCATGGAGGTCAGTGCGTCCATCTTCTGCGCACGACTGAGCTGGCGCGGCAGCGAGTCCATGGCCAGCACGGTAATCCTGCGTTCGGCCAACTGCTGCATGAGGTCGGGGTTCTGCGCCGGCCAGATGAAACTGACCAGCGTGGTACCGGCCTTGATCAGGCTGATTTCTTCGTGCTGTGGCGCACGCACCTTGAAGACCATGTCCGAGGCTGCCCACAGACCTGCTGCACTCTCGGCAATTTGCGCGCCGGCCGCCCGATAGGCCTCGTCATCGAAGTTTGCGGCTGCGCCTGCACCTGTTTCGACGGTGACGGAAAAGCCGAGCTTGATCAGCTTTTCGACGACTTCCGGGACGCTGGCGACACGCTTTTCGCCCGGAAACAGTTCGCGGGGAACCCCAATTGTCAGCGACATGGCAACCTCGGCAAGAGCCTGGACTGGTCTCGGTTCAGATTAATGTCGCGGGGAACCCGCAACAGCGGCCCTTGACGGTGCGCAATGATACTCAGCTTGGCGGAATTTACGAGACGTTCGTGGAAATTACTGACTGACGCGACCCGCCATTTTTTCGATCTGCGCGCGAGCCTCGTCCTCGGTTTTGCCGAGTGCATTGGCCAGTTCTTCAGACAGAAAACTCAGCGACTGGTTGTAATGGGTGCGGTCAGCGGCCCGCAGATTACCTTCCGCTTCAAGCTTGCTCAGCCCCTTGTAGACCTGCGCATAGCCGAAGGGATCACCCTTCTCCATCGTCTGCTGGTGGGCATTGGCCCTGGCCTTCCACTGGCTGCTCGCCTTGCCCTTCCATGTCTTCAGATAAGCCAGCAACTTCCGGGCTTCAGTGGCATCAATCGGGTCGCGTACGGTTTTCGCCAGGTCTTCCTTGCGCAACATCACCGTGAGGCGATCCCGCTTGAAGAACAGCTTTGCAAACAGCGCTTCGGTATCTCCCGAAAAACTCCGCTTGCGAATGGACAGCACCTCGCCGATGCCGTGGTGGGGATGATGGATGCAGTCGCCCTGATGTATGGTGATAAGCCTTCTCCTGCCAAAGTGTAGTCTGATTCGTCAAAAACCATTAATAATCATTATCTTACATAAAAACGGTGCGAATTTCAAGAAACAGGAAATGAAGGCGGCCGCTGCCGCTTTCACTGGCTGCCGGGCGCCTCCAGACGTTCGCGAAGTTCGGCTATTTCGTCCAGCAGCTGCAGCGCAAGGGCGACACCGGCGAGATTGAGCCCCAGGTCCTGCTGCAGCCGCCGGGCAGTCAACGCACGCCGCAATTGCATGCCAGGAAAGATCCAGTCCGGCTGCTCTCCGCGTTCCGGTTCGATCACGCCTTCGTGCACCAGCTCGATCACCCATTCGACCTCTGCCGCGCAGGCCCGGCTCACCTCGATCAGGGTCAGCTCCGACTGCTCCTCGACGATGACGCCGGAGAGGACTGCTTCGTATTCCTGGCCTTTTCTGCTCATACGCCGAGGCTCGCCCGTGGATTGTAGGAACTGAAATGCTCGCTCATTTTCTGGTAAATCGCTCTCGCAGCCGGGTCACTCGCCGGAGGCAAGGCGATCTGTGCAACGGCGTAGAAATCCCCGGGCGGATTCGCCGGGATTCCGCGCCCCTTCAGACGCAACTTGCGGCCGGCTGGTGTGCCGGGCGGAACCTTGAGCTCGACCGTCCCGTCAGGCGTCGGCAGCTTCAGGGTTGCGCCCAGCGCCGCCTCCCATGGAGCGAGCGGCAAATCCAGGTACACATCGAGATCCCTGATCCGGTAGAGCGGGTGTTGCCGGAACCCGATCTCCAGATAGAGATCCCCCCGCTTGCCGTCACCGATGCCTGACGCGCCCTGTCCGGCGAGGCGGATATGCTGCCCGGGTCGGACACCGCGCGGAACGCGAACGCTGAGCGTGCGCTCCCGCAATGCCACCCGCCCCTGCTCATCGAGTTCCGGGCTCCGCAGGGTCAACGTCTGCGTGCTCTCCTTCCAGGCATCCTCCAGGCTGATCACCAGCCGCGCATGCTGGTCCTCACCGTTCAGGCTGAACCGCGCATGTTCAGCTCTGCCGCCCGCTGCGCCACGACCATACAGGGCCTCGAAGAAGTCACTGAAATCGGTCGGGCCGGCCGTGGCGGAGCGCGCACCCCAGTCGGGTGGCGGTCGAAATTCCTGCCCGGATTTCCAGTCGGCACCCAGCTGGTCATAGGCCGCACGTTTGTCCGGATCCCTCAGGACTTCGTAGGCCTCACCGACTTCCTTGAAACGGGCTTCGGCTTCCGGTTCCTTGCTGACGTCAGGGTGGTATTTGCGGGCAAGCTTGCGATATGCCCGCTTGATGTCATCGGGAGTTGCATCGCGCGCCACGCCCATCGTCTGGTAGTAGTCCTTGAATTGCATCGCGGATCCCGGTGATTGCAGCCAGCCCGGCCAGGCAAGTCAGCAGGAGAATGGTCGAATCGCCGCTGTGCAAGGGGCTGGCAGAAGGTGCAGTATAAAAGAGGACAGGCTATCGTCATCCATCGTTACTCAATCCGGAAGGGCCCCCACGATGAACCGGCGCCTCGGCATCGCCGCCGTACTCGCTATCGCAGTCACCGCACTTGCCGCCTGGTGGTGGCTGCGGCCGGACCAGACGGGCAATGGCAACATCGTTGTGATGCACGGCAATGTGGATATCCGCGAGGTTGAACTCGCCTTTGACGGCAGCGAACGAATCGTGAGTCTCGCCGCAAAGGAGGGCCAGCGCGTCAAGGCTGGCGATCTCCTCGGCACGCTCGACACCGAAGGCCTGCGCGCCGACACCGATCAGGCAATCGCCAACCTGGAAGCGCAGGAACAGGATCTGGCCCGCCTGGTGGCGGGCAGTCGTACGGAAGAGATCCGCAAGGCCGGTGCCGACGTGGTCGCCGCTGACGCCGAACTCACAAATGCCCGGCTGCGCCTGACCCGCGCCCGCGAACTGGTCAGCCGTCAACTTGCCGCCCAGGCGCAGCTCGATGATGCCAAAGCCGCAGCCGATGCGGCACAGGCACGACTCAACGCGCTGAAGGCGCAACGTGACCTGGTCCTCGCGGGCCCGCGAAAGGAAGAAATCGCAGCCGCACGTGCACGGCGCGACGCCGCACGCGCAACGCTGGCGCTGGCGAGGCGCCAGCTGGCGAACGCTGAACTCCGCGCTCCGGGAGATGGTGTCATTCGCAATCGCATTCTCGAGCCGGGCGATATGGCCTCAGCTCAACGACCGGTCTATACGCTGGCCCTCGTCGATCCGGTCTGGGTACGGGTGTACGTCGAAGAACCCGATCTGGGCCGTATCCGCGAAGGGCAACGTGCGGAAGTACTCACCGACAGCTTTCCCGGCAAGCGCTATGCGGGCTGGGTCGGCTTCATCTCTCCGACCGCGGAATTCACCCCCAAACCGGTCGAGACAGTCGAGCTGCGTAGCCAGCTCGTCTACCAGGCCCGGATTTATGTCTGCAATCCTGCGGGCGAACTTCGGCTCGGAATGCCAGCCACGGTGAATGTGAATATCGCAGCGGCACCAGTCGAAGGACCCGGTTGCCAGGAAGCCGACCCGGAACCCTGAAAATGCCGCCTCCCGATGTAGCGGCGCTCCCCGTCAGTGACCTGGTCTTGTGTGCGAAGGGACTTACGCGGCGCTTCGGTAGCGGTACAGGCCAGAGCACGGCGCTCGATGCCGTTGACATCGAGATACGGCGCGGACAGGTGACCGGACTCATCGGCCCGGACGGTGCGGGAAAAACCACCTTCATGCGCCTTGCCTGCGGTCTGTTGCGCGCCGATGCGGGTACGCTCACGGTGCTCGATATGGACGTCGCCACCGACCCCTATCGCGTGCAAGCCGAAGTGCGCTACATGCCACAGCGGTTCGGGCTCTATGAAGACCTCTCGGTAGCCGAAAACCTGGCGCTCTACGCCGATCTTCAGGGGCTGTCGCCGGCCGGCCGGCCGGCCCGTTATGCCGAGTTGATGCAGATGACCGGTCTGGCTCCATTCATGAAGCGGCTGGCAGGCCGTTTGTCCGGCGGCATGAAGCAGAAGCTGGGCGTCGCCTGTGCGCTGCTCAAGCCACCCCGGCTGCTGTTGCTGGATGAGCCCACGGTGGGTGTAGACCCCGTATCGCGACGCGAGCTCTGGGCGATCGTCGATCGCATGGTGCAGGACACCGGCACCACGGTGCTGGTCAGCACCGCTTATCTCGATGAGGCTGAGCGATGCGCCGAGGTCATCGTGCTTCACGAGGGCCGGGTGATCGGTACAGGCAAGCCCGGCACTTTCAGCGCTGGCCTTGCCGGCCGCACCTTTCTGGTCGCGACCCCCGGTGTGCAGCGTCGTGCACTGGCGACCGGGCTCCAGGCTTCTGCAGGGATTCTCGACGCAGTGATCCAGGGTGACCAGGTACGCATCATCACAAGGACAGCTGACATGCCGACTGCAGCGACGCTGGGCCTGGCAGCGCCCTGCACGATCAGTCCGGTGGCACCGCGCTTCGAAGACGGCTTCGTGGTGCATATCAGGGAAAGTCGCGGACCACACGCGAGCGTCGCCGATCTCGCCATGCGGAAAGTGGCGGGCGGACGCGAGGTGGTGATCAGGACTGAGAACCTGGAGCGTCGCTTTGGCGATTTCCTTGCAGTACGCGAACTGGACCTTTCCGTGCGCCGCGGAGAAGTGTTCGGTCTGCTCGGCGCGAACGGCGCCGGCAAGTCGACGACCTTCCGGATGCTGTGCGGACTGCTGCCACCAAGCGGTGGCCAGATCGAGGTTGCCGGGGTCGATCTCCGCACCGCGCCGGCCGAGGCGCGGGCGCGCATCGGTTACATGGCCCAGCGCTTCTCGCTCTACGGCAACCTGACGGTCCGGGAAAACCTGAGGTTTTTTGCCAGCGCCTATGGCCTGTCCGGCTCACGTCGGACAGAACGCATCGACTGGGCGCTGGTGCAGTTCGAGCTCGCTGACCATGTCGACTCCGGCAGCGACTCGCTGCCGCTGGGCTTCAAACAGCGGCTGGCGATGGCCGCTGCGCTGATGCACGAACCCGAGATTCTCTTTCTCGATGAACCGACCTCCGGCGTCGATCCGCTGGCGCGACGCGACTTCTGGCAGCATATCAATGCGCTTGCCGAGGCCGGTGTGACCGTACTGGTCACCACCCACTTCATGGAAGAAGCGGAGTACTGCGACCGACTGGCGATCATGGCTGCCGGCCGCGTCCTCGCGCTCGGCACACCTGCCGAGATCAAGGCACAAACTGCCGACGAAACGGGTCCCGCAAGCAGCCTCGAAGAAGCTTTCATCCGGCTGGCAACATCAGGCACGGAGGCAGCGTGAGCGACAACCGGCGCGTGCGTGGCCTGATCCGCAAGGAATTCCTGCAGATCCTGCGCGACCCGAGCAGCATTGCGATCGCCTTCCTGATGCCGGTATTTCTGCTGCTCCTGTTTGGCTATGGCCTCTCGCTGGATGCGGAACACGTGCCGCTTGCTGTCGTGGTGGAAAAGCCGTCCGCAGAAACCGCACGATTTACCGGCATGCTGCAGCAGTCCCGCTATTTTTCACCACAGCACTTCGCCAGCATGCGCGACGCGGAACTGGCATTGCGTATGCACGAAGTGAACGGCATCGTCCATCTGCGCGCCAGCTTTGCTGCCGACCTCAAGGCAGAGCGCGAATCCGGAATCCAGGTCATCGTCAACGGTGTGGACGCCAATACCGCGCGCATGGTGCAGGGCTATCTGGGTTCGGTCTGGGCACTCTGGCTTGAACAGCGGCTGCGGGCAGCCGGGCAGGCGCCGGTAGTGAACATCGATCAACGCATCTGGTACAACACGGCGGTATCGAGCCGCAACTACCTGGTGCCGGGGCTGATCGCAGTCATCATGACCTTGATCGGCGCGCTGCTCACGGCGCTGGTGATGGCTCGCGAGTGGGAACGGGGCACGATGGAAGCGCTCATGGTGACCCCGGTGTCCATGTACGAAGTTCTGCTCGGCAAACTCATCCCCTACTTCATTCTTGGAATGGGCGGCATGACCCTGTCGGTAGCCATGGCGCTATGGCTGTTTGATGTGCCACTGCGTGGTTCCGCCGTGGTACTGTTTGCAAGCGCAGCCATCTTCCTGCTTGCTGCGCTCGGCATGGGGCTCGCTATCTCGATTACGGCACGCAACCAGTTCGTCGCAGGACTCGCGGCCATCATCACCACATTCCTGCCGGCATTCATGCTGTCGGGCTTCATCTTCGATATCGCGAGTGCGCCGTTGGCCGTACAGGCCGTAACCTACCTGGTGGCGGCGCGCTATTTCATCGCCATCATCCAGACCATCTTCCTCGCCGGCAACATCTGGCCGGTGATTCTGCCCAACGCAGCTGCCTTGCTGGCGATGGCCGGCCTGTTCCTCGGTATCGTTGTGGCGCGTTCCCGGAAACGGCTGGACTGATACATGCTCCGCCGTATCCTGGCCCTCGCCACCAAGGAATTTCTCGCCATCCTGAAGGATCCGCGCAGTCGCGCCGTGGTGATCGTGCCACCCATCGTACAAACGCTGGTCTTTGGCTACGCCGCGACCTTTGACCTGAACCATGTCGCTTACGCAGTGTATGACGCTGACCGCTCCTCGATCTCCCGCGAACTGGTTGAGCACTTTCGTGGCTCGCCCGTTTTCCTGGAAAGAAAACCAATCACGGCTGCCGACGATATCGCACCAACCGTCGACCGGCGTGAAGCGCTGCTGGTCGTGCGGCTCGACCCGGGCTTTGAACGGGACATCCTTGCCGGCCAGCCTGGCCAGGTGCAGTTGATCATCGACGGACGCAATTCAAATACGGCGCTGATCGTGCTGAACTATGCCCGGGAAGTCATCAACGGCTTCGCGATGGATCGTCAGCCGGACCACACGTTGCCGGGTCAACCGGTGGTACGCGCCTGGTTCAATCCCAATCTCGAGAGTCGCTGGTTCATCGTCCCCGGCATCATCGGCATACTCACCCTCCTGGTAACCATGATGGTCACCGCACTTTCTGTCGCCAGGGAGCGCGAACAGGGCACCTTCGATCAGTTGCTTGTCACGCCGCTGCGACCACTCGACATCCTGCTCGGCAAGTCACTCCCGGGACTCGCCATAGGCGTTGTCGAAGCGACCGTCATGATACTGATCGTTACGCTGTGGTTTGGCGTGCCGCTGCGGGGCAGTCTGTGGACCTTGTACATCGGGCTTGCAGCCTTTCTGAGTTCCGCGATCGGTATTGGCCTGATGATCTCTTCACTCTCGGTCACCATGCAGCAGGGTCTGCTCGGCGCTTTTCTGTTCATGGTCCCTGCCATCTTGTTGTCCGGCTTTGCAACACCCGTCGCGAACATGCCGGAATGGATGCAGACGCTGACACTCGGCAACCCCTTGCGGTTTTTCATGGTGATACTGCGCGGCGTGTTTGTAGAGGGCGCATCGCTGCGCGTACTCTGGCCGCAGATCTGGCCCATGCTGCTGATCGGCAGCCTGACGCTGGTAGCCGCCGGCCGGCTGTTTCGCCGCCGGCTCTATTGAGGCCCCGCTACGGCATGAGTGACAACCCGCATGAACCGGCACCTGAGGCACAGGCTGATTCGTTGCGAGCAGCGGCACAGGATCTGTTGTCGCCGAGCCAATGGCGGCGACGGATCCTGTTCTGGTCCGGTGCGATCATCGTCGGCCTGGCCGCCGTCGGCTTTGCCAGGGCTGCGGATGCGGTATTCGGCGTATTCACACGGATCGTCGCGCACAACAGCCATTGGCCATTCCTGATCACGCCAACCGTATTCGCCTTGCTGGCCTGGCTGACCCAGGGTGTACTCAAGCCCACCCGCGGCTCCGGGATTCCGCAAGCCATTGCCGCCCTGCAGGTTGACGAGGAACCGTTTCGCCGCAGCCTGCTCTCGATACGCATGTCGATCGGAAAGGCGGGCCTTACCCTTCTCGCCCTGCTTGGCGGTGCATCAGTCGGACGTGAGGGCCCAACCGTGCATATCGGCGCCGGGCTGCTCTACTCGCTGGGCAGGCGCTTTGGATTCGCTGATTCAGCGGCCAGCGCGCGATTCATACTCGCCGGTGCCGCCGCAGGCCTTGCCGCTGCATTCAACACGCCGCTGGCTGGTGTGGTCTTTGCGATCGAGGAAATGAGCAGCGCATTCGAGCACAGGATGAGCGGGACCCTGCTGACTGCCGTGATCGTCGCCGGCGTGGTTTCACTCGGCATACTCGGCAACTATGCCTACTTCGGTCGCCTGGATATCGGACTGCCACTCGGCAAGGCCTGGCTGGCCGTGCTGGTCACCGGCAGTCTGTGCGGTCTAGCCGGTGGCGTGTTCGCACGCATGATCCTTCCCCACCAGGGTGGCCTGCGCGGACTCGTCGGACGTCTGCGCATGCGCCAGCCGGTCGTCTTCGCAGCCGCATGCGGTCTCGCGCTGGTCCTGCTCAGTCAACTGACCGACACCGGCCTCTATGGAACCGGCTATACCCAGGCCAAGGCAATTCTCGAAGGCCACACGGTCACGGCAGAGGCCTTCGGCATCCTCAAGTTCTGCGGCAATATCGCCTCTTATTGGGCCGGCATTCCCGGCGGTATCTTTTCGCCAGCGCTTGCAGTGGGCGCCGGATTCGGCGCGAATATCAGCCCATTCCTTCCGGGCACCGATCCATCGGCGGTTGTGCTGCTGGCGATGGCTGCCTATCTCGCCGGCGTCACCCAGGCGCCGCTGACCTCCGCAGTGATCTCGATGGAGTTGACCGCCAACCAGCAGATGGCCCTGCCGATCATGGCCGCCTGCCTGCTGGCACGCGCAACTTCAGCGCTGGTCTGTCACAAACCGGTCTACAAGGCCCTTGCGGGGTTGCTGGTCGAGAGTCACGAGCGGAGTCGGCGTCAGCAGGAGACGGTGGGGCAAACGCCAGGCTGATTCGGGCCGAGGCGATGATTATTGCCGCTCGCCACCTACGTCAATCACCCGCACCTGCGGTATCAGCCAGCTGATGAATGCTGCCGAGAGCAGTTGGGTAATCACCACCGCCAGGAACACTGGCGCATAGGCGTAGTGTTGCGAAACCCAGCCAGCCGCGAAGCTGAACAGCGCGGCACCAAAGCTGCCGGCGGCGCCAAACAATCCCCAGACCGTACCGACCTGCAGTGACGGGAACAGGTCTGCAGGCAGGGCAAAGAGGTTCGATGCCTTGGCCTGGATCGCAAACATGGCCAGCGCAATCAATGCCAGAGCAGTCGCTGGTGATCCGGTCTTTGCGGCCGGGAGGCTGAGCACTACCAGCAGCGCTCCACCCCAGATCAGGCTCTTGCGCGCCGCATCCAGCGACCAGCCGCGCAGCATCAGATAGCGACCGCACCAGCCGCCGGCCAGCGCACCGGCATCGGCGGCCAGAAACGGCACCCAGGCGAATGCAGCAATCTGGCGGATATCGAAGCCCTGTGCCTGGGCGAGATAGAGGGGCAAAAAGCTGACGAAGAAATAGAAGGCGCCATCGTTGCTGATCCGGCTGAGCAGCAGCCCCCAGACTTGCCGATACCGCAACAGGCGGCCGATTCCAGACCAGACACCGACAGGTTCAGACACCCCGGTCTGCGGCGCTTGATCAGCCAGTATCAATGCGCGTTCTGCATCGCTGATATCCGGATGCATTGCAGGCGGCCGGTAGAAGCGCAACCAGATCCATAGCCAGACGAAGCCGGCAAGCGCCGGAACGATGAAAGCGCTGCGCCAGCCGGCCAGCAGAATCAGGCCACCGAGCAGCGGCGGTGCCAGCAGCGCGCCCAGACCCGGCCCGACAGTAAGAATGCCGACGGCCATCGAACGGTCGCGATGCGGAAACCACTCGGCGATGGCCTTTACCGCTGCGGGGAAGTTGGCTGCTTCGCTCAGACCCAGCAGCGAGCGGCAGAATATAAAACTGAAAAAACCGCGGCCGAACGCATGCAGAAAGCCTGCAATGCTCCAGGCAATGACAGCCAGTTTGAAAGCCCTGCGCGTACCCACACGATCGATGAATGGCCCGGCAATCAGGTGTCCGATGCCATAGCAGAAAAGAAAGGCAGCCGTAATTGTGCCGAAGCCGGTGTTGTCGATGCCGAACTCGGCAACCAGTGCGGGTGCAGCTACGGCAAAGGCCTGGCGGTCCAGGTAGTTGATCGTGGTTATGACACACAAGAGGCCGGCGATCCGCCAGCGCATCTGGCTGCCAAGAATACTGCGTCTGATACACCACCCCCGCTCTCGCATCCGGCAACAGCCAGTGCCTTGCCTCCACCGGTCTCCGGCAATTATGCTGACCGGATTCCGATTGGAGAGTATTGATGAACGCTGCTGCACAAAACATAGCACCATCCAGCGAAGCCCGGGCCTTTCTGGGCCGCGACCACCGGCTGCTGATAGACGGCCAGTGGGTTCCGGCAGCGAGCGGTGAAACCACCGAGATATTCGACCCATCCACCGAGCAGCGGCTGGCTGTGGCAGCTGCCGGTGGCAAGGAAGATGTCGACCGGGCAGTCGCCGCGGCACGCAAGGCCTTGCGCGGCGAATGGTCGAAACTGACCTCCTACGAGAGAACACGACTCATCCTGAAGCTGGCCGACGAGCTCGAGGCCAACATCGGTCTTGCCAGCGAGATCGAGACGCTCGACAACGGCATGCCACGCATGGTTGCCCACTACTCGATCGCCTCATTCGGTTGCGACTTCCTGCGCTACTACGCAGGCTGGGCCACCAAACTCAGCGGTGAAACGATTCCGGTATCGCCACAGGGCGTACGCAACGGCGAATCGCTGACCTATACCCGACGCGAGCCCATCGGCGTGGTCGGTGCGATCATTCCCTGGAATGCACCACTGATCATGGCCACGCTGAAGCTTGGCCCGGCACTGGCGGCCGGCTGCACCGTGGTACTGAAACCGGCTGAACTGACCCCGCTGTCCGCCCTCTTTCTCGGTGAACTCATAAAACGTGTCGGCTTCCCTGACGGTGTGATCAACATCGTGACCGGCTATGGCGAAACCGCGGGTGCTGCGCTCGCTGCGCACCCGGATGTCGACAAGATCGCCTTTACCGGCTCCACCGAGGTCGGCAAGAAGATCATCGCCGCTTCGGTCGGCAATCTGAAGCGCGTCACGCTGGAACTGGGCGGCAAGTCGCCGATGGTGGTATTCCCCGATGCCGACCTGGAAAAGGTGATCCCGGGTGTCACGCGCGGCGCTTTCTTTCTCAACGGCCAGAACTGCATGGCAGGCACGCGCCTCTTCGTGCACAGCGATATCTTCGACACCGTCGTCGAGCGGGTCGCACAGATGGCGGGGCAGTTCCGCATCGGTCCGGGGCTGAGCCCGGACAGCGATCTCGGCCCGCTGATCTCGGCTGAACAGCGCGAGCGGGTGATGAGCTATGTGAATGCCGGTCGGAAATCCGGCGCTGAACTGGTCTGTGGCGGCGAGGCACTGGCCGGCCGCGGCTTCTTCATGAAGCCAACCCTGTTCAGCAAGACCACGATGGACATGACTATCGCGCGCGAGGAAATCTTCGGGCCGGTACTGTGCGTGCAATCATTCAGCGATTCCAGTCTGCAGGCAGTCGCCGATGAAGCCAATCGGAGCATCTATGGACTATCGGGCAGCGTATGGACCCGGGACATCTCGGTCGCACATCGCATGGCGGCGATGATCGATGCCGGCCAGGTCAGTATCAACTGTCACGCGGCGGTGGATCCGGCGATTCCTTTCGGTGGCAACCGGCAGTCCGGCTGGGGCCGCGAGTTCGGCCGTGAGGGTCTGGACGCCTACCTGAAAACCAAGGCGACGACGGTCATCTATTGAGCGCCGCGCTGTCGCCGGCTACCAGGCTACAGGCTCGCCGAATCGGTCCAGACAGGTACCGCTGTGTTCAGCGGTCAGCTTGTCGAACACGAGCTGCTGGGCACGCACGCTGTCGACCGGATCGATGGGTGCGCTCGTACCGCCCAGATCCGTGTGACACCAGCCCGGCGCCATCGAGATCACGATCAGGTCACGCCACTCGTTGGCAATACCCTTTGTGAGCATGTTCAGTCCTGCCTTGCTGGTGCGGTACGCATGTGAGCCGCCGAGCGTGTTGCTGCTGATCGAACCGAGATCGCTGGTCATCATCACCACCGTTCGCCTCCGGCTCGCGCGAACATTCGGCGCCAGCGCCACGGTGAGACGAAATGGTGCCAGCAGGTTGATCTCGAGAATCTCGCGCCAGATCGCATAGTCCATGCTGGCCAGACTCTGATACACCATCCCCTCCGGCGCACCGAGCGGACCATAGGTGCCAGCGTTGTTCAGCAGAATATCGACTGGCGTACCGTTCAGCTCCCTGACCAGCTCCTTTACGCTGCCCTCGCTCGTCACGTCGAGCTGCAGGATCTGCACCCTGGCCGGGAACGCCTGCTGCAGGGTATGAAGGTCCCGCGCCTTCTCCGGATTGCGCGCACAGGCAAGCACGCGCCAACCGCGCTCTGCAAACTGGCGGCTGTGCTCCAGACCAAGACCCCGGTTTGCACCGGTGATGAGTACCGTTCCCGACATAGCGCAAAGTCTACGGCTTCGCAGCTCCCGATTGGCAGCATGCAGACTTGGCAATCGCGCAGGTAGTGACTAAGATTGTCCGCCTGCCGGTCAGACCAGGGATGTCGAACAAGCGATGACTTCAACCCGCCCCATACGTGCCTTGCTACGCGGCCTGGAAGTACTCCATGTGCTCAACCAGCGGAATGGTGCCACCGTCTCCGAGGTCGCAACGGCGATCGAGCTGCCCCGCACCACCACCTACCGCATTCTCGAAACGCTGTGCAATGCAGGCTACGCCTACCGCGCCGCCAGCGACGAGCGCTATCGCCTGACGATCATGGTACGCGGACTGTCGGACGGCTTTGACGATGAGGCCTGGGTGACGCAGATCGCACGTCCCTACATGTACGAACTCTGCAGCGAACTGGTCTGGCCAATCGCCATCGCCACCCTCTCCGGTTCGACGATGCTGGTACGCCAGACGACCGATCATCGCAGCCCGCTCGCCGTCGAGAAGCGCGGCCCCGGCTTCCGGGTGGCAATTCTTACCTCGGCTTCCGGGCTCTGTTATCTCGCACATTGCCCGCCTGAACAGCAGGAGGCGCTGCTGGAACTGCTGATGCGACCGAAGCGCGGCGACGAGCAGACCAGCAGCCGCAAGAAGACCGTCGAGCTGCTGTCCGAGGCCAGGAAGCGCGGCTATTCAGTGTGGCGCCGTCCACGCCGTATTTCCGATGAACTGAGTTTCTCGGTACCGATTTTCGCGAAAGACCGTTTGCTTGCGGCACTGACCATCCGCTTTTCGAGCACCGCAGTGCCTGAATCAGACGCGATCCAGCGCTTCATTCCCAGGATGAAGGCGGTTGCCCAGCGGATAGGCCATGACTTTCTGACCCAGAACGAGCACCAGGCTCTGGCAATTGCAGCCGACGCTCCCGGCACGGCCGGCAGCGCTGACTGAAATCGCCTGAAAACGCGCAGGGCCGGTACACCACCAGGTGTGTACCGGCCCTTGCTTTCTCTGCGCTTGCCAGCAATCTTGCAGGCAGCGCCCTGACCAGCCTCAGGCGACCTTCTTGCCTGCCTTTTTTGACTTCGATGCCGGTGGCTTCCCGGCCACGAATCGTGCCTGGAACACCGGCTGCTTCGGTGCATCCATGCCGGTTTCCTTCTTGCAGGCTTTCTTGAGCTCGGGAATCGTGCCGCCGAAGTCAAAGAGCTTGGCCTTGCCGCGTTTCTTCGCCATTTTGGCGCGCAGCGCCAGCGTCGCCTTCTCATCCGCGCTGCCATCGGCCTTGATCACCACACCATAACGCTTGGCACCTTCGCGCGAAACCAGCCCGGCTTCGACATCAAACGCGACCTGCTCGATCGGCCGCTTGAAGGGATCGCCCCAGCCACCGCCGCCCCAGGTATCGAAGTACAGCAATTCGCCTTCAAGCACCGGAATGCGATCGCACTTCGAAGGCAGCAATACCTTCTTGCCGTTCTTGCGGATCAGCGTCTTTCGGCTGCGCGCACCGGGCAGACCGCCGGTCACGCCCCACGGGTAGGTCAGCCAGCGATCATCGTGAATCGAAATCTGGCCATCTTCGAGGAAGCGATAGGCGACGCGCAGTGCGTTGCCGCCACGATGCAGCCCCGGACCACCGCTGTCGGTGATGGTTTCGTAGGCTTCGATCCGCAACGGGAAATAGCTTTCCAGGAATTCGTTGGGAACATTGGTAAAGCTCGGCCAGAGCGAGTGGCCGTCCGGACCGTCACCGGAGGGCTTGCCCGGAATACCGCCGAAACCGATCGAGTACAGCTGATACCACTCGCCGTCCTTGCGGTAGCCTGAATACATGAAGTGCGGGCTGTCGGAAAAGCCGGCTGCGCACAGGAAGTCCGGATTACCCTGCCCGAGCAGACCACCGAGGATGTCGAAAATACGGCCCAGCGCATGCGTGCGGCACGACAGCGCTGCCGGTGCCCGTGGCTTGAGCAGCGTACCTTCCGGAATCCGCACTTCCATGAGGTCGTAGAAGCCGTCGTTGAACATGATCTGCGGGTCAAAGACCATGATCATGTAAACACCGCAGAACATCTTGAACATCTCTTCGTTGAGAAGGAAGTTCACGGAACCGGTCGATTGCGGATCGGTGCCTTCAAAATCGAAGATAACCTTGTTGCCCTCGCGCCACATCGCGCACTTGATCTTGTAGGGCCCCATACCCATGCCGTCGTCACACAGGTAGTCCTCAAAGTACTGCCGCTTGGTCGGCACCGTTTCCTTGATGAGCCGGCCCATGGCGCGCTTGTTGCGATCGAGCAGTTCCTCAAGGGCTGAATAGAAGAGGTCGTCACCGAAGCGGTTGGCCATCTCGATCACGCGCTTTTCAGCCGTGCGGATCGCCGCCACGATGGCATGGAAGTCGCTGCGGTTCCACTGCGGCATGCGGCAGTTGTGCAGGATGAGGTTGAGAATCTCCTCCTGCAGGACATCCTTCTTGTAGATCTTCATCGGCGGAACGCGAATACCTTCCTCGAAGATCGACTGCGCATCGGTCGGCATGCTGCCAGGCACCTTGCCGCCGATGTCGGTCATGTGACCAAACATCGCCGCGTAGGCCAGCAACCGGCCATCCTTGAAGATGGGACGCAGCAGCAACCAGTCGTTCGAGTGGCTGACGGCACCATTACAGGTATAGGGATCCGTCGTGAGGAACATGTCGCCCTCCTCGATGGTTCCGTCGTATGCGGCCTTGAAGCCGTAGATGAAGCTGCCGAACTGGCCGACGACCATCTTGCCGTCGACGTTGGCGATCATCGGAAACTCGTCGTGCTGCTCGCGAATACCGGGCGACATTGCCGTGCGGAACAGCACGGCATCCATTTCCCACCGCGCATTGAGCATGGTGTTCTCGATGATATCGAGCGAGATCGGGTCGATATCCACGCGATTGAATGGCCGCGGCTTGGTTTCAACAATTCTGGCTGGCATCTGGTTTGCTCCTGCGCTCTTGGGCTGACTGGGGCTGAAGGTTGATCAGGCGGCGGGGGTGATGAGGATGTTGCCCCAGTCATCCACCTTGCCCCTGTGTCCCGGGAGAATAAGGGTAGTCGAGTCCATTTCGAGGACGATGGCCGGCCCGCTGATCAGGTTTCCGGACCGCAGCTTTGAACGGTCATAAAGCGTGGCATCCTGGTCCTTGCCGTCGACGAAGATCCTGAGCTTTGCGGTCACCGCTGCCGACGGACTCTCGCCGCCCTTGGCCACCTTCTGTGCACGCACATTGGTCGGCATGCCCTGCACGACCGCGCGCAGGTTGACGAGCTCCTTGTCGTGCGGCAGAGCGAAGGTAAACAGCTGTTTGTGCATCTCGTCGAAGCGTTCGCCGATGACATCAAGGCCCCGGGCATCAAACTCCTCGATCTCGAAATCGACCGTAAGCAGGAGACCCTGTCCGTGATACCGGATATCCACCTGGTAGCTAACCGTCTGCTGGGCCTTGGGAATGCCTTCGTTATCCAGCGCCTTGGACGCATCCTTCGCCAGGCTCTGGAAGATTTTCGCCACTTCCTTGACCGTGGTTTCGCTGAAACGCCGGATGAAAGTGCGTGAGGCGTCGTCGCGTACCCGCGTGGTAGCGTCTCCATAGGCGCAGAGCACGCCCGGACCCGGCGGAATGATGACCGGCCAGGAGTTCATGAGCTTGCCGATCGCATTGGCATGCAGCGGCCCGGCGCCGCCAAACGCCATCAGTGCGAAGTCGCGCGGGTCGTAACCCTTCTCGACCGAGACCAGGCGCAATGCGCCGTACATGTTCTCGTTGACGATATCGATAATGCCTGCGGCCGCCTTCTTGATGCTGAGTCCGAGTCCATCGGCAATGGACTTCACAGCCGCTTCGGCCAGGTCGCGCCGGATCTGCATGTCACCGCCGAGGCGCACTTCGCCACTCGGCAGATAGCCGAGCACGACGTTCGCATCGGTCACCGTCGGCAGGGTGCCACCGCGGTTGTAGGCGGCCGGACCAGGCAGTGCGCCTGCGCTCTCCGGGCCGACACGCAGAGCCTTGGTCAAGGCGGGCACCTTGGCAATGGAGCCGCCGCCCGCACCTACGGTACGCACGTCGACGGACGATGCGCGCACCGTTACGTCGCCGACCGTGGTCTCGCGCCGCAGCTGCGCCTTGCCGTTCTCGACCAGACAGACGTCAGTCGAGGTACCACCCATATCGAAGGTAAGCAGGTTCTTGAACCCGGCCTGCTGCGCCACCCATACAGCACCGGACACGCCGCCGGCGGGGCCGCTCATCAGCAGGTTCACCGGCAGGGCCTCGGCGGCCTTTGCCGAAGCCAGGCCACCGTCAGAGCGCAGGATGTGCAGCTGGACCTTGCTCATGGTCTTCTGCAGGTTCTTGTGCAGGTTGCGAACATAGGTCTCGACCTTCGGCCGCACGTATGAATTGGCAACCGTGGTAATCGTTCGTTCGTATTCCTGCATTTCCGGAACGATATCGGAGGACAGTGAAACGGGAATATCCGGCATGACTTCACGTGCAATCTTGCCGACACGCTGTTCGTGCGCCGGATTCGCAAAGGAATTGATCAGGGAGATCGTCAGCGCTTCGATACCCTTCTTGCTCAGCGCCTTCAGGTCGCGGCGCAGTTTCGCCTCGTCCAGTTTCCGGACCACCTCACCGCGCGCACCGATCCGCTCATCGGCCTCGATGGTGACGGCCAGTGGCGCCATGGGCAGGCTCTTGTTGTAGATCACCCAGCCGCCAAGACCGCCCGGCACAAAAGACCGCGCGATCTGCAGGACCTGACGGTAACCCTTGCTGGTTACCAGGCCAACCTTTGCACCTGAACCCGTGAGCACCGTATTGGTCGCCACGGTTGTACCGTGCATGAAGTGATCGATCTGGTTGGGATTGATCCCCGCGTTCTGGCAGACCCTGGCGATACCATTCAGTACACCGACCGATGAGTCGTGGGGCGTACTTGGCACCTTGGCCGTAAAAATATCCCCGTTCTGCTCATTGATGAGCAGCAGGTCCGTGAACGTGCCTCCAACGTCAACCCCTAAACGGTAACTCATACGGCCCTCTCAGATTTGTAAGTGTTCATTGATCGGTTTCGGAACCACGACAAACAGTCGCAGCACTTGAGCGTGTACTTGATTCTTTTCTCCGGTCAGGCAGCGCCTGCCGCACGATGTTTATCGGCAATCTGCGGGAACATGCCGGCTTTGGGCAACATCGCCGGTGTGCTGCGGCCCAGCTGCTCCTGCAGCCATCGGCTGGTCGCAATTATTTTCTCCAGCGACACGCCGGTATGGATACCGGAACGGTCCAGCATGTAGAGCAGGTCGTCGGTCGGAATATTACCGGTTGCTGCCGGCGCGAAAGGACAACCGCCGATCCCGCCGATACTGGCATCGAGGGACGCAACGCCGGCCACAAGTGCAGCCTGCGCATTCGCGATGCCGGTATTGCGCGTATTGTGGAAATGACAGCGGATCGGTACACCCGGCGCGCGCGCCATCACGGCGCCGAGCAGATCGCTGACCTGGTTCGGCACGGCAACCCCGATACTGTCGGCAAGCCCCAGCTCGACCGGCTCGCCTTCCATGACCTGATCGACCAGTTCCAGAATCCGCGCAACAGGAATCTCTCCTTCATACGGACAGCCGAAGGCCGAGGAGATCATCACATTGGCGCGAATGCCCGCGGCCCGCGCCGCACGGGCGATATCGATCCAGGCCTTGACCGACTCGGAAGTAGGCACGCCCTGGTTGCGCTGGTTATAGGTATCGCTGGCCACAACCGCCATGCCGATTTCATGGATCCCGGTTGCTTGCGCACGCTCAAAACCCTTGCGGTTCAGCACCAGACCGATGTAAGTCACGCCTTCGCGTGCCGGCAGACCGCGAATGACATCTTCCGCGTCGGCCATTTGCGGCACGCGCTTTGGATGCACAAAGCTGCTGACTTCGAGACGCCTGATTCCGGCGTCGAGCGCACGAGTGATGAACTCGATCTTGACGGCCGTCGGCAGAACTTCGGGCTCGCTCTGGAGCCCGTCGCGCGGTCCGACTTCGATGATGGATACGTGCTGTGCTAGCTGGCTCATGGCCTTACAGGGCGAGTGAATTCCGCTATTCTATACACCGTAGTCAGCGATACAAGAATTACGGTGATGGCAAGCGAACAGAAAACAGGTGCAGGTCCGCTGGCGGGGCTGCGCCTCATCGAAATGGGCACGCTGCTGGCAGGGCCTTTCTGCGGGCAGCTGATGGGCGATTTCGGCGCCGAGGTGATCAAGATCGAGCCACCCGGACAGGGCGATCCGATGCGCGAATGGGGCCGGGAGAAAGCTCACGGCATGTCCTTGTGGTGGCCAGTGGTGGGCCGCAACAAGAAGTCGGTTACCGTCAACCTCCGCGTCAAGGAAGGCCAGGACATTGTCCGGCAGCTGGTCTCGAAAGCAGATTTCCTGCTTGAGAACTTTCGTCCGGGAACGCTCGAACGATGGAACCTGTCTTTTGAAGAGCTGCACAAGATCAATCCGCGACTGATCATGATCCGCGTGTCGGGCTTTGGCCAGACCGGCCCCTATGCCGGCCGCGCCGGTTTTGGTGCCGTCGGCGAGGCCATGGGTGGATTGCGCTACGTCTGCGGCGACCCGTCAACGCCGCCAAGCCGTATGGGCATCAGCATCGGCGATTCACTGGCAGCGACTTTCGCCTGCATCGGCGCCCTCAGCGCGCTGCACTATCGCGAGAAGACAGGACAGGGACAGGTCGTCGATTCCGCGATCTACGAAGCAGTGCTCAACATGATGGAGTCACTCGTCACCGAATACGACAAGACCGGATATATCCGCGAGCGGACCGGCGCGATCCTGCCCAATGTCGCACCCTCAAATGTCTACCCAACCCGGGACGGCGGCATGATCCTGATCGCTGCCAACCAGGACACGGTGTTTGGCCGGCTGGCCGAAGCGATGGGCCGACCGGAACTCGCCAAGGATGAACGTTACGCAACACATACGGCGCGCGGCGCGCGGCAAACCGAACTCGATGATCTTATTGCCGACTGGACGCGCACCATCGACGCGCCGGTACTTGAGCAGTTGATGGACAAGTTCGGCATTCCCTCGGGCAAGATCTATCGCACGCCCGAAATGCTGGAGGACGCGCACTTCCAGGCACGCCAGGCCATCGTCACCACCATGCACCCGAAGTTCGGGGAATTGCGCATGCAAAATGTTGCGCCGAAGCTGTCATCCACGCCCGGCGGCATCAGGCTCCCGGCGCCGGAACTCGGCGAGCATACCGACGAGATTCTCCGCAGCCTGCTGGACTTCGATCCGGCAAAGCTGGCAGCGCTGCATGCACAGGGTGTGATCTGAGCGCGCAGATCGGCCCGATTGCCGGCGTTACGATCAGCACGCCGGATCTGGGCAAAGCGGAAGCTGTCTACGCCAGTTACCTCGGCTATCGCGTACTCAGTTACGAATCGGTGAGCGCCGACCAGGCCCGGCTCTGGCGCACACCCGGCGCGGAGGGCCGACGCTGTCTGCGCATGGCACCGGCGGCCGCCGACGATTTCGTCTTCCGCTTCATAGAGATGCCGGCAGAGCCAGGTTACCGGGCTTTCAGCCGGCATGGCTGGAATGCGGCCGAACTCATCGTTGCCAGTGTCGATGCGCTCGCCCAACGTCTCGCCTCCTCGCCTTTCGAAATCGTCGCCCCGCCGATGGATCTGTCCTTCTGCCCTGATATCCGTGCGATGCAGGTGCGTGGTCCGGGTGGTGAGATCCTTTACCTGACTGAATTCAAGAAGCCGGTGCCTGGCCTTGAAGCGCCACCTGCGCGCTGCGAAGTCGACCGCACGTTTATCGTGATCGCCGGCGGCGCCTCGCTCGATGCCATGCAGGATTTCTACGCGACACGCTTTGCGGTACCACGCGCACCAGCACTCGAATCACGCGTACAGACGATGGCGCTGGAATTCGGCCTTTCGCGCGAACACCGTTTCCGGATTGCGGCGCTGCCGCTCGGCGGTCGCTGCTACATTGAAGCAGACGAAATGCCGGCCGCGGCACAGCCACTGCCGGCTGAGCAGTACGAGCTGCCGCCGGGCATTGCCATCGTGAGTTTCCTCGGCGCTCCGCAAGCCGGCATGGACAGTATCAGCTGCATCCGCGGCGCCGCTGGCGAGATCCTGGAAATCATTCCACGCTGACCATTCAGGCCCGCTTTCTCGCCAGTGTCAGGCCATCACCGACCGGCAGCATCGAGAGATCGAAGCGCGGATCGATGTGCAGCTTCTGGTTCAGCGCACGCAGGGCATCCGTGTCGGCATCGTGTATGGCCGGGTCTGCAACCCTGCCACTCCACAACACATTGTCAAACATCATCAGCCCGCCGGCGCGGAGCAGTTCATGGCCATGCTCGAGGTAATCGTCGTAGCCTGCCTTGTCCGCATCGATAAAGATGAAATCGAAGCTGCTCTTCATGCCTTCTGCGGCGAGCTGGCGCAGCGACTGACCGGCGGAGCCCAGCCGCAATTCGATCCGGTCTGCAACACCGGCTTCTGCCCAGTAGCGACGGGCAATAGCTGTCCATTCCTCGCTGATATCCAGTGCCACCAGGTGCCCATCGGCTGGCAAGGCCAGCGCACAGACCAGCGCGCTGTAGCCGGTAAAGGTACCGATTTCCAGACAGCGGCGCGCACCGATCAGCTTCAGCAGCAAGGCCATGAATTGCCCCTGTTCAGGCGAGATCTGCATCCCTGCCATGGGCAAAGCTGCGGTCTCGGCACGCAGGGCAGCGAGGACCGCCGGTTCGCGCAGTGAAACGTTCTGCAGGTAAGCGTACAGCCGGTCATCAAGGTTCAATGAGCGATTGGACATGATGGTCTGAACTCCATGTCAGGGTTTCCAGAATCTGGTCGCAGTCGACGCAGCGACTTCGCAGTCCGGGCGGCTCGGCTACAATGCACCGCCCCATCGCCACAGGCCAGCCCGCTCTTGTTCACTGCCGACACCACCGCCATGCTGCTCTGGCTGGTACCGCTGCTCGCTACAACGGGCCTCATCGCCGGCGTGCTCGCCGGGCTGCTCGGCGTCGGCGGCGGCATCGTCGTCGTGCCCGTGCTTTACCACCTGTTCAGCTATATGGGCATAGACCCGAGCGTACGCATGCATCTGGCCGTCGGCACCTCGCTGGCGACGATCATACCGACGAGCATCCGCTCGGTTCGCGCCCATACGCAGCGCGGGGGCTTTGACCCGGCCTTGTTCAGGGCCTGGGCGCCGGCCGTTTTTGCCGGCTCAGTCTTCGGCACCTGGATGGCGACGCTGGCTGACTTCAGCGTACTGACCTCGATTTTTGGCATCGTCGGGCTGATCATGGCATTGCAGATGGGCTTTGGCAGCTCCAGCTGGCGACTTGGCACCAGCCTGCCGCGCGGACCAGCCAGTATGGCCTTCCCGGTCATGATCGGCGGCCTCTCCGCGATGATGGGTATCGGTGGCGGCACATTCAGCGTTCCGGCGCTCAGCCTGTTTGGCACCCCGATGCATCGCGCCGTCGGCACCGCCTCAGGATTCGGACTGGTCATATCGATTCCGGCCACGGTCGGTTTTGCGATCGGTGGATGGAACATGCCGGGACTGGCGGCATTCAGCCTGGGTTATGTCAACGTCCTTGGATTACTGCTGATCGTACCGACGACTCTGCTTACCGTACCGCTCGGTGCGCACCTCGCGCATACCCTCAGCCAGCAACGCCTGCGCCAGCTGTTCGGCATCTTTCTCGGCATCACTGCCAGCCGCATGTTGTGGGATGCCATCAAGGCCGTCAGCGGCCTTTAAAGTGCACGACGAACACTTCCTCAGGCAGAGACCGAAAAGTGCAATTCGAGGCTGCGGTCGAGTACCACGCTGACGCGATCGCCGCGTCCGATCCTGAACTGACCGACACCCGACGAAAGGGCCACGATATCGCCCGGACGGAAAGCGTAACTTGCAGACAGGTGGGCCAGGATCCCGGCCGCATCCTGCAGCGACAAATCGGGCATGCGGCTGCCGATGGTATGTGAATTGACCGTCAGGGCAGCGCCAGGCACCACCCGATCGGGCCACTCATCCAGTGTCGCAATACATGGACCAATCACGCAGGCACCCGGGAACTGCCGCCCCGCCGGGTCAAGGTGTGACCATGCGGAAAAGCCGAGATCGGCAACCAGTGTCACAGCGGCGATGGCTCGCGCCGCCTGTTCAGCGGTAGCAGCGTACAGCGGGCGACCCAGCACCAGCCCCGGCATGGCCAGTCCGTCCAGGGGCTCATCCCGGTTCGCCGGCAGGACGATACGGGCATCCGGACCAACGGCCGCATTCGGATTCTTGACGTAGGCCGCCAGAGCGCCACCCGCTTCACGCCGAACCATCAGCAGCAGGCCCGGACGTCGTATCGGTGTCATCAGTTCGGTACCGGCCCCCGGCAGCAGGCGCCCTACGGCACGCCACTGCAGGCGCTGTGGCCCGCTCGCGGCCTCGATCTCGGCAACCAGGCGCGCAACATGTGCGGCGCCCTCCTCCCCCTGTGCAAGCACACTGACCACCGACTGCGGCCGCCACTGTGAGGTACCGAGCGTGGCGCCAGCGGCTGTCAGATCCAGTATCTCTCCGGATGGCAGGCTGACCGCGGGCCGTCCGCCGACTTCACGACTGTCCAGTGTGACCAGGCGCATGGCAGGTATCAGTCTCCGTTGTCGGCTACGGTGATTTCGAGGCCATCGAGCCCCGGCTCAAGCGCGATCTGGCAGAGCAGGCGACTGTTTGCCCGCCGTTCCGTCGCAGCACTGAGCATGGCATCTTCCATCTCTTCCATGGGCTTGAGCCGCGGCAGCCAGCTGTCGGCGATGTAGCCATGACACGTGGCACAGGCACAGGCACCCCCGCATTCCGCCACAATTCCTTCTACGCCGTTGTCAACGGCCGCCTCCATCGCCGAGTACCCGGCGGGTGCCTGCACTTCGACGCGGCGACCGTTCTTGTCGTGGAATACTACCTTGGGCATGTCTGAGCTGTCCGGCAAGCTGATAGAGCTCCCTGTGGAGCGGCCCCGGCATTGTACGCAACATCACGATCACTCCCGCAAGCTGCGCCGAGGTTGACAAGGCTGCGGGCTTAAAAGAACATTCTGGCATGCGGTTCTTTACGATCAGTGCGTCTTCTTTCCGTCTGTCCCTGCCCCTGGTGCTGCGAAGCCTGGGCGCGGGCGTCTGACTGGCTGATTTCCCCACGAATCACCGAGACCCCGCACCCGCAAGGTGGCGGGGTTTTTTGTTCTTGGCGCAGAATTATCAGTTGCGATTCCACTCAAACAACAAGGAACGGAAACAACAGCCCCCGGGTGACCCGGTTCACCTGAGGCAGGGAGAGCAGCGATGAGTGAGCAGAGCCAGGATCGGGTCATCATCTTCGATACGACGCTTCGCGACGGCGAGCAGGCCCCGGGCTGCAGCATGACCCTGAGGGAAAAGCTGCGGGTCGCATCAGCACTTCGTGACCTGCGTGTCGATGTCATCGAAGCCGGTTTCGCGGCCGCCTCTCCGGGCGACTTCGATGCGGTTCAGGCGATCGCCACCGATATCAGCGGGCCGGTGATCTGCAGCCTGGCTCGTTGCCATCCGAACGACATCGAACGCGCCGCTGCGGCACTCAAGCCGGCACCGCGCAGCCGCATTCACGTTTTTCTCGCTACCAGCGAGATCCATCGAACCTACAAGCTGCACATGGCGAAGGAAGAGATCATTCGCCGTGCAGTCGAAGGTGTGCAGCTGGCGAGAAAATACTGCGAGGACGTGGAGTTTTCGGCTGAAGATGCGTCGCGAACGGAGCCGGCCTACCTGGCCGATGTGGTCGCGGCAGTCATCGCTGCAGGCGCCAGCACGGTCAACATCCCGGATACGCTCGGTTACACCGTGCCCGAGGAGTTCGCCTCCCTGTTCGGCTACCTCCGTACCCATGTACAGGGTATCGACCGGATCATGCTCAGCGTGCACTGCCACGACGACCTGGGCATGGCGGTCGCCAACAGCCTGGCCGCCGTCTCCGCCGGAGCGCGCCAGGTGGAATGCACGATCAACGGCATCGGTGAACGAGCCGGCAACTGCTCGCTGGAGGAAGTGGTGATGGCGCTGCGCACGCGGGCCAATCACTACGGACTCGATGTCGGCATCGAGACCCGACGCCTCTATCCGACCAGCCGTCTGGTCTCGAGCATCACCGGCATGCATATTCCGCGCAACAAGGCCGTCGTCGGTGAAAATGCCTTCGCCCATGAGTCCGGCATTCATCAGGACGGCATGCTGAAGCACGCCTCCACCTACGAGATCATGAATCCGGAAGACATCGGCATCAGCAAGTCGAATCTGGTCCTCGGCAAGCACAGCGGCCGCCACGCCTTCCGTGAACGCGTGCAGCAGCTCGGCTTCAACCTCGACGACGAGCAGGTCAACGTCGCGTTTGCCGAATTCAAGAAGCTCGCTGACCGCAAGAAGGAGATGTTCGATGGCGACATCGAAGCCATCATCATGAACACGGGCATGCTGGCTGCCGATACGGGAGGCGCCGGCCCCTGGGAGATGGTCGAACTGCATATTTCCGCCGGTACCGGTGCGATCGCTGCGGCGGCCGTACGCATGCGCCATTCCGACGGGCGGATCGTCGATGAAGCCTCGGTCGGCGACGGGCCGGTGGAAGCCGCCTTCAAGGCGCTCGAACGGGCTACCGGCATCAGCCTGGACCTGAAGAATTTCGAGGTACACAGCGCTACCACGGGTGAAGATGCCCAGGGCGAAGTAACCGTCACCGTCAGCGAGAACGGACAGTGCCACCGGGGGCATGGTGTGAGTACCGACATCGTCGAGGCTGGCGCCCTCGCCTACCTCGATGTAATTAACCGTATCTGCCGGCAGAAACCGGGGCACACTGCCCCGGAATCACCGACGAATGAAAACGTAGTTCACCTCTGAACGCTTGCGAAGGCCCAGGGCCGAGGAAACAGCATGGCTATCAAGACGACTGAATGGATCTGGTTCAACGGCAAGCTGATTCCGTGGAACGACGCGCGGGTTCATGTCATGACCCACGCCCTGCATTACGGTTCATCCGTTTTCGAGGGCATTCGCGTTTACCAGACACCGGCCGGTCCGCGCGTCTTTCGCCTGGCGGCCCATACCCGGCGCATGTTCGATTCGGCCCGCATACACCGCATCGAAATCCCCTGGACTGCAGACGTGATCAATGCCGCCTGCCGGGATGTCGTGACGCGCAACAAGCTGGGCAGCGCGTATATCCGCCCGATCGCCTTTCGCGGCTACGGCGAAGTGGGCCTCGCACCGCCGCCTGGACACCCGGTCGATGTTGCGGTTGCCGCCTGGGAATGGGGCGCCTATCTCGGCGCTGATGCACTTGAAAAGGGCGTCGATGTCTGCATTTCTTCCTGGCAGCGTGCGGCTCCGAATACGATTCCGACGCTGGCCAAGGCGGGCGGCAATTACCTGTCCAGCACCCTGATCAGTCTCGAGGCACGCGAACGCGGCTTCGCCGAAGGCATCGCGCTGTCGACCAACGGCACGGTCAGCGAAGGCGCTGGCGAAAACCTCTTTCTGATTCGCGACGGCTCGATCATCACGCCATCGACGACGGATTCGGTTCTGCAGGGCATCACCCGTGATGCGGTCATGACACTGGCGCGGGATCTCGGCATACCGATCAGGGAACAGGGCATTCCCCGCGAGATGCTCTATGTGGCCGACGAGATCTTCCTCACCGGAACGGCGGCAGAAATCACGCCGGTCAGGTCGGTGGACCGGATCACCGTCGGCTCAGGCGTGCGCGGCCCGGTCACCACCGCACTCCAGAACGCCTTCTTCGGCCTGTTCAACGGACGCACAGCAGACAAGTGGGGCTGGCTCGAGTCGCTTGCTTAAACCCAGGAATCATCACATGAGCGATAGATCACTTTTTCAGAAAGTCTGGGACGACCATATCGTCGTTCCCGAATCGGCGGATACCCCGGCCGTCCTTTATATCGACCTGCACCTGACCCACGAGGTGACGACACCCGAGGCCTTCAATGTCCTGCGCTCCCGCGGCCTGTCCATCCGGCGGCCGGACCTGACCGTCGCCACGCTCGATCATTCGACACCGACCGTGCCGATCACGACACTCAAAGACCTTGATGTGGTCTCGGAACCTGCAGCGGCGGCACAGATCCGCACCATGATCGAGAACTGCGACAAGAACGGCATCCGCATGTACGGCTTCGACAGCGACTCGCGTGGCATCGTCCACGTGATCGGCCCGGAACTCGGCGCGACGCAACCCGGCAAGACCATCGTCTGCGGCGACAGCCACACCAGCACGCATGGCGCATTCGGCGCGCTCGGTTTCGGCATCGGCACCACTGAAGTCGGCCATGTTCTTGCGACCCAGTGCCTGCTGCAGCGCCGCCCCAAAACGCTCGCCATCAATGTCGAGGGCAAATTGCCGCGCGGCGTGACGGCAAAGGACGTGATCCTCGCCATCATCGGCAAGATCGGGGTCGGCGGCGGCACCGGACATGTGATCGAGTATCGCGGCAGCACGATCCGCAGCCTCGACATGGAGCAGCGCATGACCATCTGCAACATGTCGATCGAAGCCGGTGCGCGCGCCGGCATGATCGCGCCCGATGACACCACGATTCAGTATCTCAATGGCCGGCCCCTGGCTCCCAAGGGTGCGGACTGGGATGCCGCGGTGGCCCGATGGCGCGCCCTGCCCTCGGATACCGATGCGCGATTCGACAAGGAAGTATCGATTGATGTCAGTCAGCTCGCGCCGATGGTGACCTTCGGTACCAATCCAGGCATGGTCGTGCCGGTTACTGATGCGGTACCCCTTTCCGACGATGCAAGCTTCCGCAAGGCACTTGCCTACATGAAAGTCACCGCCGGCAAGCCCATGCTTGGCCTGCCGGTCGATGTGGTCTTCGTCGGCAGCTGTACCAACTCACGCATGTCCGATCTTTACGATGCGGCCTCGATTCTGCGCGGCCGGAAGGTCGCGAGTTCCGTACGCATGCTCGTCGTCCCCGGTTCTGTCCAGGTGCAGCGCCAGGCCGAGGCGGAGGGTCTGGACAAGGTGTTCCGGGAGGCCGGCGCGGAATGGCGTGAAGCCGGTTGCTCGATGTGCCTCGGCATGAATGGCGACATCGCATTGCCAGGACAACTCTGCGTCAGCACCAGCAATCGCAACTTCGAAGGCCGGCAGGGCATCGGTGCCCGCTCGGTGCTGGCAAGCCCGTTGACCGCTGCCGCTTCGGCGATTGCCGGCGTCGTCGCCGATCCACGGCCCCTGCTGCAAAACTGAGCGGCTCATCCAGTCGAGAAATATCCATGGAAAAAATAGACATCGTACGTTCGCGGACCGTGGTGATGCCCGGCACCGACATCGATACCGACCAGATCGTTCCGGCCCGTTTCCTCACCACCACCACCCGCAAGGGCCTGGGCAAGGCGCTGTTTGCTGACTGGCGTTACGACAAGAGCGGCAAACCCAAAGCCGATTTCGTACTCAATACGCCGGCAGCCGCGGGCTGCAGGATTCTCGTCACCGGCAACAACTTTGGCTGTGGCTCCTCGCGGGAGCACGCACCGTGGGCTCTGCTGGATTTCGGCATCCAGGCGGTGATCAGCACCGGTATCGCCGACATATTCCGCAGCAACTCACTGAAGAACGGCCTGCTGCCGGTCGTCGTCGACAAGGCGACCCATACCTGGCTGCTTGAGAACCCGGGTATCGAACTGACCATCGACGTGGCCAGTTGCCAGCTGCAGCTGCCTGACGGCAAGTCCGTCTCCTTTCCGCTGGACGGCTTCTCGAAATACTGCCTGTTGAACGGCGTGGATCAGCTCGGCTACCTGCTGCATCAGTCCGATGCCATCACGCGCTTTGAGAGCGAGCGTTCATGGAAGCCCTGATCGGCGTACTGCCTGGCGATGGCATCGGCCCCGAGGTGATGACCGAGGCGCTGCGCGCACTCCGGTTCATCGAAAAGAAGTACCGGCATCAGTTCGTCTATCGCGAAGCGCTGATCGGCGGCATAGCCATCGACAGCCAGGGCCATCCTTTTCCGGCTGATACCCGCAAGCTGTGCGCAGAAGCCGATGCCGTGCTGCTCGGTGCGGTCGGCGGCCCGAAGTGGAGCAACCCTGACGCGAATGTTCGCCCCGAGCAGGGCCTGCTGGGCATGCGCGCGGCCATGGGTGTGTTTGCCAACCTCCGTCCGGTACGGACACATCCGGCCCTGTATGCCGCGTCACCCTTGCGCAGCGAGCGCCTTGCGGGTGTCGATATCCTGGTCGTGCGTGAACTCACCGGCGGCGCCTACTTCGGACGCAAGGAACGGACCCCTGACGCTGCCACCGACGTCTGCACCTATACACGGACCGAGATCGAGCGCGTGCTGCGCATGGCCGGCGAACTCGCCCGCACACGCCGGCGCAAGATCACTTCAATCGACAAGGCAAACGTACTGGAGACTTCCAGGCTGTGGCGTTCGATCGCCACCGAACTCTACGCCCGTGAATTCCCCGATGTAAGACTGGACCATATGTATGTGGATGCGGCCGCGATGCATCTGCTGTCGCGCGCTGCAGATTTCGACGTCATGGTGACCGAAAACCTGTTCGGCGACATCCTGACCGACGAAGCCTCAATGCTGACCGGTTCGCTGGGCATGCTGCCCTCGGCCTCACTGAATGCCGAAAAGCGCGGTCTCTATGAGCCGATCCACGGTTCTGCCCCGGATATTGCGGGACGGGGCATTGCCAATCCCTGCGCCACCATACTCAGCGCCGCCATGCTGCTGCGCCATTCGCTGGGCATGGAGACCGAAGCCCGCGCGATCGAACAGGCCGTAATCACGGCCATTGAGAGCGGTTGCCGCACCGCAGACATCGCCCTGCAAGGCAAATCACCGGTCAGCACCCGCGATATGGGCGATGCGGTCCTGCGGGCGCTCGAGGCGCAGTAAGCCCTGACGGGAAACCCGGCTTGCCAAAGCCTGTACTGATGTATTAATGTATTAGCGCATTAGTACATCAGCACATGAAAGAACATCGCATACTCGACAAGCAGGATGAGGCAGCGGCGGAACAGGCACTGTTCCGCGCCCTCCTCAGCCTGCGTGATGTCAGCGAACTGCGCGCCTTCTTTACCGATCTGTGCACCCCCGCCGAGTTGCAGGCACTCACCGATCGCTGGCATGTCGCAGAACTTCTGGACCGTGGCCTGCCCTATCGCCAGATCCACGACCAGACCGGCGTCAGCGTAACGACGATTGGCCGCGTGGCCCGTTCACTGAACATCGGTGCCGGGGGCTACCGCAAGGCCCTGCAGCGCCGCAAAAAGTAGGAACTTATGACTGACAAGCCAGCACGTATCAAGATCGCCATCCAGAAATCCGGCCGACTGACCGAACAGTCACTGGATCTCCTGCAGCGCTGCGGCCTCAAGTACACGCGGGGGCCCGACCAGCTGATCGCCTTTGGCGAGAACATGCCGGTCGACGTGTTGCTGGTCCGCGATGACGACATTCCCGGCCTGGTGCGCGACGATGTCTGCGACCTCGGTATCGCCGGCCTCAATATCGTTGAAGAGAAGCGCCTGCACTTCCTCGAGCAGGATCCGGTCACGCCTTTCCAGATCATCCGCTCGCTGGACTACGGTCACTGCCGGCTCGCCTTCGCCTATCCGGACGGCAGCGCCCTGCGCACCGTTCGCGACCTGGCGGGCAGGAAGATTGCCACGAGTTATCCCTCGATCGTGCGTGACTACCTGCGGCGCAACAATGTCGATGCGGGTGTCGTCGAGTTTTCGGGGGCGGTCGAGATCGCGCCGAGCCTCGGTCGCGCCGAGGCAATCTGTGACCTGGTTTCGACCGGTTCGACGCTGCTTGCCAACAAGCTCCGCGAGGGTGAAACCATCCTGGAAAGCCGCGCCGTGATACTGCAAACCCCCGTGGCAGTGCCGCCGGAAAAGATCGAGTGGATCAACCGCCTGCTTCAGCGTGTCGAAGGCGTCATGCAGGTCCGCGAGAGCAAGTACATCATGATGCATGCGCCGAAGTCGGCACTTGCAAGGATCGCGGCCCTCCTGCCCGGCTCCGAGTCGCCGACGGTGCTGCCGCTCGACAGCCTGGATGACCGGGTCGCCGTACATGTCGTGTGCCGGGAAAATGTGTTCTGGGAAACACTGGAGGCCCTGAAGAGTGCAGGAGCGACTTCGATTCTGGTCCTGCCTGTGGAAAAGATGCTCGCCTGAACCACATGCGTATCGTTGACTGGACAACTCTGGATGAAGTGGCGCGCAGCCTGGTGCTGCAGCGTCCGGCTGTGCAGCTCAGCGACAGCATCCGCGAGCGGGTCAGCGAGATCGTCAACCGGGTACGGACCGAAGGCGATTCGGCACTGCTCGGCTTCGCGGCGGAACTCGATGGCGCCAGACTCGATTCGCTGCGGGTTGACGCTGACGAGGTCAAGGCGGCAGCAGCGGAACTGTCGGCCGACGCCCGGCAGGCCATCGCCACGGCAATCGCCAACGTCACGCGCTTTCATGCTGCGCAGGATGCAGCCCCGATCCGTGTCGAAACCGTGCCCGGCGTCGTCTGCGAACGGATCAGCAAACCACTTCGTGCCGTCGGCCTTTATGTACCTGCCGGTACGGCCCCGTTGCCCTCCACGGCCATCATGCTCGCTGTGCCCTCGGGCATTGCCGGCTGCCCGGTACGCGTCATGTGCACGCCACCGCGTCCCGACGGGCGTGCGGATCCGGCCGTAGTCACGGCAGCATGGGCCTGCGGTATCCGCGAGATCTACAAGGCGGGCGGCGCCCAGGCCATCGCTGCGATGGCCTATGGCACCGCGACCGTGCCCAAGGTCGTGAAGATCTTCGGCCCGGGCAACGCATGGGTGACCGCGGCGAAGACGCTGGTCGCTGCCGATCCTGCCGGCGCAGCACTCGACATGCCAGCCGGTCCCTCGGAGGTCATGGTCATTGCCGACCGCGACGCCAATCCGCGCTTCGTGGCACTCGATCTGCTCTCGCAGGCTGAACATGGGCCGGATTCTCATGTGGTGCTGGTCTGTACCGACCGGACCCTGGTGAGCGCCGTACAGGCCGAAATCGATCGCGCCCTGCCTGGCCTGCCGCGGCGGGATACGATCCGGACTGCACTCACGCATGCCGTGGCTGTCATCGTGCCGACGCTGGCTGATGCCGTGATCGTGGCCAATGACTATGCGCCCGAACATCTGATTCTCCAGACAGCCGAGCCACGGGCACTGGCCGCAGGCGTGGATACTGCCGGTTCGGTATTCATCGGCGAGTGGACGCCAGAATCAGTCGGCGATTACTGCAGCGGCACCAACCATGTGCTGCCAACCTACGGGTATGCGCGGGCCTACAGCGGGTTGTCCGTGGCCGACTTCCAGCGGCGCATGACGCTGCAGGAGGCCACGCTGCCGGGCCTGCGCACGCTGGCACCAACGGTGCGTACGCTCGCACAGCTCGAGGGACTTGATGCCCATGCACAGGCCGTCGCCACGCGGCTGGAGCAGACCGACAGCGGGCGAAGCCCATGAGCACCACACTCGAACTGCTGCGCCCGGAAATCTCCGCGCTGAAGCCATACAAACCTGCCGACTATGTCGGCGGCTTTATCCGCCTCAACGCCAACGAGACACCCTGGCGACCGCCCGGCGACCAAAGCCGCGACGGCCTGAATCGTTATCCGGACCCGCGTCCTGCTGAGCTGACCCTGAAACTTGCGGCACACTACGGCGTTGCCGCCGATGCCTTGCTGGTTACGCGGGGTTCGAGCGAAGCGATTGACATGCTGATCCGCAGTTTCTGTCGCGCCGGGCAGGACGAAATCATCATCTGCCCGCCAACCTTTGGCATGTATGAGTTCTACGCACAGGTCCAGGGTGCCGGGATCCGGCGGATTCCGCTCGACCGCGAGAACGGCTACACCCTGCCCGTTGACGAGATCAGCGCGCAATGGACCGATCACAGCAAACTCGTCTTCGTCTGTTCGCCGAACAATCCGACCGGCAACTGTTTTCCGGACAGCGATATCGACCGGCTGGCCACAAGTCTCGCCGGACGTGGCGTCGTGGTTGTCGACGGCGCCTACATCGAATTCGCGGCCAGCGATCCCACGCTTGATCTGCTGGCACGCCACGACAACATCGTGGTGCTGCGCACCCTGTCCAAGTCGCTGAGTCTGGCCGGCATCCGCTGCGGGTCGCTGATCGGACGCGCCCCGCTCGTCGAGCTGATCGGGCGCATCCTGCCGCCCTACTGTTTCCCGACGACCAGCCAGGACGCCGTGCTCCGTTGCCTGGGCGCCGAGGCGCAGACCGAACTGGCCGCCCGTCGCCGCATCATCATCGCCGAACGCAAGCGGCTGGCCGAGGCGCTGCAGCAGCTGCCTGATGTGCTGCGAATCTGGCCGAGCGACGCGAATTTCCTGCTCGTCGAAACCACGCTCGGCTCGACACTGTCGGCCCGTGCACGAGCCGGCAAGATCCTGCTGCGCGATTTTGGCTGGGACCCGATGCTGCCAAACTGCGTGCGGATCACGGTCGGCTCACCAGCCGACAACGAGCAACTCCTGAAAGCCCTGAGGTCATGATGGCAGCGCCAGGCAAAATCGCATTTCTGGACAGGGACGGCACCCTTGTTCTCGAGCCCGCCGATGAGCAGGTTGACCGGCTCGACAAGATCGCGCTGGTACCCGGCGTGATTCCAGCACTCTTGCGCCTCCGCGATGCGGGCTATGAATTTGCGATGGTCACCAACCAGGACGGCCTGGGCACCGCGAGCTTTCCCGAAGCCGATTTTCGCCGCGCGCAGGATTTCATACTTGAGCTGTTCCGTTCGCAGGGTATCGAGTTCCGCCATATCTTCATCTGTCCGCACAAGCCCGCTGACGGGTGCAGCTGCCGGAAGCCCGATCCGGGCATTCTGGGTGAAGCCGCGCGCAGCCTGGATTTCGACCGCGAACGCAGTTTCGTGGCCGGTGATCGTGATACCGATCTTGAGTTCGCGCGCAATATCGGCGTACCGGGCTACCGCACCGATCCGGCCGACCCCGACTGCTGGGCGCAAATCGTGCACACGATCCTGGACCAGCCACGCACCGCGAGCGTGCTGCGCGAAACGCGAGAAACCCGTATCCGGGTCAGCGTGGACCTCGATGCGGAGCAGCCGGTTTCCGTGCATACCGGCATCGGTTTCTTCGACCACATGCTCGAACAGATCGCCAAGCACGGCGGCTTTGCCCTGACGCTCAACTGCGCGGGCGACCTGCATGTCGATGAACACCACACCGTCGAAGACGTGGCGTTGGCGCTCGGCGCGGCCCTGCGCCAGGCGCTGGGCGACAAGCGGGGTATTGCACGCTACGGCTTCGTATTGCCGATGGACGAAGCCTGGGTGCAGGTCGCACTCGACCTCTCCGGACGCGCCTGTCTGGTCTTCAAAGGCAAGTTTCCACGACCCGAAGTCGGGCAGTTGCCGACCGAGCTCGTGCCGCACTTTTTTCGCTCACTGGCCGATAGCCTGGGTGCCAACCTGCACATCACGGTACGCGGCGAGAACACGCACCACATGATCGAAGCCTGCTTCAAGGGCGTCGGCCGGACGCTGCGCCAGGCGATTGCACGCACCGGCCAGTCATTGCCCAGCACCAAAGGCACGCTGTGAGCACTGCGTCGCGCGAGGTTGTCATCGTCGACGGCGGCGGCGCGAATATCGCCTCGCTGAACCTGGCGCTGCAACGCCTGGGTTACACGGGCCAGCTGAGCAGCGATCCGGCAATCATTCGGGCCGCCTCGCATGTGATCCTGCCCGGCGTCGGCGCAGCGCGCGCGGCCATGGAGCGCCTGCAGAAAGCCGGCCTGGTCTCCGTGATCCCGGAACTCAGACAGCCGGTACTCGGCATCTGCCTCGGCTTGCAACTGCTGTTTGAATCCTCGGAAGAGGACGATGTCGCCTGTCTCGGTATCCTGCCCGGCCGGGTCCGGCGCTTTGCGCCGGCACCGGAGCGGCCGATACCACACATGGGCTGGAACCAGATCACGCGCAAACGTGAATCGCCGCTGCTGGACGGTGTTCCTGACGACAGCTACTTCTATTTCGTGCACAGCTATGCCGCTGATGTATCCGACGACACGATCGCCACGACCGACTACGGCCGGCTTTTCACGGCGGTTGCCGGGCGGGACAACTTCTACGCCGCCCAGTTTCATCCGGAACGATCGGGACCACTCGGCGCACGGATTCTCGAGAACTTTCTGGGCCGCTGCTGAGACCTGCACATGGAAGTGATACCCGCAATCGACCTGCTGGACGGCCAATGCGTCCGTCTCTACCAGGGTGACTTCAACAAGGTATCCGGTTACACGCAGGATCCGGTCGAACTGGCGAGCACCTATCGCGCAGCGGGAATGGGGCGGCTGCATGTGGTCGATCTGGATGGCGCGCGCACCGGCAGTCCGACCAACATGCCACTCATCAAGGCCATGGCGGCTGCCGGCGGCATGGCTGTTCAGGCCGGCGGCGGAATCCGCGACCTGCAGCGCGCCCGGCAGATGCGCGAGGCCGGTGCCACACGCGTCGTGCTCGGGTCGATCGCAGCCGAGAAACCGGAAACTGCCCTGGCATGGCTCGGCGAACTCGGCGCTGAACACGTGGTGTTTGCCTTTGACGTGCGCGTACCCGAATCCGGCGACCCACAGATCCTGACCCGTGGCTGGGTACACGACAGCGGTCTCAGCCTGTGGACGCTGCTCGCACAATTCACTGCATCCGGCGGCATCCACTTCCTGTGCACGGACATCGCGCGCGACGGCACCCTCGGTGGCCCGAATCTCGATCTGTACACGGAGTGTTCGCGCCGCTTTCCGGATGCACAGGTCATCGCATCGGGCGGCGTCAGTTCGCTGGCCGACCTGCAGGCCCTGCAGCAGACCGGCGTATCTGCCGTGGTCACCGGCAAGGCCCTGCTGGACGGACGCCTGACACTCGAGGAGATCCGCAAATTCTCGCACGGCGCATAATTCCCTGCCTCGATGTCCGCGACGGACAGGTCGTCAAGGGCGTCCGGTTTCGCGATCACCGCGTGGTCGGCGACATCCTGGAACTGGCCGCCCGTTATCGCGATGAAGGCGCCGACGAACTGGTCTTCTACGACATCACCGCCAGCCCGGAAGGACGCGGTGTGGACCGACGCTGGATTCACCGTGTCGCCGAGGTGCTGGACATACCCTTCTGCGTGGCCGGCGGCATCCGCAGTATCCGTGACGCCGAGGAAGTATTGAACTTCGGTGCGGACAAGGTTTCGATCAATACACCGGCGCTGACTGAACCTGCACTGATCACCGAACTGGCGCAACGCTTCGGTACCCAGTGCGTGGTGGTCGGCATCGACAGCCGGGAAGAAGACGGGAGCTGGGTCGTCTATCAGTTTACCGGCGACCCGGACAAGACTCGTGCCGCCGGACTCAGGACCGAAGACTGGATCGTCGAGGCGCAGCGCCGCGGCGCCGGCGAAATCGTCCTGAACTGCATGAACCAGGACGGCGTGCGGCGCGGCTATGATCTGACCCAGCTGAAAGTCATGCGCGCTGCGGCCACCGTACCGCTGATCGCATCCGGTGGTGCCGGCACGCCGGAACATTTCCGCGATGTATTTGTTCAGGCCGGGGTGGATGGCGCACTCGCTGCCAGCGTCTTTCACAGCGGCGCGATCAACATCAGGGACCTCAAGACTTATCTGCGTGGCGAAGGCATAGAGGTACGACCATGAGCACAGCCGATATCAGCTTCCTGCTGCAGCTTGAGCAGGTGATTGCCGCCCGCAAGGTCGAGGGCAGCGAGGCCAGTTACACAGCGAAACTGTTCAAGGCGGGACCTGCCCGCATCGCGCAGAAGGTCGGCGAAGAGGGAGTGGAACTCGCCCTCGCCAGCGTTACCGATACACGTGAAAAGGTGGTTTCCGAAGCAGCGGACCTGCTCTATCACATGCTCGTGCTGCTGAATTCACGCGAGGCCGGCCTGGCCGAAGTGGTCACCGAACTCGAACGGCGACACAGGTAGCGGCCCAGGCCACCCGCCTGTCGCTCAGATCGCGACTTCGACCGCGGGATCACGCAGGTTGTAGCTGGAACTCATCACGCGGCCATAGGCACCGGCATTGGCGATCACCAGCACATCGCCTTCCTCGCACGTCGGCAACAGACGGTCGGCACCCAGCCTGTCACCGGTCTCGCAGATCGGCCCGACGATGGTGACGACGCGATCGGTATCATCGCCCCAGCGGCTCAGGTTGACGATCTCGTGGAAGGCGCCGTAGAGCGCCGGACGGATCAGGCTGTTCATGCCGGTACTCACACCGACATACATCATCTGCCCCTTGCCCTTTACCTGCGTCACGGTGGCAAGCAGCACACCGGCTTCGGCGACGAGGTAACGCCCCGGTTCCAGCCAGATCTCCAGTTGCGGCTGCGCCGCACGGATCTCGGCAATCCCGGCGTCGACGGCCTGCATATCCAGCGGATGCTGCCCGGACTTCTCCGGCACACCCAGGCCGCCACCGAGATCCAGGAAACGCAGCCCCGGAAAATCCTGTGCAATCGCGACGAGTTCCCGGCCCACATCCTGCCAGTTCTGCGGCGTCAGGATGCCGCTGCCGGTATGCGCGTGCAGCCCGACGACAGTTGCGCCACAGGCGGCGACCAGCGCGCGCGCCTCTTCCAGTTCGAAGACCGGAATCCCGAACTTGGAATGCGTGCCCGCCGTCCGCACATGCTCGTGATGGCCATGTCCCTGCCCGGTATCGACACGCAGGAAGATCTCCCGCCCACGAAACAGCTCGGGCCAGTGACGCAAGGGATGAAGGTTATCGAGCGTCACCCAGACGCCTTGTGCCAGTCCGAATTCGTAATCGCTGCGCGGGGCGAAATTCGGCGTATAGAGAATCCGGTCGCGGGCAATCTCCGGGAACAGTTCGAGCACCCGGCGTATCTCACCCGGCGAAACGCACTCGAAGCTCAGGCCCTGTTCATCCATGACCCTGAGCACATCAGGCGAATTGTTGGCCTTCATCGCGAAGAAGACCCGCTGCACCGATTGCAGGGATTTCAGCCGGGCTGCGGCCGCGCGCACCGAGGCCAGATCGTAAACGTAAGCGGACTGGTGCTGATGGCCGAGCGCCACAAGTTCCGCGCGTCGCTGCACCCACCATGGCTCGACATGCGGTCGCAGCTTCCGGCCGCCACTGCGCAGTTCTTCCCAGGTCTCACCGAAGACCTCGTCATCCGGCCCGGAGTGAACCAGCGTGCCGTGCAACTGCTGGATCAGGCGCCCGGCCTGCCCTTCCTCAATCACGAAGGAAAGGTTCAGGTCGCTGGCGGACTGGCTGACCAGATGAATGCGGTACTCGTCGAAAACCTCGAGCGCCGGACCGATCTCATGCAGCGCCGCGCGAATTTTCTGCCCGACCAGGCTGACGACCTCCACGCCTTCGATGATCCGCACGCGACACAACTGCTCCAGGCGAACCTGCAGATCAGCGAGCGTCTGCACGTCGATCGGGTTGGCACCCGGATCGAGCGTAACGGTCACGTTGCTCTCGGAAGTCGAAACCAGATCGACCGACAGTCCCAGATCGGAAAAACAACGGAAGGCGTCGGCGAGGAATCCGACCTCATGCCACATGCCGAGGGTTTCCATCGACACCAGCGTGATCCGGCTGCGACCGAGGATCGCCTTGACCCGCGGGCCATCGCTGCCGGCGCGTGCCGTGACCAGCGTACCGGGCAGTTCCGGCTGGCTGGTACACAGCACCTTGAGGGGAATGCCGTGCCGCTTGCAGGGATTGATACAACGCGGATGGAGTACGGAACCACCGGTCGAGGCGATTTCCTGCGCTTCCTCGTAGCTCAGCATGCGCAGCAGACGCGCGCCCGGCACCACCTTCGGATTGGCGGTGAACATGCCGGGCACGTCGGTCCAGATTTCAAGTGCTGCAGCCTGCAGCTTCGCCGCAAAATACGCGCCGGAAGTATCGGAGCCACCACGCCCGAGCAGCACGCCATCGCCGCGTGCATTTCTGGCAATGAAGCCCTGTGTCAGCACGATGCCCGCCGCAGCGGCGAAGCGCGCCTGAAGCTCGGGATCGGGCTCGAAATCGCAGTTGGCGGCGAGGTATGCCGAACGCTCGTTGACACCGGGCCGCACACTACTGAGCAACAATTCGCGCGCATCCATCCAGGTCACCGTCAAACCCTGCCGCGCAAGAAAGGCAGCACCGAGTCGTGTGGCCATCAGCTCGCCGAGCCCCATCACCCGGGCCTGGATACGCGGGCTCACTTCCCGGATCAGGTGAATCCCTGCAAGCAGATGCTCGAGTTCGCGGAAATACGCGCCCAGTTCCTTTTCGCCATCGACCTGCAGGCCGGCGGCGAGGCGCAGGTGCAGTTCGCGGATCCCGGCAACCTCGGCCGTGACGTCTGCCTCCAATGCACGATGCAGCAGTTCGTCGAGCTTGTTGGAAACGGTGGCAAGAGCCGAGTGCACGATGACCGGGCGCAGGCCTTCAGCCTGCCGCTGACGCAGCAGCCCGGCGATGGTCTCCCAGCGCTCCGGGCTGGACACGCTGGTGCCACCGAACTTCAGCACGACCCAGGCCGACGTGGAGGCCTTGCGACGCGCGCTGCGCTTCCCTGACATGCTCGCCCTGTCCGTGCTCAAGTGGTGATCGCGCCGAGAGAAGCCGAGTTGACCAGTTGCACGTACTTGCTGAGTACGCCGCGCGGCACCTCACGCGGCGGCAAGGTCCAGCGTGCGCGGCGCGCCTCCAGCTCCGCCGGCGAAAGATCCACATCGAGGGTCCGCTTCTCGGCATCGATGGTGATGCGGTCCCCGTCCTGCAACAGCGCCAGCGGCCCGCCGACGGCAGCCTCGGGCGAAACATGCCCGACGACGAAGCCGTGACTGCCACCGGAGAAGCGGCCATCGGTGATCAACGCAACCTCGGCACCCAGACCGCGACCCATGATCGCACCGGTCGGACTCAGCATCTCGCGCATGCCCGGACCACCCTTCGGACCCTCGTAGCGAATCACCACCACATCACCGGCAACGACCACGCCACCGAGGATGGCTTCGAGCGCGGCTTCTTCGGAGCCGAACACGCGAGCATTGCCGACAAAGCGCAGCCCCTCCTTGCCGGTGATCTTGGCCACTGCACCATCCGGTGCAATATTTCCATTCATTACAACAAGATGGCTGTCATTCTTCATAGGATTATCAAAGCCGCGGATGATGTCCTGACCCGCCGGATAGGGCTGTATATGAGCCAGGTTTTCGGCAATGGTCTTGCCACTGACCGTCAGACATTCACCGTGCAGCAGGCCCTGGTCGAGCAGCATCTTCATCAGCGGCTGGATGCCACCGATGGCAACCAGCTCGGACATCGCATAGCGCCCGCTCGGGCGCAGATCAGCGAGCACCGGCACCCTGGCACCGATACGCGTGAAATCGTCCAGCGTGAGCGGAATATTCGCCTCGTGCGCGATTGCCAGCAGATGCAGGACCGCGTTGGTCGAACCGCCGAGCGCGATCACCACCGTGATCGCATTCTCAAAGGCTTCACGACTGACGATATCCGAAGGCTTGATGCCGCGACGAACCAGCTCAACCACTGCCGCACCGGCGCGGCGGCAGTCGTCCAGCTTGTCCGGCGAGATCGCGTCCTGGGCGGAGCTGTTCGGCAGGCTGAGACCCAGCGCCTCGATGGCCGAGGCCATCGTGTTCGCCGTGTACATGCCACCGCAGGAGCCCGCGCCCGGAATCGCCGTCTGCTCGACCTCGAGCAGCTGTGCCCTCGACATACGGCCGCCAGCAACCGCACCGACTGCCTCGAAAACCGAGACGATGTCACAGCGGTTGGCGCCGGGCAGGATCGTGCCACCATAGACAAACACCGAGGGGCGATCCATGCGCACCATGGCGATCGCACATCCAGGCATGTTCTTGTCGCAGCCACCGATGGTCACAAAACCGTCAAAGCCTTCCGCACCCACGACCGTCTCGATCGAATCGGCAATCACTTCGCGCGATACCAGCGAGTAGCGCATGCCGGGCGTACCCATCGAGATCCCGTCCGAGACGGTGATGGTGTTGAAGATCACCGACTTGCCGCCCGCCGCATCGGCACCCTCGCCTGCCAGCCTGGCCAGCTGATCGATGTGCATGTTGCAGGGCGTGACCATGCTCCAGGTCGAGGCGATGCCGATCTGGCTCTTCCCGAAATCAGCCTCGGTGAAGCCGACGGCCCGCAGCATGGCGCGGCTCGGCGCCTGTGAAACGCCGTCCACGACGACGCTGGAATAGCGGCGCGCACTGTCTTTGGTGTTCTTTGGGTCAGTCATGATCTGGTCCGTACTCCGCAGCTGTTTCAGGCAGCAAAACCGGGCGCAAGTTTAGCCGATTCGGTCTTGATTCCCTATGCAAATCCGGCTGAATCTCCCTCAACCCGCGCGCAACAACTTGCCCGGATTCATGATGTTGTGCGGATCGAGTACGCCCTTGATGGCACGCATCACCTCGATCGTCGTCCCGCCCCGCCAGCGTTCGAGTTCCGCCACTTTGAGGCTGCCGATACCGTGCTCGGCACTGAAGCTGCCACCGAAGTCCACCGCAATCTGGTGAATCTGCGCGGCGATCTCGTCCCAGCGAGCGAGAAAAGCCGCCGGATCCGCACCGACCGGCTGACTGAGGTTGAAGTGCACATTGCCATCACCGAGATGTCCGAAGGCAACCACGCGGACCCCCGGCACGGCCGACTCGGCCCAGGCGGATGCACGGGCAACAAACTCGCCGATGCTGGAAACCGGCACCGAGATGTCGTGCTTGATGCTGGCTCCCTCGATCTTCTGCCCCTCCGACATGCTGTGACGAAGCCTCCACAAGGCATTCCGCTGTGCGCCACTGGTCGCGACCACGCCGTCTGTCACCGTATGCCTCTCGAGCATGCCGGCCAGGAAACGCTCCAGGTCCGCTCCGGTATCTGCCGATTCGCGCGCGGTGCCGAGTTCCAGCAGCACGTACCAGGGCGAGTCGCTGCCCAGCGGCGCGCGGCTGCCCGGAATATGTCGAATCACGAAATCCAGCGAGGTCTGATTGGCAAACTCGAAGGCGGTCAGCTCATCACCCAGCGAGTCGCGTGCCGCACCATACAGCCTCAGCGCCGCCGCAACATCGGGCACGGCCAGCCAGGCAGTTGCCGTGTGCCGGGGCTGCGGGAAGAGCTTGCAGCTCGCTGCCGTGATAAAGCCCAGCGTCCCTTCCGCACCGATGAACAGTTGCTTCAGGTCGTATCCGGTGTTGTCCTTGCGCAGGCTACGCAGCCCGTCGAGCACCCGCCCGTCTGGCAGCACGACTTCGAGGCCCAGCACCAGGTCGCGCATGTTGCCAAAGCGCAGAACTGCCGTACCGCCGGCGTTGGTGGAGAGATTCCCGCCCAGCTGACAGCTGCCCTCCGCGGCAAGACTCAGCGGGAAAAGCCGGCCCGCTTCCGCTGCCGCCGCCTGTACCGAGGCCAGCACGCAGCCAGCCTCGGCCGTGATGCTGTAATTCGCCGCGTCGATGGTACGTATGCGGTTCAGCCGACGCGCCGAGAGGAGGATTTCCGGCCGCTCTGCCGTCGAATGCGGTATGGCCCCGCCGACCAGACCCGTGTTTCCACCCTGCGGAACGACGGCGATACGATGCTGGTGACAGAAGCCGAGTATCGCTGCCACGGTCGACGTCGAGCCGGGCATCAGCATCAGCGGCGCAGCGCCCCTGAACAAGCCCCGCCATTCGGTCAGGCTGGAGGCGAGCTCGGCCGGATCCTCGATATGGCCACCAGGGCCGGCAAGTGCCTTGAGTTCAGCGAGAAGCGGGCTGGAAATTGCGGTCAAGGGAATGAACCTGCTGATGTAAAAGACGGGCCATTGCAATGCCGCTTGCCCGTCGTGCATCCTAAGACAGTCCCCACCGGGTCGCAAAGCACGCTTTCCACGGAAGGAATCCGGGTTCTGAGCACACGTTCCATATTCATGCCCGACCCCATTTTCCCCGAAGGCACATTCGGTCCTGCCGCTGCTTTCGATTTCCGCCAGCGCAGCAATCTCCAGGAACTCGACCGGCAACTTTACAGCCACTGGGGGCTCGGCCAGAACCTCGTGATGGCCTGGTGTCCGCATCCGACCGGCATCCAGGTCCTGGTGGTGCCTCATCATGCGGTTGCCAGTTATGGTGCAAGCGGCAACACGGAGTCACCGGCTGACAACAGCCTCAGTCCGGCACACGAATTCATCATGCATCTGCTGTCCGGGTCGCGGCAGTTCAACGCCCGGCAGATGAACAACGCCACCCATCTGCTCGGCGTCGAGGCCATACAGATCCGTTTGCGCCAGGCACTCACCGGCGGTGCCGATGAAGCAGCGGTGATCGACCAGATCGTCAAGCGCTACAGCGTCAGCTACATCCACAATCGTGCGGTGGCGCTTTTCGATATCGTCGGCTTCAGCCTGCTCAGCCCTTTCGAACAGATGACCCAGCTCAGCAGCCTGTCCTGTTCACTCAATGCCGCACACAGCCGCCTGATGGGCCGGCGCATGATGGTGGACTTCGCGCGCTCCACCACCGGCGACGGCTTCTATATCTGGAATCGCGACGCCGGACTCGAGGCCAACACCAACCTCTACCACTTCATGCATCTGGTCCTCGCCGACAACGCCATCGCCGGACAGAAAGCTGCGAGTCGCACCGTGCCGTTGTTGCGCACCAGTTTTCATGTCGGCAACTGCTACGAGTTCCACCACGCCGAAGGCCTCAACCCGACCATGTACTGCGACATCGTCGGCGACGTCACCATCGAACTCGCACGCATGGTCGAGCATGCAATGCCCGGCCAGATTCTGGTCGGCGACTTCGCACTGGAAACCATCAGCCAGGAACCGTTGACCGATGCCGTCTGCGACGCCATCGGCTTCATCGAACAGGCCCAGAACAGCCTGTCACAGCTCAACGGGCTTGAGCTGTCCGGCGACGCCGTCGAGTCGATCAAGTGCTACCTCACCGGACAGGCCTGCGCCGACGGCACCTTCACCATTCGCAAGCTCGCCATCCATGACAAACACGGCCGTACCCGCAACGCCTTCAACGCCAAGGTCAACATCCACCGCCGTGATGCGACACCGATTCTGCTCGGCATCGAAGACAGACTGCTATGCGATGACGAACGCTACGCCGTGACGCGGGGGCATGTGGTGCGGGATGGGACGTGAGCATGCGAATGTATATCCACCGCACGCCGGCGGACACAGATTCGCAGACTGACCGCTCGCTTGCGGTGCGCGACAGGAAGTATGCCAAGCCCGCATTGCTACTTCCCTGCTCGATCGTAACCGTTTGTTGTTATTGGTCGGGGCGACAGGATTTGAACCTGCGACCCCCTGCACCCCATGCAGGTGCGCTACCAGGCTGCGCCACGCCCCGACTTTGTTCCGGTACCTGCTGAACAGACATTGATGCCCTTCGACAGGGCGTGAATTGTAAGCGGAAAGACGGTCAGAACGCCAAGTCAGCGACGCAGCAGGCGTAATACTTCTTCAAGCTCGAGGCGCAGCTGACGGATGATCTGCTGGCTCTGGGTGGTATCGACCCGGGCTTCTTCGCCGGTGAGCTTCTGGCGGGCCCCACCGATGGTGAAGCCTTCGTCGTAAAGCAGGCCGCGAATCTGGCGAATGACGAGTACGTCCTGGCGCTGGTAATAGCGGCGATTTCCGCGGCGCTTGACGGGCTTTAGCTGCGGGAACTCCTGCTCCCAGTAACGCAGCACGTGCGGCTTGACCGCACAAAGCTCGCTGACCTCACCGATCGTGAAGTAGCGCTTGCCCGGAATCGGGGGCAGTTCGTCGTTATTCCCCGGCTCCAGCATAGGCCTCTACTCGGGTCTTCAGTTTTTGTCCGGGACGAAACGTGACGACACGTCGCGCCGTGATGGGGATTTCTTTCCCCGTTTTTGGATTGCGGCCTGGCCGTTGATTCTTGTCTCGCAGGTCGAAGTTGCCGAATCCGGAAAGCTTTACCTGCTCTCCGCTGGCCAGTGAGGCACGCAGTTCTTCAAAGAACAACTCGACGAGCTCGCGGGCTTCGCGTTTGTTGAGTCCCAGTTCATTGAACAGAGACTCGGCCATATCAGCCTTGGTGAGAGCCATGCTCATTATTTTTTTACTCGTTATTCTCTTAGCCGGGCGTCGAATTTCATGGCCAGATGAGTGACGACACCGCTGATGATTTTCTCGATATCAGCGTCAGTAAGGGTGCGGGATGTTTCCTGCAAAATCAAGCCCAAAGCGACACTCTTTTGACCACTTCCGATGCGTTTGTCAGCGAAGATGTCAAATACCACGACATCTTTCAGCGCTGGTCCGGCGGCCTCGGCAACCGCCGCCAGCAACTTGCCGGCGGGTATCTCGCTCGCCACCAGGATGGCGAGATCGCGGCGTACCGCCGGAAAGCGAGACAGGGCCTGATAGCGCCGCGGCCTGGCACGACTGAGCGCTGCGGTATCCATCTCGAAAAGCACAGGCGATGCAGGCAGTTCGAGCGCTGCGCGCAATGCCGGGTGCAATACACCGAGCCAGCCCACAGGCACACCGTCACGCAGGATCCGCGCCGTCTGTCCGGGCTGGAGAGCGGAATGCTCCGCGGCCACAAAATCCAGGCCGGACGGATCACCAGCGAGCCGCAGCAAGGCCTCAACGTCGGCTTTCACATCGAAGAATCCAGCCGAAACAGGCTTTGTATCCCATTGTTCCGGAGTGACATTACCGATGGCGACACCGGCAATGACGGTCTGCTCCGACAGCGCGTCGGCGCCAGAAGGGCTGAAGCGCACGCCGGCCTCAAAGAGACGAACGCGGCTCTGCTGACGCGCCAGATTATGACGAACCGCATTGATCAGGCCCGGCCACAGGGTCTGGCGCATCACTGCGAGTTCAGCGGAAATCGGATTGACCAGCGGGACACCAGGGGCACCGCCTGCAAACTGCGAATCGAGATCAGCGTCGATGAAGCTGTAGGTGATCGCTTCCTGGTAACCGCGCTCGACCAGCACGTTTTTCAAACGGTCGAGGCCGACCACGCTGTCGCTCGCCGCACCAAGGCGGGTGGTCTGCTGACCCGGAAGCTCCCCGATGCGATCGTAGCCACGTATCCGTGCGATCTCTTCGATCAGGTCCACCTCAATCGCGATATCAAAGCGGAAGGATGCCGCTTGTACCTGCCAGCCCAATGCATGCCCATCGACCAGCATGTCGAGCCGTTGCAGGATATCGACGACCTCTGCATCCGGCACCTGGTGACCGAGCACCTGCGCCAGGCGCTCACGTCGCAAGAGCACCGCCGGAACGCGCTTTTCTGCCAGCGCACCCCACACGCTCGCTGGTCCGGGCTTGCCACCGGTGATGTCCAGCAGGAGCGTCGTCGCCCGCTCGATCGCTGCAAGCTGGCCGGCCGGATCAACACCGCGTTCAAAGCGAGTTGCCGCATCCGTCTGCAAACCGAAGCGGCGCGCGCGCCCGGCGACAACGGCAGGCCGGAAAAATGCCGACTCCAGCACCACGTTGCGCGTGCCCTCCGTCACTCCGGTACTTGCGCCGCCCATGATGCCGGCCATGCCCACGGCACCGCGTGCATCAGCGATAACCAGCACATTGGCGTCAAGTTCCGCTACGTCACCGGTCAGCAACTGAAGTTTCTCGGCAGGCAGGCCGCGCCGGACTGCAAGACCACCGGACAGGGTATCCATGTCATAGGCATGCAGTGGCTGGCCCAGCTCGATCATCACGAGGTTGGTTACATCGACGACCGGGTTGATGCTGCGGATACCGCTGCGGCGCAAGCGCTCGCGCAGCCAGAACGGGCTCGGCACATCGCTGCGCAGGCCGCGGATCACGCGGCTGACAAAGACCGGACAGTCATCCTGACTGCCGATCGTTACCGGAAATACTTCATCGATGAGGGCAGCGACCGGCACGGTTTCCGGGGCGCGAAACAGCACACCGGTTGCCGCGGCCAGATCGCGCGCAACGCCTGCCACGCAGAAGCAGTCAGCCCGGTTGGGCGTGACTTTCAGGTCGATAATCTGGTCATCGAGCCCCAGAGCCTCGGCGACCGGCATCCCGGGCTGCAGACCGGCATCCAGCTCCAGCAATCCATCGGCCTTTTCGGCCAGTCCGAGCTCGGTTGCCGAGCACAGCATGCCCTCCGAGGCCTCGCCGCGCAGCTTGGCCGGCTTGATCAGCGTCCCGTCCGGCAGCTTCGCGCCCACGCATGCGACGGGATAAACGCCGCCGGCCTGCACATTGGAGGCGCCACAGACGATCTGCAGCGGCGCAACCCCTGCATCCACACGACAGACGCGCAGACGATCGGCATTCGGATGCGGCTTCACTTCGAGCACGCGGCCAACGACGACGCCGGGCAAGGGCGGCGCAGCCGGATCGAGGCTCTCGACCTCCAGACCCTGCATGGTCAGTTGATGCACGAGCGCGGCGGTATCCCCTGCAGGGTTTGCATACTCGCGCAACCAGTGTTCGCTGATCTTCACGGCATGCCCATCAGTTGAACTGGCGCAGGAAGCGCAGGTCGTTTTCAAACAGCAGGCGGATATCGTCTATGCCGTACTTCAGCATCGCCAGACGCTCGATGCCGATACCGAAGGCATAGCCGGTGTATTTTTCCGCGTCGATGCCGGCATTGCCGAGCACCTTCGGATGCACCATTCCGCAACCGAGCACCTCCAGCCAGCGCCCTGACTCGGAGAGAATGTCCACCTCCGCAGAGGGCTCCGTGAACGGAAAGTACGAGGGCCTGAAACGCAGTGTCGCCGAACGTTCGAAAAAACGCTCGATGAACTCATGCAGGATCGCTTTGAGGTTGGCAAAACTCACGTCGGTATCGATCACGAGTCCTTCAACCTGGTGAAACATCGGCGTGTGCGTCATGTCGGAATCGCAGCGATAGACACGACCCGGTGCAATCAGACGCAGCGGCGCGCCCTGCTCGAGCATCACCCGTATCTGCACGGGTGATGTATGCGTGCGCAGCAGTTTTCCCGAAGGCAGATAAAAAGTGTCGTGCATCGCACGCGCCGGATGATCCTCCGGAATATTGAGCGCCGTGAAGTTGTAGAAGTCGTCTTCGACCTCGGGACCTTCGCTGACCGTGAAACCGGCGGCGGCAAAGATCGCCTCGATACGCTGCCGGGTCTGCGTGACCGGATGCAGGCCACCGGCCTGTTGACCGCGGCCCGGCAGACTCACATCGACAGCATCGGCGGCCAGGGCAGCGCGAAGCGCATCGGCCTCGAGCGCAGTACGCCGCTCATTCAGTCCGGTTTCCAGGGCATCCCGGGCGGTATTGATCACCTGGCCTGCCGCACGCCGTTCGGCATCCGGCAAGGCACCGAGCTGCTTGAGCAGCGCTGTCAGCTCGCCTTTCTTGCCCAGATAGCGGACACGCACGGCATCGAGCAGCGCGAGATCACCCGCAGCGGCAAGTTCCGCTCTGGCACGGGCCAACAGCGACTCGATGTCATGCATGGAAATAGCCCCCGGCAAGAGCCGGGCCCGGGCAGGTACTTACCGGCTCCGGGCCCCTGGGCATTGCAGGTCAGACGGCAGCGCTGAGACTGGCCTTGGCCTTCTCGGCCAGAGCACCGAAGGCTGCGGCATCGTGTACAGCGAGGTCAGCCAGCATCTTGCGATCCACCTCGATGCCGGCCTTCAGCAAGCCGTTCATGAAACGGCTGTAGGAAAGGCCATGCAGACGGGCAGCGGCATTGATGCGCGTGATCCACAGTGCGCGGAACTCACGCTTGCGCACCCGGCGGTCGCGGAACGCATACTGGCCGGCCTTGATGACGGCCTGCTTGGCTGTCTTGTACAGCTTGCTCCGGGCCTGGGACATGCCCTTGGCCTTCTTGAGCATCTTCTTGTGACGGGCCTTGACCGTCACACCACGTTTTACTCGTGCCATGAATCGGTCCTCCTCAGGTGTACGGCAACATTTTCCGGACGGCAGGAACGTCGCATTCAGCGATCTGGTTCATCGAACCCAGCTGGCGCTTACGCTTCGAGCTCTTCTTCGTCAGGATGTGGTTGAGATGGGACTGCGCGCTCTTGTAGCCGTTCGCAGTGGCCCTGAAGCGCTTGGCAGCGCCCCGGTTGGTCTTCATTTTAGGCATTGTCGTCTCCTGTAGCCTGAACCGAACCGGGATTGGCCGGGGCAGGCGGGTTCCGGTATCACCGACAGCACGATTGCTGGCGGCAACAGCCGTCACTCTCTTCTAATTGCCGTCACTCACTTCTTCTTGGGTGCGATGACCATGACCATTTGCCGGCCTTCCATCCGGGGAAATTGTTCAACGGTCCCTATGGCTTCAAGATCCTGTCGGACCTTCTGCAGGAGCTGCACGCCGATCTCCTGATGAGCCATCTCCCGGCCACGGAACCGCAGGGTTACCTTGGCCTTGTCTCCCGCCTCGAGAAACCGGATGAGATTACGCATCTTGATGTCGTAATCTCCCTTGTCGGTTCCGGGGCGAAACTTTATTTCCTTTACCTGGATCTGCTTCTGCTTGCGCTTCGCTGCGTGCGCCTTCTTGTTCGTCTCGAACAGGAACTTGCCAAAATCCATGATGCGGCAAACGGGCGGCACTGCGGTCGGTGAAATTTCGACCAGGTCCATTGCCGATTCAGATGCCAACTGCAAAGCAGCCTCGCGGGACAGCACGCCAACCTGTTCGCCATCACTTCCGATGACGCGAATCTCTTTGGCCTCGATCTCGTCGTTTCGGCGCACTCGTTTGTTCGCAGCGATACGTCAGTCCTCCATTAAATTACGGCCGCGGCTCGCGATCTCGGCTGTAAGGCGCTGGATCAGCTGCTCTAGAGGCATGCTGCCCAGATCCTTGCCGCTTCGCGTGCGCACGGCCACTTCAGTGTTTTGCGCTTCACGGTCCCCGACCACGACCAGGTAGGGAACGCGTTGCAGAGTATGCTCGCGAATCTTAAAGCCAATCTTCTCATTCCTCAAGTCCACCGTGGCGCGAACACCCTGATTTTTCAGGACTTCCTGAATGGTTCCCGCGTACCCGGCCTGCCGGTCGGTGATATTCAGGATCGCGACCTGCACCGGGGCCAGCCAGGTCGGCAGACGGCCGGCATGGTGCTCAAGCAAAATGCCACAGAAACGCTCCAGGGAGCCAAACATGGCCCGGTGCAGCATGACCGGAATCCGGCGCTGGCTGTCGTCACCCACATAGGAGGCGCCGAGCCGTTCCGGCATGTTGAAATCCACCTGCAGGGTGCCGCACTGCCAGTCACGGCCGATCGCATCGCGCAGCACAAACTCGAGCTTCGGGCCATAGAAAGCCCCCTCGCCCGGGTTGTATTCGAGTTCGAGTTCAGCCGCCTCGGCCGCCGAGCGCAACGCCGCCTCGGCGCGATCCCAGATCGCATCGCTGCCGACGCGCTTTTCCGGACGATCGGAAAACTTGATGCGGATATCGTCGAAACCGAAGTCACGATAGATGCCGAGGATCAGGTCGGTGATCGCCACCGACTCCGAGGTGATCTGGTCCTCGGTGCAGAACACATGGGCATCGTCCTGGGTAAAGGCGCGCACGCGCATCAGTCCGTGCAGCGCGCCCGAGGGCTCATAGCGGTGCACCTTGCCGAACTCACAGAGGCGCAGCGGCAGATCGCGGTAGCTGCGCAGGCCCTGATTGAATACCTGGATGTGTCCGGGACAGTTCATCGGCTTGATCGCGTAGACGCGCTCGTCAGGCGTCTGCGTCAGGAACATGTTCTCGCCGAATTTCTCCATATGCCCGGACTGTACCCAGAGTTCGCGGTCCAGAATCTCCGGCGTGTTGACTTCCTGGTAACCGGCCGCGCGCTGCGTGTCGCGCATGTAGCCGATCAGCTGCTGGAACAGCGTCCAGCCTTTCGGATGCCAGAACACGGCACCCGGCGATTCTTCCTGGAAGTGAAACAGATCGAGCTCACGGCCCAGCTTGCGGTGATCGCGCTTCTCGGCTTCTTCGAGCCGCAGCAGGTAGGCCTTGAGCGCCGCCTCGTCCTGCCAGGCCGTGCCGTAGATCCGCTGCAGCATTTCATTGCGCGAATCGCCGCGCCAGTAGGCGCCCGCGAGCTTGGTCAGCTTGAAAGCCTTGAGGCGACCGGTCGAGGGCACGTGGGGACCGCGGCACAGGTCGACCCAGTCGCCCTGCCCGTACAGACTGATGTCCTGCTCCGCCGGAATGCTGGCGATGATCTCGGCCTTGTAGTGCTCACCGATACCCTTGAAGTACGCAACAGCCTCGTCGCGACCCATGAGCTTGCGCGTCACCGGCAGGTCGGCGCCGGCGAGTTCCTTCATGCGCGCCTCGATGGCCGCGATGTCTTCGGGCGTGAAGGGCCGCTTGAAGGCAAAGTCATAATAGAAGCCGTCTTCAATGACCGGACCGATGGTCACCTGTGCATCCGGAAACAGCGACTGCACTGCCTGCGCCAGCAGATGCGCCGTGGAGTGGCGAATGATCTCGAGGCCCGCAGGATCCTTCGGCGTGACGATGGACAGGCGAGCATCGCCATCGATCACATATGAGGTGTCGACGAGCTGGTCATCGACCCGCCCGGCCAGCGCGGCCCTCGCCAGCCCCGCGCCAATGGAAGACGCCACCTCGGCAACCGAAACCGGGCGATCAAACGCCTTCTGACTGCCGTCAGGCAGGGTAATGACGGGCATGGGTGAACTTGTCCAGAAAGTTGGTAGGCGCGAGAGGAGTTGAACCTCCGACCCCTTCCATGTCAAGGAAGTGCTCTAACCACTGAGCTACGCGCCTGTCGCATTTATCGGGAAACGGCCCTGCCGCATCCCGACCGGGCGCCACGATACCGAATGGCACGCGCAGAAGGCAAGGCAAACTAGCCGGTCTTGCGTTCCGGCAAACCGAAACCTGTGCGCCGCAGCTCCTGCACCTGGTCCCGCAGCCGGGCTGCCGCCTCAAACTCGAGGTTCCGGGCATGGCTATACATCTGCTTTTCCAGCCGGGCAATCTGCTTGATCAGCTGCTCCGGACTGAGATTCCGGTATTCGCTGCAGGGCTCGGCGGCGCGTCGGCCGCGGCGCGGTACCTCGCTGCGTGCCCCGTCCATCACGTCCCGGACCTGCTTGATGATGCTGCGCGGCTGTATGCCGTGCAGCTGGTTAAATTCGAGCTGCTTCTGCCGCCGCCGGTCGGTTTCCGCAATCGCCCGCTGCATGGAGCCGGTGATCCTGTCGGCATACATGATCGCCATGCCATTGAGGTTACGGGCCGCACGACCCACGGTCTGGATCAGCGAGCCCTCGGAACGCAGAAAACCCTCGCGATCCGCATCGAGGATTGCCACCAGCGAGACCTCGGGCAGATCCAGCCCCTCGCGCAACAGATTGATGCCTACCAGCACATCGAAGGCACCGAGCCGCAGGTCGCGAATGATCTCGCTGCGCTCGACCGTTTCCACATCGGAGTGCAGGTAACGCACGCGCACCCCGTGCTCCTGCAGATAGTCGGTGAGATCCTCCGCCATGCGTTTGGTGAGCGTCGTAATGAGTACCCGCTCCTGCCGCTCAACCCGGATCCGGATTTCAGACAGCACATCGTCAACCTGTGTGGCGACCGGACGTACCTCGATCAGCGGATCAACAAGTCCGGTGGGCCGCACAACCTGTTCGACGATCGCATCGGAGCGCTCACGCTCATAGGGCCCCGGCGTGGCCGACACATAGATGGTTTGCGGCGACAGCGCCTCAAACTCATCGAAGCGCAGGGGCCGGTTGTCGAGCGCAGACGGCAGGCGGAAGCCGTACTCGACCAGCGTTTCCTTGCGTGAACGATCACCCCGATACATGCCGCCCAGCTGCGGCACGGTCACGTGGCTCTCGTCGATGATCAGCAGCGCATCGTCGGGCAGGTAATCGAACAGGCAAGGCGGAGGTTCGCCCGGCTGGCGGCCCGACAAGTAGCGGCTGTAGTTCTCGATACCGCTGCAGAATCCAAGCTCGGCCATCATTTCCACGTCGTACATGGTGCGCTGCTCGAGCCGCTGCGCCTCCACCAGCTTGTTGGCTTCGCGCAGTTCGGCGAGACGCAGCACGAGATCCTGCTTGATGGAATCGACAGCTTTCAGCACCACCTCGCGCGGCGTCGCATAGTGCGTCTTGGGAAAGATGGTGAGCCGCGGCACGCTGCGAAGCACCTCGCCGGTCAGTGGATCGAAATATGCGAGGCTTTCGATCTGCTCGTCGAAGAGCGTGACGCGAACCGCCTCGCGCTCCGACTCAGCCGGAAAGATGTCGATGATTTCGCCACGCGCCCGGTAGGTACCGTTACCGAGTTGCATGTCGTTGCGCGTGTACTGCAGCTCGGCGAGGCGCCGCAACAGGTCCCGGTCAGACATGCGATGACCGCGGGACAGGTGCAGGACCATTGCAAAGTAGGCCTCCGGATCGCCGAGACCGTAGATCGAAGATACCGTCGCGACGATGATGCTGTCTGGCCGCTCCAGCAGCGTCTTGGTGGCCGACAGGCGCATCTGCTCGATGTGCGCATTGATCGCCGCGTCCTTCTCGATATAGGTGTCCGACGAAGGCACATAGGCCTCCGGCTGGTAGTAGTCGTAATAGGAAACGAAATACTCGACGCGGTTGCCAGGAAAGTATTCGCACATCTCGCCATAGAGCTGCGCCGCGAGGGTCTTGTTTGGCGCCAGGATCAGCGTCGGGCACTGCCGGGCCTCGATGACGCTGGCCATCGTGAAGGTCTTGCCCGAGCCGGTTACGCCAAGCAGTGTCTGGCGTGCCAGCCCGTTGCGAAGGCCGGCGACCAGATCCCGGATTGCGGCGGGTTGGTCGCCTGCCGCGGAATAGTCGGCCACCAGCCTCATGCGGTCCATTGAATCATGCTGCCTGTTGGTTGCGGCCCGTGAATCCCTTAATATCTGCAGCCCTCCCGCTTCTCGAATACAGCAAGGAAATCACGGTGAGTCTAGCAGTTTCCCAACGTTGCCAGCGCGTCAAGCCGTCGCCGACCATGGCCGTCGCGGCCGCCGCTGCCGAGCTGCGCGCCAAAGGTCACGACGTCATTGACCTCGGCGCCGGCGAGCCGGATTTCGACACCCCGGAACATATCCGTGCGGCCGGTATTGCCGCAATCCAGAACGGCCAGACCCGTTACACGCAGGTCGAAGGCACCCCTGCACTGAAGACCGCCATCATCGACAAGTTCCGGCGGGAAAATAACCTCAGCTACGCACCAGACCAGATCATCGTTTCCAGCGGCGCAAAACAGACCTGTTACAACGTCTGCGGCGCCGTGCTGAATCCCGGTGACGAGGCCATCGTGCCGGCGCCCTACTGGGTTTCCTATCCGGACATGATCAAGCTGGCCGACGCCGAGCCGGTGATCGTTGCCGCCATGCTGGAAGATGGCTTCAAGATCAACCCGCGTTCCCTGGAAGCGGCAATTACGCCCCGTACCAGGCTGGTTTTCCTCAATAGCCCTTCCAATCCGACCGGTGCCGCCTATACCCGCACAGAGCTGCAGGCACTCGGCGCCGTGCTGGAGAAACATCCGTCGATCGTGATCGCGGCTGACGACATGTATGAGCACATCTACTGGGCAGACGAACCCTTCGTCAGCTTCGCGGAAGCCTGCCCGAACCTCTACGACCGGACCGTGACGATCAACGGTGTATCCAAGGCCTATGCGATGACCGGATGGCGCATCGGTTACGCAGGCGGACCGAAGACCATCATTGCCGCGATGAAGAAGATCCAGAGCCAGAGCACTTCGAATCCCTGCAGCATTTCCCAGGCTGCGAGCGTGGCTGCCCTGAACGGCGACCAGTCCTGCGTACGGGAGATGACGAAAGCCTTTCGTGCCCGGCACGATTACCTGGTGGCGGCTCTGAACGAGATTCCCGGATTTCAGTGCCTGGCCTCGGCCGGCACCTTCTATGCCTTCCCGAACGTCAGCGACGCGATCCGGGCCAAGGGGCTGAAGGATGACCTGGCATTTGCCGAGCTCCTGCTGAGCAAGGCTGAGGTCGCCATGGTTCCCGGTTCTGCCTTTGGCGCGCCGGGCTATATCCGGCTCTCTTTTGCCTGCAGCCTGGATACCTTGAAGGAAACCATCCGCCGGCTGAAAACGGTGATAGGCTGAATCGCCGAGCACATCAGCAGCTGAATCCTTGACTTGCTACAGCGCCTTCCGGGAAAATCCCGCGCGCTTCAGGGCTTTTATCGCTTCCCCGGTAGCTCAGTGGTAGAGCAACCGGCTGTTAACCGGTTGGTCGCTGGTTCGAATCCGGCCCGGGGAGCCAACTCTTCAGCGCAGCGTCTGCAGGTGTGCCCGCAACCGGTCCTGCAGGGCCGGATCAGCCAGCGCGTAATCGACGGTAGCCTGTACATAGCCGAGCTTGCTGCCGCAATCGTAGCGCTGGCCGGCAAATGGCAGGGCATAAACCGCTTCGGTGCCAAGCAGTCCTGCGATACCGTCGGTCAGCTGTATTTCTCCGCCAGCCCCTCGCCCGGTTGACTCCAGGATGTCGAAGATCTTTGGCACCAGCAGATAGCGGCCCACCACGGCGAGTCGTGACGGCGCGACCTCCGGTGCCGGCTTCTCGACAATTTTCTGCAGGCGATTGTTGCCATCGACGGCGACAATGCCGTAGTCGCGTGTACGGCTCGGCGGCACTTCCTGTACCGCAATCACGCTCGAGCCATGAACCTCGTAGTGCGCGCGCAGCTGGGCCAGACAGCCCGTTTCCGCGCGGATGAGGTCGTCAGGCAGGTGCACGTAAAAGGGCTCATCGCCGACGGCCGGTCTGGCACAGAGCACTGCATGCCCGAGACCGAGCGGCTCACCCTGTCGTATGTAGACGCAGGAGACACCCGCTGGAAGGATCGCCTTGACGACATCGAGGAGATCCTGCTTTCCGGCCACGCTCAGCGCACGTTCGAGCTCCGGATCACGGTCAAAGTGATCTTCGATCGCACGCTTGCTGCTGCCGGTGATGAATACCAGGCGGGTTACGCCGGCCTCCAGTGCCTCCTCGACCGCGTACTGGACCAGCGGTTTGTCGACGATAGGCATCATCTCCTTGGGCATGGCCTTGGTCGCCGGCAAAAAGCGCGTACCCCGGCCGGCGACCGGAAAAACAGCCGTGCGAACTGGTCCCTTCATCTTGAACCCCGGACTTCTTGTTGTTGCGGACAGGCGGCCATCATAGCCAATACCACCGCCCGCGTCCGGGAACTGGTCCGCGCAGGCGACACCGTTTCCCGGTGCCGCCTGCGGAACAGCCTATTGCTGATTGATGGTCTTGGCAGCCTGACCGGTGCGGATATTCTCGCGATTCAACTTAAGTACCTGCGGACCGATGCCGGAGACCTTCATCACATCGTCCGGCGAGGCAAAGCGCCCGTTCTTCTCCCGATACTCGACGATGGCGCGCGCACGACTCTCGCCCACACCGTTCAATTCACGTGCGATGGTTGCGGCATCAGCTGTATTGATGTCGACCGGCCCTGCGCCAGCCAGCGCGGGAAGCAGTCCCAGAATGCCCAGACATATGAATTTGCGCATGACAGACTCCTGAAATGATGTTGCCTGAATAAACCGCTGCCACAGCGGACAGCAACGACATCCTAGGAGATCGATCGCATGTTTCTCAGCGCAGTTTCCGGCGAGATGCACCAGAAATCGCTTATACCGGCGAACCTTTGAATAACAGCCGGTCAGCAGCCCGGACCGTGTCCCACGCGCGGCAGCCGGGGCACTGCCACTGCAGGGATGAGCTGTAGTATCCGCAGTCGGCGCACTGATAACTCGTGCCGGGTCGCGACAGCTGATGGAGCGCCTTGCGCACCCGTCCGATCGCCTCCCGTCGCGCGTCCGGCGTCGCCGACAAAGGCACGCCCGCACCCGCCAGGTCGCGCAGTATCGGCTGCTGCTCGATGAACCGTCCGAGGCAGTCGATGGCCGCCGGATGAACGATCTGCGGATCACGAATGACGGCAAGGGCAATGCCACGCAGCCCCTCGGGTGTCTCCGTGACCTCGTTCAGGAGCGCCTCAAGTCCGGACTCCGGCACGGTGCGCAGGACACGGGGCAGCACATCGCCAAGCATCGCCGGAACAGTCCTGGCAATTTCCACATAGGCTGCAGCCGCAGCCTCGGCCCGTCCCTGGTCCGCAGCGAGATCGCCGCGAATCAGCGCGCAGCGCAATTTCCCGGGCTCAACCGCCTCGGCCTGTTCCAGCAGCCGATACGCCTCGTGCCACTCGCTTTTCTTGCGGGCATTTTCAGCCAGTTCGCAGTAGTAGTGGGCCAGCTGAGCCGGCGCCACGCTGCCTGGCTCGATCCGCAACAACTCGCCACAGAGATCGACGGCGCGATCCCACTCGGCGGTAACCTCACAGATCCGCAGCAGGCGCCTCAGGGCAGCGACGCGATACTCGCCGGCCTCCCTGAGCTGCAGGTACAGGTCTTCAGCACGATCAAACAGACCGGCACTGAAGTAGTCTTCAGCCAGCGCGAAACGTGCCTTGTCACGCTGAGAGCGACTGATCCCCGGACGATCGAGCAGGTTCTGGTGCATGCGGATGGCGCGGTCGACCTCGCCCCGCCGCCGGAACAGGCCACCGATGGCGATCTGGGTATCCAGACCTTCCTCGTTGATATCACCGCTGTTGGTAAAGATCTCGACCGCCTGGTCCGGTTCCTCATCCAGCAAATGACGGAATCCCCTGACGAAGTTGGCGCGGGCAGACTCGCGCGTATCATCCTCGTCGTCATCGGCATCGCCGTAGCGTGCAAAGACGTATCCGAGCGCCGCGGCCAGAAACAATAGCCCGGCAAACAGGAATGTGGATTCAGTCGGCATCCTTGACCGGCAGGCTGCGCAATGCCTGAACTTCCTGTTCGGCAAGGCGCAGCGATCGCTGCAGCGCGCGCCGCTGACTCAGCAAACGCAGGACTCCAACTCCCGCACAGAAAAGACCGAAGACCCAGCCGACCGCGAGGGTTGCCATCAGGGCAACGGATTTTTCGACCTCAATGGCCTGAAAGGCAAAATCGAGACTGATGCGCCCCGGATTCAGGGCACCGAATACGGCCGCCAGCCCGATAAATACGAGCAGCAGACCAGAGTAAATCAAACTGCGGAGCATCGACGGCCTCCAGCAAATCGAAACAGCCGCCCGTCACCACTCACAGGCCATGCTGACGGCAAATCGCGATCGTCAGGCCCGGATCAAACCGCATCAGTCCTTGATGGGCAGGTGCCGGTTCTCATTGACCCGGTCGCGCAGATCCTTGCCTGGCTTGAAGTGCGGCACATGCTTGCCGGCCAGCGCAACAGCTTCACCCGTCTTGGGGTTACGTCCCATGCGTGGCGGACGGAAATGCAGCGACAGGCTGCCAAAGCCCCTGATCTCGATTCGCTGGCCACCGGCCAGCGAATCGCTCATCAGGTCGAGCAGGTGCTTGACCGCCAACTCGACATCCTTCGCCGGCAGATGCTTCTGCTTTCTGGCCAGAACTTCGATCAACTCTGACTTGGTCATCGCTGCGTCCCCTTGCGCATCACCAGCTCGCCCCTCGTCCAGCACGACCGGATCAGGAATCGCCAGAGTTGGAAATCTGCTCTTTCAGCAACTCGCCCAGGGTGGTTCCGGTGCTGCCACCGCCCTCGGACCGGTAGCTGTCCATCGCCTGCTGCTCCTCGTGAGCATCCTTCGCCTTGATGGACAGGGACACGATACGATTCTTGCGGTCCAGACCAGTGAACTTGGCCTCGACTTCGTCGCCGACCTTGAGAACCGTACGGGCATCTTCGACGCGATCCCGCGACAGCTCGCTGGCCCGCAACTGGCCCTTGATCCCGCCTTCGAGATCGACCACTGCACCGCGGGCGTCCACCTCGGAAATGACACCCTTCATGATGGTGCCCTTGGGGAAATCCGCCAGGAACCTGGAGAAGGGATCCGTATCCAGCTGCTTGATACCCAGCGAGATACGCTCGCGTTCGGGGTCGATCGCCAGCACCACGGTATCGACGTCCTCACCCTTCTTGTAATTGCGCACGGCCTCCTCGCCCGCGATATCCCAGGAGATATCGGAGAGATGAACAAGGCCATCTATACCGCCCGGCAGCCCGATGAAGATGCCGAAGTCGGTAATCGACTTGATCTTTCCCGACACCTTGTCGCCCTTGTTGAAGCCAACGGCGAAGTCCGACCACGGATTGACCTTGCACTGCTTGATACCGAGGGAAATACGCCGGCGCTCCTCGTCGATATCCAGCACCATCACTTCGACTTCATCGCCGATCTGCACGACCTTGGCCGGACTGACGTTCTTGTTGGTCCAGTCCATCTCGGATACGTGCACCAGACCCTCAACGCCTTCCTCGATTTCGACGAAGCAGCCATAGTCAGCAATATTGGTGACCTTGCCGAACAGGCGGGTATTGGGCGGATAACGCCGCGAGATAGCCTTCCACGGATCAGAGCCCAGTTGCTTCATGCCGAGTGAAACGCGGTTCTTTTCGCGATCGAAGCGCAGGATCTTGACTTCGATCTCGTCGCCTACCGTGACCACTTCGGAAGGATGCTTGACGCGCTTCCAGGCCATGTCGGTGATGTGCAGCAGACCGTCGATACCACCGAGGTCGACGAACGCGCCGTAATCGGTGAGGTTCTTGACCGCACCCTTGACGACCGAACCTTCCTGCAGGTTGACCAGCAGCGCTTCACGTTCGGCGCTGTATTCAGCTTCGACCACGGCGCGCCGGGAAACGACCACGTTATTGCGACGCCGGTCGAGCTTGATGACCTTGAATTCGAGTTCCTTGCCCTCGAGATAGGAGGGATCACGTACCGGCCGTACATCGACCAGCGAGCCTGGCAGGAACGCACGGACAAATTCGATATCGACGGTAAAGCCGCCCTTTACGCGTCCGTTGATCACTCCCTTGACGATCTTGCTGTTCTCGAATGCGTCCTCAAGGGATTCCCAGGTCCGCACGCGCTTGGCGCGTTCACGCGACAGCTTGGTTTCGCCGAAGCCGTCTTCAAGATAATCGAGTGCAACCTCGACTTCGTCGCCGACCTTGACCTCCATCTCGCCGCGTTCGTTCTTGAACTGGCTGGCGGGAATAACTGCTTCGGATTTGAGACCGGCACTGACGACGACGGCCTCGGAGGAAACTTCCACCACCCGACCCGTGAGGATCGTGCCTGGCTTGATACGCTGGTTGGCGAGACTCTGCTCGAAAAGTTCGGCGAAATTTTCAGTCATTTGTTACACACCTGCCCGAAGGCAGACCCATGGTTTATCGAAACGTACACTCACCAATCGTGACGAGTGACGGCTACAGCCAAAAAAACCAGCCGGCTATTTGCCGGCCAGACCCGTTAGGCACTCAACCCCGTTGCCGTGAAGCCCCGGGGAAACGTTCACTGACCCAGCGCGACATCAAAGCCACCACCTCAGGTATGGACATACCGGTGGTATCCAGAATTCGCGCGTCCTGACCGGGACTCAACGGTGCAACAGACCGCTCCGAATCACGCCGGTCGCGGTCCGCCATGTCCCTTGAAAGGGCCGCAAGGCTAACATCAATACCCTTGTCCTTCAACTGCTTATGGCGCCTGCGGGCCCGTTCCTCAACGCTTGCCGTCAGGAAGACCTTGAGCCCTGCGTCCGGGAAAATAACCGTACCCATATCGCGACCATCGGCGACCAGTCCCGGCGGCTGCCGGAAACTCCGTTGCCGCTCCACAAGCGCGGCCCGCACCGCCGGAAGCACGGCGACCACCGAAGCGCCCTGAGCGCAGGCCTCGGTACGAATCGCCTGCGTGACATCAGCACCGCCCAGCCAGACCCGCTCCTCGCCGCCTGACGCATCGAAGCGCACATCCAGACTGGCGGCGATCTTCGCAACCTCGGCCTCGGTGTCCAGCGCCACAGCCCTGTTGGCGGCCTCAAGCGCGACGAGCCGGTACAGGGCCCCGCTGTCAAGCAGGTGCCATCCGAGCTGGTCAGCCAGCAAGCGGCTGATCGTGCCCTTGCCCGCTCCGCCGGGCCCATCGATGGTTGTCACCGGGACTGCGCTGGCGGTCGTCTCAGCCACCGGCATCCGCCTCGATGACCAGGCCGACGGCAGACGCCTGGCGCACGAAACCCGGGAAAGAGGTCGCAACGTTGGCGGTATCCAGAATCTGCACCGGCCCGGCGGCACGGGCAGCACCAATGGCAAATGACATTGCCACCCGATGATCGCCGTGGCTGTCGATCGTACCGCCGCTGAAACGGCCGCCACGGATGCGCGCGCCATCTGGCAGTTCATCGACCTCGATACCCAGCGTGCGCAGGCCGGCCACCATCACACTGATGCGATCGCTCTCCTTGTGACGAAGCTCCGCGGCACCGCTTACCAGGGTCTCGCCGCGCGCAAGCGCTGCAGCGACAAACACCATCGGAAATTCATCGATGGCCAGCGGCACCAGCTCCGGCGGAATCGCCACGCCCTGCAGTTCCGATGGCCGAACGACCAGACGCCCGACGGGCTCGGCGCACTTGCCAGTTGCCGGTTCAACGCGCAAGTCGGCACCCATCAGCTCGAGTATGCGCAGGATGCCGGTACGAGTGGGATTCAGCCCCACGTTGTCGATGACCAGCTCACCTTCCGCCGCGAGGCAGCCGGCAAGCACAAAGAACGCTGCCGAGGAAAGATCGCCAGGCACGTTGATGTCAGTGCCGTTGAGTTGCCCGGTTGCGCTCAGGCTCACCACTTTCCCGTCACGGCGGACCGGCTGACCCAGGCTGGCGAGCATCCGTTCGGTGTGATCGCGGGTCACTGCCGGCTCGGCCAGCACCGTATCGCCGTCGGCGTACAAGCCTGCCAGCAGCAGTGCGGACTTCAGCTGGGCGCTGGCAACCGGCATGTCGTAGCGGATGCCCTGCAGCTTGCGTCGGCCGGAAATATGCACGGGCGGCTTGCCATCGGTAGTGCTGATTTCCGCGCCCATCAGCCGCAGCGGCACCGCGACCCGCTCCATCGGACGACGGCTCAGCGATTCATCGCCAATCAGTTTGCTGTCGAAATCCTGCGCCGCAAGCAGCCCCATGAAGAGGCGCATCGCCGTACCCGAGTTGCCCATATCAAGCGCCCCGGACGCCGCACGCAATCCGTGCAGCCCTTTGCCCATCACCGTAATCGTGGTCGCATCGTGCTGCTCAACATCGATGCCCATCGCCCGCACGGCCGCCAGCGTCGCCATGCAGTCTTCACCGGGCAGAAAGCCCGAGACCCTGGTCTTGCCGCTGGCGATGGCACCGAGCATCAGGGCACGGTGCGAGATCGACTTGTCGCCCGGCACCCGCATCGTGCCGGCAACACGTCGTGACGGTCTGATCGTGAAAGTGCTGCTCATGGTTTCGGCGCCTTCCCGTCGATCAGACTGCGCAGTGCCGACAGCAGTCGTTCGTTTTGTTCCGGAAGCCCGACAGTGATGCGCAGATGATCAGGCAATCCGTAATTGGCAACCGGCCGCACGATGACCCCGGCACGCAGCAGCTTTTCGTACCAGGGCAGTGCCGGACCGCCCGTATCGGCCAGCACGAAGTTGCCCGCTGACGGCGACACGCGCCAGCCGAGCGCACCCAGGCCGCTGCTCAGCTGCACAAGTCCCTGTGCATTCAACTGCCGCGAACGCATGACATGCGCTGTATCGTCGAGCGCTGCACAGGCCGCAACCTGCGCCAGCGAGTTCACATTGAAAGGTTGACGCACGCGATTCAGCAACTCGGCGACTTGCGGATGGCTGACCGAATAACCGACCCGCAGGCCGGCCAGCGCATACATCTTGGAAAAAGTACGCGTGACGATCAGATTGGGAAACTCGTCGAGCCAGCGCACCGTATCCGGCCAGTCAGAGCCTGCGACGTACTCCCCGTATGCCTCATCGAGCAGGACCAGCACGTTTGCGGGGAGACTGCCGATGAATGCCCGCAGTTCCCCGGCACCCAGCCAGGTGCCGGTCGGGTTGTTGGGATTGGCAATAAAGACCAGCCGTGTTGCCGGCGTAACGAGCTGCTTCATTGCTGCGAGATCATGGCCGAGCGCCTGCGCATGGCCGGCCGGATTCGCCCGCGCCACGCGCGCGGTCGCTCCGGTTGCCTGTACCGACAGCGCATAGATCAGAAAGGCGAACTGCGAATAGATCGCCTCGGTCGCCGGCGTCAGGAATGTTTCGGCAACCAGCGACAGCAGTTCATTGGAACCGTTGCCGACCGTGATCTGTGCCGGATCGACCGCCAGCCGCTTTGCCAGCGCGTTCTTCAGTTCGAAAGCAGCACCGTCCGGGTAAAGCGCCAGTTCACCGAGTGCCGCACTGATCGCCCGGACGCTTGCCGGTGGGGGCCCGAGCGGATTCTCGTTGGAGGCCAGCTTGATCGAATCACGAATGCCGTACTCGCGTTCCAGCTCGGCAAGCGGCTTGCCCGGCACGTACGGCTTGAGGCCGAGCACTCCCTCGGCGGCAAGTGCTGAAAAGCGATCCGGCCCGGGCATCTGCATCCAGCGCTTTAGAGTATGGCCTTGGGATAGGAACCAAGTACGCGGAACAGCTGCGCACGCTTTTGCAGTCCGGCAAGCGCCAGGGCAACGTTCTTGTCTTCGGCATGGCCGTCAATATCGACAAAAAACACGTAGTGCCATTTGCGCCGACGGGACGGCCGCGACTCGATACGGCTCATGTTGACCTGATGATCAGCAAGCGGCGCCAGCAGTTTCTGCAAGGCGCCGGCATCATCCGTATCCTGCGTCGAGAGCAACAGACTGGTCTTGTCACAACCGCTGGCTGCCAGCAGCTCCCTGCCGATCACCAGAAAGCGGGTGGTGTTATCCGGACGGTCCTCGATATCAGTGACCAGCTTCTGCAGCCCGTAAACCTCGGCTGCCGCATCACCGGCAATCGCCGCCGTGCCCGCCTCGTCACGCGCCCGGCGCGCACCTTCAGCATTGCTGCTCGCTGGCAGCAGTTCGACACCAGGCAGGTATTCCCGCAGCCACGCACGGCACTGGGCCAGCGACTGCGGGTGCGCGCTGACCCGCACCACCTTGTCGAGACCTGTGACGTTGCCAAGCAGATGCTGGCGGATGCGCATTTCAACCTCACCGCAGATCTTCAGCGGTGAAGTCAGGAACATGTCGAGCGTATGGTTGACCGTGCCTTCGGTGGAGTTCTCGATCGGCACCACGCCGAAATCTGCAGCGCCCGACTCGACCTCATGAAAGACCTCGTCGATCATGCCGAGCGGCAGCGCGCGAACCGAGTGCCCGAAGTGCTTGTATACGGCCGACTGGCTGAAGGTACCTTCCGGCCCCAGATAGCCGACCTTGAGCGGCTGCTCCTGGGCGAGGCAGGCCGACATGATCTCGCGAAACAGGCGAACCATTTCCTCGTCACTCAACGGACCCTTGTTGCGCGCCACAACGCCGCGCAGCACCTCGGCTTCACGTTCCGGACGGTAGTAGCCCGTCGCTGGAACGCCCTCGCCCTTGGCCAGGGCAACCCGCTGCGCCAGGCCGGCACGCTCGGCGATCAGCGCCTGGATCTGCTTGTCGACGGCGTCGATCTCCTCGCGCAGCACGGCCAGAGCCGGAGCTTTGGGGCTGGTCTTGCGCGTGGCGGATTTCTGCCGTTTCTTGACCATTCAGGCCTCAGCCGGGCTGTTCGTTGAGGTAGCGTACGTTCAGCACACCATTGATTCCACGGATCCGCGCGAGCGTCTCTTCTTTCACCGGACCGTCGAGATCGACGATCGTATAGGCCACTTCGCCGCGCGACTTGTTGAGCAGATCGGCAATATTCAGCCCGGCATCGCCCAGACAGGTGGATATCTGGCCGACCATGTTCGGCACATTGGCATTGGCGATCGTGATCCGGTGCGGCGTCGTCCGCGGCAGATCAGCCTCCGGGAAATTCACCGAATGACGAATGACCCCATGCTCAAGGTAGGCGCGCAGATTGTCCGCAACCATCACCGCACAGTTTGATTCAGCCTCATGGGTTGAAGCACCGAGGTGCGGCAGCGAAATCACCTTCGGATTGCCCATCAGCGCCCGACTCGGGAAATCACTGATATAGGCGGTCAGCTTCCCGGAGGCCAGGGCCGCAGCGACTGCCGCTTCGTCAACGATTTCGCCACGCGAGAAATTGAGGATTACCGCCTTGGCCGGCATCAGTTTGATACGCGCTTCATTGACCAGCGCGCGGGTCGCATCCAGCAGCGGCACATGTACGGTCAGGAAATCCGCCTTGCTGAACAACTCGTCGAGGCTGCGCGCCTGTTCGACAGCAGCGGACAGTTGCCAGGCACGCTCGACGGTGACCTGCGGGTCGAAGCCGACCACGCGCATGCCGAGGTTTATCGCAGCATTCGCCACCTGCACGCCGATCGCACCCAGACCGATCACACCCAGCGTTCGGCCAGGCAACTCGAAGCCGACGTACTGCTTCTTGCCGCCTTCCACCGCCTTGTCGAGCGCCGCACCGTCTTCTTTCAGATTCTCGACGAAGTTCCAGGCCTGGCAGATGTTGCGCGCCGCGAGCAGCATGCCGGCCAGCACCAGTTCCTTGACCGCATTGGCGTTGGCGCCGGGCGCATTGAATACCGGGATACCGCGCTTGGCGAGTGCGGCAACCGGCACGTTGTTCACACCGGCACCAGCCCTCGCAACAGCGAGCACCGAATCCGGAATCGCCATGTCGTGCATCTTCGCTGAACGCACCATGATGGCATCCGGATGACCGATGTCTGAAGCGACCTCATAACGCTCACGCGGCAAGCGCTGCAAGCCCTCCACCGAAATGCTGTTGAGGGTCAGAATCTTGTATGTCGCCTTCGCGCTCACTGTATCAACCTCTGTCTGGATTCAACTATCCGCGTCTTCAACCGCGCCGCTTCTCGAAGTCGGCCATGAACTGCACGAGCGCCGCAACACCGGCCTCGGAGGTAGCGTTGTAGATGCTGGCACGCATGCCACCCACATCGCGATGCCCTTTCAGATTGGTCAGCCCGGCCTTCTTCGATTCACTGAGAAAATCCGCGTCCAGTGCTGCGTCGGCGAGCGTAAACGTCACATTCATCCACGAGCGGTGCGCTTTCGCCACCGGATTGTTGTAAAAGGATGAAGCATCGATCGCATGATAGAGAAGCTCGGCCTTGCGACGATTGATCTCCGCCATTCTCTGCAGACCGCCCTGGCGCTTCAGCCAGGCAAAAACCAGACCCGCCATATACCAGCCAAAGGTCGGCGGCGTATTCAGCATGGAGCCGGCTGCCGCATGCGACGAGTACTTGAGTATCGCCGGCAGACCCGACGGTGCGCGCTCGAGAAGATCCTTGCGCACGATGAGGATCACTAGACCGGAGGGGCCGATATTCTTCTGTGCACCACCATAGATCACACCGAACTTCCGCACATCGACCGGACGCGACAGGATCGTGGATGACATATCAGCAATCAGCGGCACCGATCCGACTTCGGGCGGCTCATGCATCTCGAGACCGCTGATCGTCTCATTCGCGCAGTAATGCACATAGGCCGCATCGGGATCGAGCTTCCAGCCCGCCCGCGCCGGGATGTCCATGTAGTTCGACCCGGAACCGTCTGCAACGATGTTCACCTTGCGTACCGCCGCCGCTTCCTTGCTGGCCTTTTTCGACCAGCTGCCGGTAACCAGATAGTCCACGGTTTGTGTGGGTGCGGACAGATTCATCGGCAGCAGGGCGAAATGCGTCGTCGCACCACCCTGCAGGAACAGCACCGAGTAGTCGGCCGGGATCTGCATCAACTCACGCAGATCGGCTTCAGCCTGTTCCGCAACCTTGATGAATTCCTTGCTGCGATGACTGACCTCCATCACCGACATACCCGTACCGTTCCAGTCGGTCATCTCTGCCTGTGCCTGCTGCAGCACTTCGAGCGGCAACGCGGCCGGGCCCGCACTGAAATTGATTACCCTTGTCATCTGCTTCTCTCGTGAAAAATTGTCTGGAAAGCGGCGCGCGGAAATCGGGCCTATTCTGCCGACTCACCGTCATCCTCATCGGTACCGGGAACGATCCGGTCAAGTCCAACCAGTCGCTCGTCGTCGCCGATGCGGATCAGCCGCACGCCCTGCGTGTTGCGACCCTGCTGCGAAATCTGGGCCACCGGCGTACGCACCAGCGTCCCGCCACTGCTGATCAGCATGATCTCGTCTTCATCCCGGGCCTGGATCGCACCCACCATGCGGCCATTTCGATCCGAGGTCTGGATTGCGATGACGCCCTGACCACCGCGGCCCTGCACCGGAAACTCGTCAACCGCCGTGCGCTTGCCGTAACCGGTCTCGGTGGCGGTGAGCACCTCGCCTTCCCCGAGGATCAGCAGCGCGATGATCTCGTGTCCTTCCGGAACGCGCATACCGCGCACACCGGCCGCCGCCCGACCCATCGGCCGCACGTCCGCTTCACTGAAGCGGATCGCCTTGCCGGTGCTTGCGCACAACATGATGTCGCATTCGCCATCGGTAATCGCAACATCGACCAGCCGGTCACCTTCGTGCAGGTCGATGGCACGGATACCGGCAGTACGCGGTCGCGAGAAGGCATCCAGCGCCGTCTTCTTGACGGTACCGTCACTGGTGGCCATGAAAATGTAGTTGCTCTCGCTGAACTGCCGCACCGGCAAAACCGCGTTGATGCGCTCATCGGGCTCGAGCGGCAACAGGTTCACCATCGGCCGGCCGCGTGCGCCATGTCCGGCGCGCGGAACCTGATAAACCTTCAGCCAGTACATCTTGCCGGTGCTGGTAAAGCACAACAGGGTATCGTGGGTATTGGCGATGAAGAGCTTGTCGATGAAGTCCTCTTCCTTGACCTTCGCCGCCGTACGGCCCCGCCCGCCGCGACGCTGCACCTGGTAGTCGCTCACACTCTGCGCCTTGGCATAGCCACCGTGCGAGAGCGTCACGACCACATCCTCTTCGGGAATCAGGTCTTCCATCTCGAGGCTGGAGTGGTCCTCGATGATCTCCGTACGCCGGGCATCCGCGTAATTGTCGCGGATCTCCACAAGCTCGGCGCGAATGACGGCGATCAGACGTTCCGGGTCGGCCAGAATCTCCGTGTACTCGCGGATCCGCAACAGCAGTTCCTGGTACTCGTTGATGATCTTGTCCTGCTCTAGACCCGTAAGCCGCTGCAGACGCAGATCGAGAATCGCCTGCGCCTGGACCAGCGACAGCCGGTAACCGTCCGGACCCGGACCGAAGTCGGCTGCGGCATCGTCTGGCCGGGTGGACACATTACCTGCCCTGGCCAGCATTCCGGTCACGGCGCCTGGCGACCAGACCTGGCTGGTCAGCGCTTCGCGCGCCTCCGGCGGCGTCGGCGAAGCCTTGATCACCGCGATCACGGGATCGATGTTGGCCAGCGCCACTGCCTGGCCTTCGAGGATATGCGCACGCTCGCGCGCCTTGCGCAGGTCGAAAATCGTCCGGCGAGTGACCACCTCACGCCGATGACGAACGAAACACTCGATGAGGGTCTTGAGATCGAAAAGCCGCGGCTGCCCGTCACGCAAGGCAACCATGTTGATGCCAAATACGCTCTCGAGTGGCGTCTGCTTGTACAGGTTGTTGAGCACCACCTCGGAAGACTCGCCGCGGCGCAGTTCGATGACTACGCGCATGCCGTCCTTGTCGGACTCGTCGCGCAGCTCGCTGATACCTTCCAGCTTCTTGTCGCGGACCAGTTCGGCAATTTTCTCGATCAGTCGCGCCTTGTTGACCTGGTATGGCAACTCCGTAACGATCAGCGCCTCGCGACCACGGTCACCGAATTCCTCGACATGCACGCGCGCACGGATATGTATCCGGCCACGACCCGTGGTGTATGCCGAATGAATGCCCTGCGAGCCGTTGATGATGCCGGCGGTCGGAAAATCCGGGCCGGGCACGATCACCATCAGTTCAGCGGTGGTAATCGCCGGGTTGTCGATCAGGGCCAGCGTCGCCGCAACAACCTCGCCGAGGTTATGCGGTGGAATATTGGTCGCCATGCCAACGGCGATGCCTGATGACCCGTTGACCAGCAGATTGGGAATCCGCGCGGGCAGCACCGACGGCTCGGTCTCGGAGCCGTCGTAGTTGGGTACGAAATCAACAGTACCCTTGTCGATGTCGGCCAGCAGTTCGCTGGTGATCCGGGTCATGCGCACTTCGGTATAACGCATGGCGGCGGGCGAATCGCCGTCTACGGAACCGAAGTTGCCCTGCCCGTCGACCAGCAGGTAACGCATCGAGAATGGTTGCGCCATGCGCACGATCGCGTCATAGACGGCCGTATCGCCATGCGGATGGTATTTACCGATGACGTCACCGACCACGCGCGCAGATTTCTTGTAGGCCTTGGTATGGTCGTTGCCCAGCTCCCGCATCGCATGCAGCACGCGACGGTGTACCGGCTTCAATCCATCGCGCACATCGGGCAGCGCACGGCCCACGATGACGCTCATCGCGTAGTCCAGATAGGACTTCCGCATCTCGTCTTCGAGATTGACCGGGAGAATTTCCTTGGCTACTTCAGCCATCGATACAGCAGGTTCCGCCAGACAACGATCCACACACAGCCATCCCCGGCATGGCATTTACCCGCCAGGCTGGAGGCGGCTCGGCTGATCGTTGCGGTGTTAAAAAAAATGGTCTCCGGGACGCGCGCTATGCTAACACGGATCAGGCATTATGCCGCCGCCGGAACCCTGTGCCATGCAGCCTGCTGACCTCATCATTGCCGCCCGCTGGATCGTCCCCGTCGAACCCGAGGGGCAGGTTCTCAATGACCATGCCCTGGTGGTTCGCGACGGCCGGATTGTCGATCTCTTGCCCACTGCCGAAGCCGCTCGGCGTTATGCCGCCGTGGCGCTGGTCCGGCGACCAAACCATGTATTGCTTCCCGGGCTGGTCAACGCCCATACCCACAGCCCGATGACGCTGTTCCGCGGGTTTGCCGACGATATGCCCCTCAGCGCCTGGCTCGGCCAGCACATCTGGCCAGCCGAAGCGCGCTGGGTGGATGCCGGCTTCGTGCGGGACGGCGCCGAACTCGCCATGCTGGAAATGCTTCGCGGTGGCACCACCTGCTTCAACGACATGTATTTCTTTCCGGACGTCGTCGCACGGGCCGTTGATGCCAGCGGTCTCCGCGCCTGCATCGGCATGATCGTGCTGGAGCAACCCACGGTCTGGGCACAGAACGCCGAAGAGTATCTGCGCAAAGGCCTGGCGGTACGTGACCAGTTTCGCGGCCATCCGCGCATCTCGATGGTGTTCGCGCCACACGCCCCCTACACGGTTGCCGACAGCAGCTTCAGGCAGATCCAGCTGCTGGCCAACGAACTCGACACGCAGATCCACATGCACGTCCATGAAACTGCCGACGAGATTGCGGAAAGCGAGCGGCGCTTTACGCGCCGGCCGCTGCAGCGACTCGATGAGATGGGCCTGCTCACGCCACTCCTGGCTGCCGTGCACATGACCCAGCTCCTGCCGGAGGAAATCGCCCTGTTGCGCGAGCGCGGTGTCAGCGTGGTCCATTGCCCTGAATCGAATCTCAAGCTGGCCAGCGGCTTCTGTCCGGTTGCGGAACTCGCCAGCGCGGGCATCAATATCGCACTGGGCACCGATGGCGCTGCCAGCAATAATGACCTGGACATGTTTGGCGAGATGCGCAGCTGCGCACTGCTCGCCAAGGGTGTGGCACAACGTGCCGACGTCGCACCCGCCGCAGCGGTACTCAGTATGGCGACACTCAACGGTGCGAAGGCGCTCGGTCTCGACGATCGTATCGGCTCACTTCTGCCCGGCAAGGAAGCCGATGTAATCTGTGTAGACTTGTCCGCGCCTGCCACCCAGCCGGTTTACGATCCGGTTTCCCATCTGGTCTATGCGGCCTCGCGCGACCAGGTCAGCGATGTCTGGGTCGCCGGCCGCCAGTTGCTGGCCGACGGCCAGCCGTTGCTGGCCGAATCCGCACTGATTCTGGCGCGCGCGGAAGCATGGCGGGCACGACTTTCAGCCACTCCGGAGAGCGTTGCAGATGACTGAACATGCGAATGCCAATCTGGCGGAACTGGCGCATTTTGGCGCGCTTGCCAGCCGCTGGTGGGATCCCGACGGTGAGTTCCGCACGCTGCACGATATCAATCCGGCACGCATTGAGCTGGTCGATCAGCGCATCGGCCTTCAGGGCAAGCGCATCGTCGATGTGGGGTGTGGCGGCGGACTGCTCAGCGAGGCCATGGCCAGATGCGGCGCGGAGGTTACCGGCATCGACATGTCAGCCGAAGTGCTGGATATCGCGCGTCTGCATCTGCTGGAATCAGGACCCTTGCCGGTCACCTATCTGCATGTATCGGCGGAAGACCTCGCGCAAAGCTCACCCGGCAGCTTTGATGCCGTCACCTGCATGGAACTGCTGGAACACGTGCCCGATCCTGCATCGCTCATTGCCGCCTGCGCGCGGCTGGTCAAACCGGGCGGCAGCGTCATCGTGTCAACCCTCAACCGCACGCCGCGCGCTTTCCTTACCGCCATCGTCGGTGCCGAATACCTGACCAGGCTCGTGCCGCGCGGCACGCATCACTACGGGAAACTCATCCGGCCCTCGGAACTCGACGCCTGGGCGCGGCATGCCGGGCTGAGCCTTGAGGCCCTGATCGGCGGTCACTACAACCCGCTCAGCCGCAGTTTCAGTCTTGGTGGCAATGTAGGCGTCAATTACTTTGCACACTTTCGCCGCCCGCGCGGAGCCGCTGACTGATGCCGCGCTGGTCAGCGCCGGCAATACCCGCTGCGGTGCTGTTTGATCTGGATGGAACACTGCTCGATACGGCGCCAGACATGGTGGCCGCACTGAACGAGCTTTGCCGGTTGCAGTCGGTTCCGGTACTGGCGTGGGAAACAGCCCGCGCCCAGGTATCCAACGGTACGCTCGGCCTGCTGCGCGCGGCATTCCCCGGAACCGACCCGTCCCGACGTCCCGATCTGCAGCAGCAGTTCCAGCAACTGTATGCGGCGCGCCTGGTCAGTGAAACCCGCCTGTTCCCCGATATGGAACCGCTGCTGTCCAGACTTGAGCAGCAGCGGATTCACTGGGGAGTGGTCACCAACAAGCCCCGTCAGTTCACCGAACCCCTGCTGGCTGCGCTCGGTCTGCTCGAGCGCGCCGCCTGTACGGTAAGCGGCGACACGCTGGCCGAACGCAAACCGCATCCGCGCCCGATTCTTTATGCGCTGGAACAGATCGCGGCGTTGCCCGAACACTCGATCTATGTCGGCGATGCGCGCCGCGATATCGAATCGGGCCGGGCTGCGGGCACCGCTACCATCGCAGTGCGTTACGGCTATATTGAGCCCGGACAGGATCCCGACGCCTGGGATGCCGACTTTGTTGTCAGCACACCCGGCGAACTCTCACAACTCATTCTTGGATACAGCTGACGCCATGACATCCGCAGCCGCCAAAGCCTATCAACCCGCCGCCGACGTCTTGCTTGACCGGGTCATCCTGGTCACTGGCGCCGGTGACGGACTGGGACGGGCAGCCGCCCATGCTTTCGCTCGGCACGGTGCGAGCGTGATCCTGCTGGGCAGGACCGTACGCAAACTCGAACAGGTCTATGACGAAATCCTGGCCGCAGGCGGACCTGAACCGGTCATCGTCACGCTCGATCTCGCCAGGGCGCATGGTCCCGACTACAGCCAGCTTGCCGAACAGATCGACAGCAACTTTGGCCGGCTCGACGGCCTGCTGCATAACGCAGCCATGCTCGGCGAGCGTGCGCCGATCGACTACTACGATATCGGCATCTGGCATCAGGTCATGCATCTGGACCTGAACGTGCCCTTCATCCTCACACAGACCCTGCTGCCCCTGCTGCGCAAGGCTGCAGACCCATCGGTGGTCTTTACCAGCAGCAGTGTCGGGCGGCGGGGACGGGCCTACTGGGGCGCCTATGCGGTAGCCAAGGCCGGCATCGAGAACCTGAGCCAGGTGCTGGCCGATGAGAATGAGGGACGACTCCGGGTGAACAGCATCAACCCCGGTGCCTCCCGGACGCGGATGCGGCGCGAAGCCTATCCGGGTGAAGACCCCGAAACCCGGCCCGAGCCAGCCACCCTGATGGGACCGTATCTGTATCTGATCGGACCGGCCTCACACGGCGTGACGGGACAGAGCATCGACTGCCAGTAGCAATCAGCTCTCTTCGTCTTCGTCTGCGCTGCGCAACCCGGCTGCGATATACACGCGGTTGAGCTCCGCCTCTTTCAGCAGGCGATGATGCCCTGCCCGCACCGAGCGCGGCAGACTGACCGGACCATAGCGCACACGGATCAGCCGACTCACGCGGCAGTCAACCGCAGCCCACACTCGCCTGACCAGCTGGTTGCGACCTTCAGCGACCACGACCTTGAACCACTGGTTGGAACCTTCGCCACCGGCAGCTTCGACGATGTCGAAAGCGGCCGGACCGTCCTCGAGCTCCACGCCCTGGCGAAGCAGCGCGAGTGTCTGTGCTGTCACCGTGCCTTGCACCCGCACGGCATATTCACGTTCGATCCCGCTCGACGGATGCATGAGCGTGTTGGCCAGCCCGCCATCGGTCGTCAGCAGCAGCAGACCCGATGTCGCAATATCGAGGCGGCCCACGCTGATCCAGCGACTGCCCTCCAGCGGCGGCAACCGGTCGAAGACCGTCGGCCGGCCCTCGGGGTCGCTGCGGCTGCACACTTCACCGGCCGGCTTGTGATAGAGCAGCACCCGGGGACCGGGGCGCGACTTGCGCAAAGCCGGTACCGGCCGGCCATCCACGAGGATGCGCTCCCGGCCCGTGACCTTGGTGCCCAGCGTCGCAACATTCCCGTTGACCGTTATGCGCCCGGCACTGATCCATTGCTCGATTACGCGCCGCGAGCCCACGCCCGCAGACGCCAGCACCTTCTGCAGGCGTTCAGTCATGATGCTCGATGTTCCGGGCGGTGATCAGCGTGCCTTGATTGGCACGACAGTCGCACTGTGCTGCTCGCCATCGCCATGCGCCGACGTTTCATCATCATGCACCGGCACCACTGTGCCGCGCGCTTCGGATATCTGCGTGACGGTCGCGAGTTCGTCGGACTCATCGTCATCCATGCTCTCAGCATCGCCCGTCAGGTCAGCGAGGCTGCCGGGCAGCACTTCACCATCTCCGAGGTCGAGCTGGGCGGTGAGCGATTCCAGGTCCTTGAGATCGGCAAGCGGCGGCAGTTCATCGAGACGCTTCAGTCCGAAGTAATCCAGGAAATCCTTCGTCGTGCCGTAGATTGCGGGTTTGCCCGGCACATCGCGAAAACCGACGACACGTATCCAGTTTCGTTCCAGCAGCGTGCGCATGATGTTGGTTGTTACGCCGACGCCGCGGATCTCCTCGATATCGCCCCGCGTCACCGGCTGCCGGTAGGCGATGATCGACAGCGTTTCCATCAGCGCCCGCGAATATCGCGGCGCCCGCTCTTCCCACAGATGCGACACCCAGGCCGACATGCTCGTCCGCAACTGGATACGAAAACCGCTGGCAACTTCCTGAACCGTGATGCCGCGGTTTTCATAATCGGCCTGCAACGCGACGATGGCCGCGCGCAGATCATCGCGCTCCGGCGGATGTTCGTCGCCGAAAAGGCCTTGCAGCGTGGCAAGGTCCAGCGGCCGTGCGGCGGCAAGCAGGGCCGCCTCGACGATATATTTCAGCTGTTCAGTTTCCATATCGGTCCATCAACCTTGCAGTTCTGCGGGTTCTGCCTCCGCCTCGGCCTGCCCCTCGACAAGAACGGGGCGTACTGACGCGGCCCGGACGTGAATTGGCGCATAGGCTTCGGTCTGCACAACCTCGATCAGCGATTCCTTCAGCAGCTCGAGAAGTGCCAGAAAGGTCACCGTAACGCCCATGCGGCCTTCGGTCGCATCAAACAAGGACATGAAGTCCACGAATGATGTGCCCTGCACCCTCAGCAGAACGTCAGACATCCGCTGCCGCACTGACAGCGGCTCACGTGAGATGTGGTGATGGGCAAGCATCTCGGCCCGCATCAGCACGTCCCTGAAGGCCAGCAACAGTTCCTTCAGCGTCAGGTCCGGCAACCGGGTAACGACGGTGCGTTCGGTCATCTCCGCACTGGCCTGGTATGTCTCACGCTCCAGGCGAGGGATCGTGTCCAGATCGGTGGCCGCCTGCTTGTAGCGCTCGTACTCCTGCAGCCGGCGTACCAGCTCCGCTCGCGGATCCGACTCCTCATCCTCAGCATCGCCGATACGCGGCAACAGCATGCGCGACTTGATCTCGGCCAGCATGGCCGCCATCAGCAGGTATTCACCGGCCAGCTCCAGCTGCAACTCCTCCATCAGCTCGATGTACTGAACGTACTGACGGGTAATTTCCGCGATCGGGATATTGAGGATATCGAGGTTCTGCCGGCGAATCAGATAGAGCAGCAGATCGAGTGGACCCTCGAATGCCTCCAGAAAAACCTCCAGCGCATAGGGCGGGATATAGAGATCCTGGGGTAACTCGGTTACCGCCTCACCGGCAACGATGGCAAACGGCATTTCTGCCTGGGCCGGCCCCGCCTGCACTTCTGCGACGGGCTCCAGCTCCGGAGCAGAAACCTGCACCTCTTCTTCCGTCATCTGCTTAAACGCCCACGAGCAACAGGATGAGATCGATAAACCAGCTCATCACCGGCAAAAGTATTCGACCAAGAATTCCGAATGTCAGCAACAGCAGCACAAGTATAAGGCCCCAGCGCTCGGCGGCATCGAGCTTCATGCCATGGCGTTCGGGCAACAGGCCACGCAACACGCGCCCGCCATCCAGCGGCGGTATGGGAATCATGTTAAATACAGCCAGCAAGACATTGAACTGTATGCCTATTTGTGACATGGAAAGCAGGAACTGACGCAGGCCCAGCTGGGGCTCGTTCCAGCCCAGCATTGCGCGGAACACCACAGCCCAGAGCAGCGCCATCAGCAGATTGCTCACTGGGCCGGCCGCCGCTACGGCGATCATGTTGCGCTTGGGGTCGCGCATATTGGCGGCCACGACCGGCACGGGCTTCGCCCAGCCAAATGCCGGCAGACCCAGCAGGGTCAGGATGAGCGGCATCGCGACGGTGCCGATCGGGTCGATGTGCTTGATGGGATTGAGGGTCAGGCGACCCAGCATCTCCGCCGTGCGATCGCCGAAGTAACGGGCCACCCAGCCATGTGCGGTTTCATGCAGCGCGATGGCGAACAGGACCGGGATGACTGCAGCCGCGAGTAGCTGGATTGAAGCTGCTGTGTCCGTCCCTGGCATGCCGGAGAGTATACGGTGATGGGCCGACTCGCGCCCTCAGGCAAATGCGCTCGCGTCACCACTGCCCTGGCGCAGCACCTGCGGATAGTCCCCGGTGAGGTCCACGACGGTGGTCGGATCAAGCCCGCAGTTACCGCTGTCGATGAGCAGGTCGATGCGGCTACACAGTATCTCCCATATCTCATCGGGATCAGCGAGCGGCAGATCATGGTCCGGCAGGATCAGTGTGGAACTCATCAGCGGCTCGCCGAGTTCTGCCAGCAAGGCCAGCGGCACCGGATGGTCCGGTACCCGGATACCGACCGTTTGCTGTTTCGGGTTCTGCAGTCGCCGAGGAACCTCCCGCGTAGCGCGGAGAATAAAGGTATAAGCGCCCGGCGTATGGGCACGCAGCAAACGGTAGGTGGAATTCTCGATGCGGGCATAGGTGGCAATTTCAGACAGGTCCCGGCAGACCAAGGTGAAATTGTGGTCCTTGCCGGTCTGGCGGATACGCTGCAGCCGCTCAGCTGCATCACGGTTACCGATATGCCAGCCGAAGGCATAGCCGGAATCGGTCGGATACACGATCAGACTGCCGTCGCGAATCAGCTCCGCCGCCTGGCGTATCAGCCGGGGCTGGGGATTCACCGGATGGACCTGTAAGCGCTGTGACATGCCGGCATTCTAACGGACGACCAAATCCGGAGCATGAATTGAGTATCATGCGAACGGGCTCCGGAACTGGTTCTGATGCAACTCTTTATCGATTTTCTGCCAATCGTCGCTTTCGTCATCGCCTACTGGCTTACCGACATAAAGACAGCGATTGCCGTCATCATGGTCGCCATGACCCTGCAGGTCGTGATCACCTACGCGCTCAAACGCACCGTCAGCCGAATGCTGCTCGCATCTGCGGCGCTCGTTGTCGTGCTCGGCGGGATCAGCCTGGCGATCAATAACGATCTCGTATTCAAGTGGAAACCGACGGTGCTCAACTGGGCCTTTTGCGCCGTCCTGCTGGTCAGCCGCTATGCCGGCGACAAACCGATGATGCAGCGACTGCTTGAATCGGTAGCCAAGGGTGAAATCAGGCTGTTGGCGCCGGACTGGCAGCGACTCAACCTGATGTGGGCCGGCTTTTTCCTGCTCTCCGGTGCGGCGAACCTGTATGTTGCCTACAACTTCTCCGAGGGCGTCTGGGTCAACTTCAAGCTTTTCGGACTGCTCGGCATGACACTGGTCTTTGTATTGCTCCAGGCTTTTTGGCTGAGTCGCCACGGGCTGCCAACAGAACCTGGAAATCATACGGAGAGCCAATGATGCTCTATGCAATCTCGGGCACAGATGCGCCTGACAGCCTCAACGGACGCAAACTCGCGCGCACCTCTCACCTCAATCGCGTCGCAGCGCTTCGCGATGCCGGAAGGCTGGTTCTCGCCGGACCGCATCCGGCAATCGACTCAACCGAACCGGGTGAGTGTGGCTACACTGGCAGCCTGATTGTCGCCGAGTTTCCGAGCCTCGACGAGGCGACCGCATGGGCACGCGCTGACCCCTATATGGCAGCAGGTGTCTGGTGCGAAGTCACGGTCAAACCATTCACGCAGGTCGCACCATGAATACCGCGCGTATCGAACTCATGCACAAGCTGCTCAGCGAAGCGCTTGAACCCGACTCCTGCGAAATCATCGACGAAGGACACCTGCACATCGGTCACGAGGGGGCACGCGGTGGCCGCGGACACTACCGTATCCGGATCGCCTCCCCGCGATTCCAGGGCATCTCCCGTATCGCCCAACACCGCCTCGTCTACGACGCACTTGCGGACCTGATGGTCGAAGAGATTCATGCGGTGTGTGTTGAGGTGGTTGGAGAATCCAAACCTCTGGGCGCACCCACTCCAATTCGACTAACTGAATAGATGTAGCCGAGCCTGAATCACTGAGCCCTCCGGTACATCACAGCGGAACCTTGGTCTGCAGCAACGTGCGAACCTCAAGCCCGCATACTAGTTACATAATCTAGTAACATCTTCGCTTAGCATCGCCTCCTAACCCTGCGATTTAATGGCGCAATCGCTATTGACTAACGATCGCATTGAACATATCGTTGTTACATAAGAAAGAACCATAGAAATGGAATCCGACCTTAAGGCGGCGCTACTTGCAGCGTATGCGCGTCTCTTGGGTCCGCTAGTCCGGATTCTTTTGCAAAACGGGATCTCTTACCCGGAGTTCGCGGAAACAGCAAAGAAGGTGTTCGTCACAGAAGCTACGAATGAAGCACCAGCTGGAGACATAGACAGCTTGGCAGCAAGAGCAGCAATTAGAACCGGAGTAACTAAGAGTGAAGCAATTGGTGTCTTGTCTGCAGATGAAAGTCCATCTGTAGAGAGCAACCTCAACCGTATAACACGCATATTAACCGGGTGGCATGCGGACACGACATATACAGGGCCATATGGATTGCCACTGGAGCTGCCGTTTCAACTGCGCGACCGACCAGATTTTGTATCCCTTGCACGGACGCATTGCCCAGATACTCAACCGGCTGCGATCTTGAAGGAACTCATTCGTATTGGCGTGGTTAAGGAAACAGAAAATGGTTGGCTTCGGGTACTGACGCGCACATACCTACCGAAGACTGACGCGCCGGACAGCTTAGAAAGAATAGGCCAGGCCATTCAGCATCTTGTAGAGACTGTTGAACACAACAGGCGGGAAACAGATACAGACCGACGGCTATTTGAACGAACCGTATACGCCGATGACGGAATATTCGAAGAAGATTTGCCTAGATTTAAACGCTACGTCCAAGGCAGAGGCCAAGTGCTACTTGAGGACATCGATAACTGGCTTAGCCAACTAGAAAAACCAAAGAACAGTGAGAGCAAACGGGTAATTCAAACGGGAATCGGTATCTATCACTACATTGAAAAAGAAACCGATAACAACAAGTAGCTCGCCTTCTATCCGTTTCTCGCAATTGCCGTAATTCTAGCGATTAGGGATTCTTCAAAATGCAGCATTTAGTTTCAGCTAAAACCCTATTCTTGATATGTGGCCTATACGCGGGCTGCCTTGCACTTCCTTCAGGTACTGGATACGCCTTTTCAGGCACAGACAACCCGCCTGGCCTCCGGCTAGTTGGTCGTACCGTCGATGGCGCGATTGTAATTGACGGATCCGATAGCCAACTCACGGACTTGGAGACGATCGCGGTCATCACACGCAGGAATATTCCGAATACATTGGCCCCCGAACTTATTAGCATTGGAACTATCGAGTCTTTTGACCAAGCTAACAACTTGTTGGTAGTTGCTGGGCAAACCACATTTATACCTAGAAATACGCAATTAATTGATGCGTCAAGCGGCAAATCATCTTCACTTGGTTTCAATGGTAAGGATATCCATGATTTGCACATTGGACGTCATGTGGCCGTGGCCGGCGACATTATTGGGCTAGGTCAGTCGATTGCCACGTTCGTAGTACTTATACCGACTCCAGCAGCTCGAGGAACATCACTTGTTTATGTTCGCGGCATACTGCAAGAAAGTAACCCGAATAGCCGAGAACTTGTTATTGGCAACACCAAGCTGGATCTCGGCATTGTCAGATCCAGTGACTACGACAACCTATCGCCAGGCGACCTACTTGAGGTAGTTGGTTACGACGCCGGACCAGGGCAGTTGACGGTAACAGGGCTTTCTAAGCTAGCGCCACAAGACCCACTTACTACAGGCAATCCAGCGCCGCAGGATACCGCCCTCAGCAGTGGCTTGAATGGTATCCACGGCAGTGGCTTGAAGGGTATCCATGGCAGTGGCTTGAAGGGTATCCATGGCAGTGGCTTGAAGGGTATCCACGGCAGTGGCTTGAAGGGTATCCATGGCAGTGGCTTGAAAGGTATCCATGGCAGTGGCTTGAAGGCCGCCCCATTGGAGCCATCGGCTGACAATCGCTAAATATCCTCCTCAAAATAATAAACGCCAAATCCGCAGCTTTTTCGAGGAGATTGCGACAGCGTTTCAAGTTGGGCCATATCTATACGCTCTCTCTCGCCTATCCAAGTATCTAGCTGCAACAGCAGCTCTTCAGCTTTTTGCTCGGACAGAATCCGGAAATCATGCGCAGAGGCTTCTGATATCCGTGTAGTCCATGCATATCTTTCCAAACGACCATTTTCGGTTTCCGGACCCTCGCGAGCAATGACATCAGCGTTATGCGCTAATGTACTAGCAATGTTCTTCAGCGAAAATATCATGGTCTTTACAAACTCGACATCAACCTCGGTTGGCGTGTACTGACGACGAACGGCACGCATAACATCATCACCAGACTCCTTAATCGCGCCAGAGCGCTTAAGCTCGAGTCGCGCCGCGTCAGGCTGGATATCGCCGGCATACTTTGCAACTAAATCTGCAAACGAGTATTCACCATTAATGAAGTTGAGCGGACGAGGAACACCGTCGTTCGAGTAGTCTGGATCGCTATGCCAGAAATGCAGAATCTGCGTTAATGGATTCAGTTCAGAAGCCCAAAATTCGGCTTCAGTCTCTGCTAGGTCGCAATCACGAAGCCTTGTCACTTCCTTTCGGCCGACCCCTGTTATTGCGGACACCCGAGAAATGCTTGCTAGCCGCCCGCGAACGCCATATTCATCGCTTGCAACAGAAACAAATGCCGCCCTACAGATCTCCGAGAATTCCTTATAGCCAATCCCTGATCTCAATAAAAAACGTGCTAAAGGGCGTAAAAAACTCCCCAAGCCCAGAAGTACTGCACGCTGCAGACTGGGACTCCGTTCTTTTCTACTATCCTTCACCATAGGGAATTACCGTACTTAGAAGCCCTTTAGCCCAACAACATTACGTGCAATATCGACAGCCTTTGGGCGAGTGGGGTACAAAACAACTCACTCAATCATAAAATCCGACCACCGCATACGATGAAACGTATATTAATCAGGCTTAAAGTCGCTTAATCCATGGACCCCTTACTCAGCCTGATCATCCGCATGGGCCTCAGCGTCCTGTTCGCGACAGCGGCGGTCAGCAAGCTCCGCAATCGTCGGGAGTTCTACGCTGCCATGCTCGCATATCAGTTGCTGCCACCGCGCTGGGCAATCAATCTGGCAGACATTTTGCCATGGGCTGAGGGGGTAATTGTCGTCGGATTGATACTGGACATTAACGCAGCGCTACCAGCTGCTGCGAGCCTGCTCCTAATCTACGCACTGGCTATGGCAGTGAATCTCGGTCGGGGCAGACGCGACCTCGACTGCGGCTGTGGCGGCGCTCCGCAGCCGCTAAGCAACTGGCTGGTTGTCCGTAATCTGGTTCTGGCCGGAGGGGCGTTGGCAGCATGGTATTGGCCGGCGGCGATCCTGGCCTGGAATCCGGTTGATGCACTCATTGTCATCAGCGCGGTGGCCTTGTTGACGCTGATCTACATCAGCAGCCACCGGTTTCTGGCCAACCGCAGTGGATCGGATCGGAATTAATACCGAAATGCGGAGTTGGTGGGCCGTGATGGACTCGAACCATCGACCAACGGATTAAAAGTCCGTTTTCATAACCAAGAAGCTGACTTTCAACCGCTTACATTTTGGTTGAATAAGGCTGCAGTCCTTTGACAGCATAACTTCTAGAGGCTACATTAATCCGCGTGTCGTCGGAAGTCGTTTGAAACCGCCTGCTTACACGGCGCTTACACGACGAATTCGGCAGGGAGGATTGATGGCTGGAAACCTCACCAAGACCGCTATAGAACGCCTAGCAGCGCCTGAGAGCGGCTATCTGCTCATCTGGGACCCTGACCTAAAGGGCTTCGGCCTTCGCGTCACCGCCAACGGAGCGAAGTCCTGGATCTTGCAAACCCGTATCAAGGGCCGCTCTCGCCGGTTAACCATTGGGCGCTTCCCCGGTGTGACCCCAGAGGTTGCCCGCAAACAGGCCCAGAAGCTCATTGGACAGGTAGCTAACGATGGCGATCCAGTGGCCGAGAGGTCCCGCCGGAAGGTCGCGAGCATCACCCTAGAGCAGGCATTCATCGAATACACCGAGACCCGGCGGCGGAAGAAAGACGGCAAACCCCTGAAAGCCAGAACCCGCGCCGACATGCTCAGCGCGATGAGTGAAGCTTTCGAGGACTGGAAGACGCGCCCCTTAGCCGGCATTACGCGAGACATGGTGCAGAAGCGCTACCAGCTTCGTGTACAGGCATCGGTAGCCCGAACCAATCTGGCGTTCCGGTATCTGCGGGCGGTTTTGAATTACGCGATTGCTGCGTATAGGGACTCCGAGGGGCGGCCCGTATTGATGGACAACCCCGTGCGTGTTTTATCGGAGGCCAGCAAGTGGCACGGTCTCAAGGCTAAGACTTCGGTGCTGTCGCCCGACGACCTAAAGACTTGGGTACCTGCCGTACTGGCGCTAGCCGATACACCAGACCGCCCAGCCGGTAAGGGCAAGCAGATTCCACGCCTGCGGCATGGTGAAGTTTTCCGGGACCTGTTGCTGTTTCTGGCATTAACCGGGTGTAGACGCGGCGAAGCCATGCAACTCCGCGTTCAGGACGTGGACCTTGAAGGCGGGACTCTGACGTTTCCGGACACCAAGAACCGCCAGGATCACCGCCTGCCCCTCACGCCATATCTCCGCAAACTGCTCGAACAGCGTATCCGTCAGGGCAAAGGTAAGGCGCTGGTGTTCTCCTCCCCTTTCGATGGTGCCCCGACAAGGAACCTGCGTCACGCCCTCGCACGGGTGCGGACAGCGACGGGTCTCACGTTCTCCCCTCACGATCTGCGCCGGTTAACAGCCAGTTCACTTGAGCGCCTAGCGGTACCCGTCTATACGATCAAAGCTGTACTCAACCACCTACCTGGCGCTAATGACGTAACCGGCGGTTACGTGCAGGTTGACGAAGCAATGAAACTGGATGCCCTAACTAAATTGCAGGGCTTTCTCTTAGGCTTTGCACTAAAGGGAAAGAAGGTTGTTCCATTGAGGGAAGCGCAGTGAAAAAAGCTCTCAATGACTACCGCGTAGATACGCGTTGGCACAACAATGTCGTCGAGCATCTTCAATGCTTCCTGGACACGGCCCACAAAACCTTCGCAAAAGATCCTGATGGGCTGAAGTGGATCGAGGCAGCCATACCTACAGCCCACCATGCTCTGATTGGTTATGCGAGGGGCGAAATGAGTATTGAAGAAACTCTATCCGTAGTTAACAAGCTTGCGCAGCCATGTCCACCGTCAGCGCGTATCTTGCTTCTAGGCATCACCGCCGATCGTGCCCTGGAAACAAAGCAGCGAAAACTGGGTGAATCGAAGCCACTGATCCCTCGATGGCTGCGAGCCATGTGCGGCGAGTTCGTAGAAAAAGGCATGGCCGAAGGTGGGCTGTCGCGTGAGGATTCGATAGACAGCGTACTGCAACTGCTGAACAAGTGGGACTTAATCGACCTGCTTTCGCGACAACCCAAGGAATCAACGCTTCAGGAATGGCATCGGGAATGGAAGAAATCCAACGGGGTGCCAATGAAGCGCGGTCGCCCCCGGAAATGTCAGTAGAGGTAGCGCATTTCCGATTTAATTAGAGTTCATCTACCTGCAATCTGGGTGAAACGGTTCGATGTCCGAATCGATGGAGTACCGCCCGATGCAGACGAATCTCACCCTCGCCGACCTTCAAGCTGATCCTGAGCGGTTACTGACAGACACCGAGGCTGCTCCCTTCCGTGGTGGCACTACCGCAACCTTGGCCCGAGACCGTTGGGCCAATACAGGGATACCGTTTCTTAAACTGGGCCGCAAGGTCGCCTACCGTGCTGGTGACATCTTGGCATGGGTTCAGACACGGCGCGTCGAAACTCATCAGCAGGCCGCCTGATAACCCCCATGAAAAAGGCCGCGCACCGAACCTTAAGGGTCGGCCTGCTGCTAGACCATGGTGGCATCTGGAAAGGCGCTCCTATGCGAGATGGTGAAGCTCTGGTGCGACGTTACCCGATGACGGCCGATCGGACGGTGCAGGCATGAGCGCCCACATCCTGCAATTTCGCCAGCGATCAGGTCCGACCTGTACACGGTGCGGGGTTCACTTCCGGCCGGCCCGGCCTGAGCACCTGTTCTGCCACCAGTGTTACCGATGGGCGCGTGCCTGGCTCGGTATTGCACAGGCCCGAAGCGCGCCGCGGGGCGAGCAATGAGCGCTGTCGATATGGCATACGCAGTAGGGGTGCAGGGCCATGTCTAACCGGTCCAAGGCAAAGGGCAGGTCAGAGAGCGGCAGCTATACCAATCTGCCACACGCTTTTCTGCAGCACCCGAACTGGCTCGAAGCCAGCCCGGCTGCCGTCAAGTTGTTCATGTATCTGGCGGGGCAGTATCGCGGCCATAACAACGGCGATTTGTCCTGCTCATTCACGACGATGAGAGCTATCGGCTGGAAGAGCAATGCCACGCTGGCCCGTGCTATCGATGAGCTACTGGCTCGGCAGTTTATCGTTCGCACACGACGCGGTGCGAAGAAGGGGAAGTGCCATTTGTTCGCGCTGACTCTCAGGCCGATCAACGACAGCGACAAGCTCGACCATGACGTTACGCCCAGCAACATCGCGGGCAACGAGTGGAAGCGTGGACCAGACCCCGAACTTTGGGCAGTTTTCCAATCCCGTAGGCGGGACCGAATAGACCGTATACGGGACCATGTAGACCACATACGGGACCAATCAACCAATTCAGTCCCGCATACGGTCCAGCCAGAAGGTATTTCGACGACTTTTCAATCCCGTATACGGTCAACTAGTAGTAATACCAGGTCAGGTGCTTGCGATAGGGCTGATTCCCTGCCACCTGAATCTGATGATCTGGGTCTTAAAACAGCGGGCGGGTCGAATCTGCATTCGCTATCCGCCCTCGAAAGGTCCGCATCCAAAAGACTGCCGACACTCTCGCCAAATGCCCGCCTTGCAAAGATAGCTAGGGCTGCCGAGCTATGGTCAGACAAGGACAACGAGAGCCTGGCTAAGCTCTCAGGCACCACGCTCGAAGAAGTGCAGCAGTGGCGAGCGACAACTGCATGAGGAGCATCGGCGGACAGCTCGACTACTCAGCCCTGGCGAACCTGCACCGGCCAGACGATCCCGAAACACTCAGCCGAGAGGCTCACTCGCTTGCTGCCCTCGGATTCAAGTCACGCGACATTGCCGACGCGCTGAACCTGGCACCGGCTGCTGTTGCGTTCCTGCTCAACCCAAAGGAGAAACGACATGGCCAAACGTAAAGCCTTCCCCCGCAACCCGCTTGTCTGCGATCGCCCAACCGACTCTCTGGACTACTGCGCTGCTGTCATTGACTACGTTGCCCACTCTGCCAGCGAGAACCTGCCCAGTGACAGCCATGAGTTCGGGCAGTTCCTGGTGCTGATGGCAGTTCGGGATGCGCTGCGCTTCGAAGTTGAGAGAGTGGGGCCACGTGGCAGCGCGGGTGGTGGGCTTTGATGCATGGGAACACGGTTCAACATTTTATTGAAAGGAAGGAGACAGCATGACTACCCGTAGTGAATATTTGGCTGATCTGGATACGGCAGCCGAAACCATTGGCCGGTCCCTGAGTGGGCTTAGGGCTGAGCGCGCGGCCAGGCTCGATCAGGCCCGAGTGTGCCCGCTGCATGAGATTGAAGCACTCCATGACGCCGAGGATCGTTTTGACTACCTGGTGCTGGGGCTACTGGAAGCGCATGGGCTGAGTGATCTTCTGATCGGCCATCGGCTGCCAGCGGCTGACCTAACGGGTACCGCGATACTCGAAGTCGGCGGCACGCTTCTAGCCAAAGTCGATCAACAACTGGCAGCAATGGTGACACGCCAAACACAGCGGAGGACAGCATGAAAGGCGAAGTAACAGAACGGACGGCGCTGGAAGATCGTGTGGCTACGGCTAAGGCCGCGTATCGCGTTGCGGCTGCTGAAGCGGCAGCTGGTAATGCCGAGGCCAAACGACGTATGCCGGACCTATGGCAGGCCATCGGTAGTGCGACAGGCGCGCTACGAGACTTCGACGCCATAGGCGATGAACGACTCCGCCTTGAGCGTGAACAGGAGGCGGCAAGTCAGTTACGTCAGGAGGTGGACACCATAGCCACCAGTCTGGCTGCAGTGGATGAGGTGGCGGCATTGGCGGTTGTCCTGGCCGATCAGGTTAAGCAGATCGCGTCCACCCTGAACAAAGCCAAGGATGCCCGGGACTTGGCGGCAGCCGGTATGGACTCTGCCCCGGAGCGAGACTACGAGGCGTTCGTTTATCTGCTTTCCCGGTTTGAGACTGGTCTTGCGGCAATGTTGGGCCAGTCAATTGAGGAAATGTATTACATCAACATCTCGGCTGAGACCCAGTTGCAGCGTTCAGATACGCCATGGGCGGAAAGTGTGGCATTGCGGTGTGAGGCCGCAGCGAAAATGTTACAGGCACGTTTGACGCCAAAGGAGGCGGCATGAATACCACCAACACTCAATCACCAGACGCGGATTCGGATCTGTCAGTGCTCTACCCGACCATGTCACAACCGATTGAATCCAACGAACCGATGTATAGCGCCGGGAAGGACTACGGCCCAGCTCTGCGCGATAGCATGGATGAAGTGTGCGCCCATGTTGGCTTTGGCGTGGATGACCGGGAGGGCTACCTGCAGGATGTGGCAACGACGTTCCGTGAATTGGGCATCTCACCGGCTGACGCTGCCCCCCTGCATGATTTGATCGTCGGTGGACTCAAGAAGCCAACCTCACCAGATCAGATCAATGCGTGGAATCGAGAAATCGAGCGGGACGGCAAATATGGCTTCGGTGAAAAGGAGTACACCCGCCGCCTAGATCTGGTACGTGACTACCTCACCCGCCGCCTATTTCTTCGGGACATTCTGACCGACACAGGGATGGGCAGCCATCCAAAGGTCGTGATGGCCCTGCTGAAGCAAGCCTATTCCCTGCCCAGGAAGTGAGGCCGTCATGCCCGCTGACCGTCACGAAACTGCTCAGTCCGTTACCGGAAACGCCATGCATGGCAACGATTCTGGTGAGGACAAACAATTAGCCGTCGGATCGCCCGTGCGCGTGGGGCGACTGGAAACATTAATCTCATTGCGAGCAGAAGCGGCTCGGCTATACCGCGAAGCACGTAGGCGGGAGGGACGGTATCCAGATGCTTTGACGGCGCAACGGCTTGCCGCAGTTCTGGGCTCAGTTCGTGGCTATATCGAACTGACGGAGCTTGAGGCGCGTATGACTGCCATGGAGCAGAGAAACGATCGATGAGCACGCATCTCAGGGCGCGTATGCGCCGATTGGAAACGCGAGTGCCACCTGTTCAAGAAGCCACTTTGTACGATTACATAGCGGCCGCAATGGATCAGGAGTACAGCGAGCAATTCACTGCGGATCTTAATGCTGGCCGAATAGCTGAGGGTGCGAGCGGTTGGTACCTACGGCATATAGCCAAGCATGACCCCACCATCGGTATGTTTCATTGGGTTGATCCGATAACTGGCGAGTCCTGGTCATGGCCCATGGGCGCACGAGACCCCCGCCCTGAGAAATATCGGACTTACGAGCTGCGCGACCGATCAGAGCCATTGCCGACATTTGTGGCAGGCCAATCCAAAAAGCGGCCTAGCTGCCACGCAGAGAACCACGACCCGTAAGACTGAATGCAAGGAAGGTAAACGAGCTTAGCAAAGGATCTCAAAAGCCCCGAGAATTACGCCAACTACAAAAGCCGCCTGACCTACCCAGCCCACCCACTCTGCTCGTTCACCCCAGTCGGGCACGGGCTTTGCGGAGGTACCGCACTCCTTGACGGTGAGTTGATTGTTGGCAAAGCCGAGCATCCGCCGACGGACGTCCATATGTATTGCATACCACGCGCTTCGCAAGAACCGAAGCGAAACGCCGGTGCAAACGAGTCCGATACAGAATGACAGCAGGGCCAAACTGCCACTTCGATCGGCACCGCCACCCATGTAGGCCAACATAGCCGCAGCACCACCGCCGTTCGTCAAGAATGTAGTTTGTGCAATCTTGGCGTCGATCTCGGACAAGCGATCAAGGGAATCCACAGACTGCGTCTGGAGCAAGTCGAGCAGGCGGTTTGCTCGCTCTGGGTCAAGATCCGAATACCGTTCCGGCATCTGGGCGTCCATCGCTCTTGCCTCCGAGGGACTGTGGTTTTGGTTGCAACGCTTACACCGTGCTTACACGGCAAAAGTAGCCAAGCGACAAGGCCCGTAACTCATTGATTTATTGGTGGGCCGTGATGGACTCGAACCATCGACCAACGGATTAAAAGTCCGATGCTCTACCACCTGAGCTAACGGCCCATATCGGGTATCGGGTGCCGCGAGGGCTTTGGACGCGCGGCATTCTATGCCGGCAGGTCTGGATCAGGCAAACGATAGCGGGTCGAATCGGGAACTCCTGCCGCTGCAAAACCGGCATGTCGCAGGCGACAGGCGTCGCAGCGTCCGCAGGCTGCGCCATCTTCATCGGCCTGATAACACGATACCGTCCGCGCAAAGTCGACGCCGAGACGGATTCCTTCGCGCACGATCGCCGCCTTGCTCATCGAGAGCAGCGGCGCACGCAGCTCGATTGGCTTTCCCTCGACACCACGGCGCGTGGCGAGATCGGCGAGGCGCTGGAATGCCTGCAGGTATTCCGGCCGGCAATCCGGATAGCCGGAGTAATCGACGGCATTCACACCAGTATAGATGCGGTCGGCATCCAGGACTTCGGCCCAGCCGAGCGCAAAGGCCAGAAATACCGTGTTCCGTGCCGGGACATAGGTAACCGGAATCCCCTCACCCGGCTTGTCCGGTACGGCGATCCTGCTGTCGGTCAGTGCAGAACCTCCGATCTCGCCCAGACCGATGGTGAGCGTGCGATGCTCAATCGCACCAAGATCTTCGGCAAGTGCGGCTGCCGCATGCAGCTCGGCCCGATGCCGCTGCCCGTAGTCAAAACTGAGCGCGTGACAGGCAAAGCCGTCATGACGCGCCATTGCCAGACAGACTGCGGAGTCCATTCCTCCTGAAAGCAGCACGACGCCACGTTTGTTCTGCGCTGACATGCTCAGTGCCCCGGCGCATCGCCCCAGAGATATTTGTGCAGCTGCAACTGGAAGCGCACCGGCAACTGATCAGCGAGCACCCATTCCGCCAGCTCCCGGGCGGCGAGCTGCCCCCATGAAGGCGAAAACAGCACTTCGCACCGGCTGTCCAGCTGACGTTCGGCCAGTACTTTTCTTGACCAGTCGTAATCGGGCCGGCTGCAGATCACGAATTTGATCTGGTCATCGCGCTTCAGGCGTGGAATATTTTCCCAGAGGTTGCGTTCGCTCTCACCGGAGTCCGGCGTCTTGATATCCAGAACCACGGTTACCCGCGGATCAACCGCCGAGATATCAAGCGCCCCGCTCGTCTCAAGCGAGACGGCATAGCCCGCATCACACAGTGCGCTCAGCAGCGCGAGGCAAGCAGGCTGCGCCAGCGGCTCGCCACCAGTCACACACACGTAGCGGACACCAAAGGTCCGCACCTGGTCGAGAACCTCGGCGATGGTCTGTCGGGTCCCGCCCTGGAACGCGTAGCTGGTGTCGCAATAGACACAACGGAGCGGGCAGCCGGTCAGCCGCACAAATGCAGTCGGATAACCCGCCGGACGCGACTCGCCCTGCAGGGAATGGAATATCTCGCTGATACGCAGGGCTGACACGACTGTCTGTGCGGCAGGACGGGCAGCAGGCCGCAAGCCGGCTAGGTGCCCTCGCTGCGCATGGCCTCCAGTCGCTGCCCGGCCAGACGTGCTGCCGTGGTTTCCGGATAACTCGCAACAACCGCCTGCAGCGACTTGCGGGCTGCGGAGTATCGCTTCAGCTCGTAGTTGCAGTAGCCGATCTTGAGCAGCGCGTCGGGAATCTTCCGCGACTTGGGATACTTGTCCACCACAACGGTGAATTCCGCCAGAGCCTTCTCGTAACGCTGACGGACGTAGTCGGTCTCGGCAAGCCAGTACTGCGCATTGTCGATCAATGAACTATCGGGAAATGCCACCATGAACTGGCGCAGCGCTGCATTGGCCTCCTTGTGACGACCCTGCTTCAGCAGCTCGAAAGCTGCCTGGTAGTTCGCGCGGTCGCTGCCACCCGGTACCGGCAACTGGCCCGCTTTCAGTTCCTTGCCATCGAGTACGCTTGCGCCATCGCCCTGCTGGCTACTCCGCTCGGTCGCAGACTTCTCGATGCCCTGCAGGCGCCGGTCTACATCCTGATACTGCTGTTTTTGTGCAGTATTGGCCTGCTCAAGCTGGAACTGCAGCTGCTCGACCTGCCCGCGCAGCGCCTGGCTGTCGGATTGCAGCTGCTCGATCTGTTTGAGGATATTGACCAGACCCTCGCTGTCGATCACCCGCTCAACCCTGGTCAGCCGTGAATCCAGCTCTGAGAGCTTGATGTAGGTCGGATCTTCCTCTGGAGGCACGAGCGAGCAACCCGCCCCCAGCATCGCAACCAGGCCGGTTGCGATCAGGGGCGCCCGGAATGAAGGCCAGCGGGTTCGGGACTGCAGCATGCCGGACTCCAGGGCTTATTGCCCGTATACGATCTCGACTCGACGATTCAGCGACCAGGCTTCCTCATCGTCACCGGTGACTGCCGGGCGCTCTTCGCCGAAGCTCACCGTATTGATCTGGTCCGAGGCCGCGCCCTGCAGCAGCAGGACGTTGCGCACTGCCTGCGCGCGCTTCTCGCCCAGACCGATGTTGTACTCGCGGCTGCCGCGTTCATCCGCATGACCTTCCAGCCGCACCCTGGATGTCGGGTTGGCAGAAAGGTACTTGCCATGCGCCTGCAGAACCGGGTTGTACTCCGACTTCACATCGAAACGGTCATAGTCGAAGTAGATGATGCGGTTCTCCTGCGAGGCACCCGGGCCACCGAGCGCGCTGCCGCCCATCGCGGCACCCTGACCCATGCCACCCTCATTTACACCGGACGACATCGCGCCACCAGCCTGCGTACCAGTGGATCCGGCCGCATTTTCGTCAACCGTGGACTTGGATGGGCCAGCGCATGCCGCAAGCAACATGACAGTCAGCAATGCAGCAATACTCTTCATCATCGTCATGTACGCAAACTCCCTGAAAAAGTTCGTTAAGAAAACCGTATACAAATCTGTCCTGCCACCGGGCCGACCCGGAGACCGGCTCAGTTTGGCGGAAAGGGTGACCAGGCCGGCTCCCGCACATCGCCCTCTACTGTCGAGAGGCGCTGCTTGATACGACCATTGGCGCTTACCGTTGCCAGCACCCCCCGCTTGCCCTCGCGGGTCGCGTAGATCAGCGTTTCACCGTTGGGCGCAAAGCTCGGCGACTCATCCAGCCGGCCATCGGACAGCACCTGAGTATAGGACCGGGCCAGATCGACGAGCGCAATTCTATAGTTGCCGCGATCGTTATGCACCACGGCCAGCTGCTTGCCGTCGGGCGACATTCTTGGCCTCGCGTTGTAGCTGCCCTCGAAGGTCACGCGCTGGCTTGCCCCGCCCAGTGCCGGTACACGGTACACCTGCGGTCCACCGGTCGAATCGGAGGTGTAGTAGATCTGCTGGCCGTCGAGCGACCAGGCCGGCTCCGTGTCGATCGCCGCACCGCTGGTCAGGCGAGTCAGCATCTGGCTGTCCAGATCGAGCGTGTAGATATCCAGATTGCCGTCCTGCCGCGACAAGGACACGGCAAGCTTTCGGCCATCCGGCGACCAGGCCGGCGCCCCATTGACTCCGGGCCGGGCCGAGGCCCGCTTGCGCGCTCCGGAGCGCAGGTCCTGCACATAGATTTCAGACCGGCGGTTTTCAAAGGATACGTAGGCGATCCGGCGGCCATCCGGCGACCAGGCCGGCGACATGATCGGCTGCGCCGACTCCAGCATGATGTGCGGGTTCTCGCCATCGGCATCGGTCACAATCAGACGAAAAATCCGTTTCGTGGCCGGGCCTGCGACCGTCACATAGGCGATACGTGTGGAAAACACGCCACGAATCCCGGTCAGCTTCTCGTAAATCAGATCCGCCACGCGATGGCTGTTGCGGCGGAAATCCGCCGCATTCGTCGCTTGCCGGTAGCCGAGCAGCTGCTCGCCTCGCAGCACATCGAATACCTGAAACCGGATCTCGAACTGGTCGCCAGCACCCTGCACGACCTGCCCGATCACGAGAATATCGCTGCCCTGGATTTTCCAGTCGCTGAAATCGACTTCTGCACCCGTAACAGGCCGTTGCAGCATGTCCTTGCGGTCCATGGGCGCGAATCGCCCCGAACGTGCAAGGTCGGCAGCTACAATCGCTGCAGCATCCTGCGGCGGCTGGGCGCCCGTACCACTCCAGCCAAAGGGCACCACGGCAATGGGTACCGCCTTGTCCACGCCGGCGGTGATTTCGATCTGCAGTTCGGCACGCAGGCCGGCCGAGAACATCAGCAAGGCGAAAACAGCGGCAGCGCGCTGCCAGTTGAGTCTGTTCATGAGGCTCCCGATCCAGATTTCCCGAAGGCTATTCTTGCGGTTTGAACACAAAGCGCAAGTTGCGGTCGAACAAGGCCTGATTCGCCGGCATGGGCAATGGCGAGGCGCGCAGCACTGCTGCCTCGATCGAGCGACGGACGGCATCATCCGCCGGACAGTTACCGATGCGCACACCGGTCACCTGGCCGCCAGGAATCTGCGTAACGCTCAGCTCGCATTCAAGCCCGGCTTTGGCACTTGGCGGACGCACCCAGTTGCGCTCCACTTTCTGGGCGATGAGCGCGACATACTCGGCCAGCGCGCCTGAATCAGCCGCGGCCAGCAAGGCGTCTTCCTCAGCCAGCTGGCGATCGAGTTCAGCCTGTGCAGCGCGGCGACGTTTGTCTTCAGCTGCCCGGCGTTGCGCTTCGGCCTTCTCGGCTGCCGCCTTGTCCGCAGCCTTCTTTTCGGCGGCCTTCTGCTCGGCGGCTTTCTTTTCGGCAGCTTTCTGCTCGGCAAGCTTCTTCGCGGCGAGCTGCTTTTCAGCCGCTTTCTGCTCCGCACGCCTGGCTTCGGTTGCCTTCTGCTCGGCGAGTTTCTGTTCTACAAGCTTCTGCTCGCTCAGCTTGCGCTCGCGTTCAGCCTGCAACCTGTCCGCTTCGGCCTTCTGCACCGCCGGGTCCGGCTGTGGCGGCTCGGCTGGTCGCGCTTCAGGTGCGGGCGGCGGTGGTCGGCGCCGCATCTTGCGCACGGCATCAGGATCGATGAGCGTCGCCTTGATGCCCAGATTCGAGGGTGTGGGCTTGTGTGGAATGACAATCCCGCCTAGCAGGATGATCAACAACAGCACCCCGTGGATACCGAGCGACCAGGCCAGACTCCACCTGTCGCCCGCCGAACCAGGAAAGCCCGCGTTGCGCATGGCTGCCGCTCCGTTTGCCGGCATCAGCCACGCCGCCGCAGCTTCGTCGGCGGCTCGGTGAGGAAACCGACGTTCTTTGCACCGGCCTCCTTGAGCAGGACCATGGCGGCCACCACTTCGCGGTAGGCCACGCGCTGATCTGCATTGACCAGAACGGGGGTCTGCGGATTGCGCCGCAGCACCGCCGAGGCGAGTTCCACTACCTTTTCCGGCTCAATCGGCTGGTCTTCGTTGTCACCGACGCTCAGGTACATACGGCCCTCTGCATCCACAGAAAGCACCAGCGGTTCATGGTCTTGCGCAGCAGTGATCGGATCCGCCGCCGCTTCCGGAAGTTCGACATCGATACCCTGCGTGAGCAACGGTGCGGTCACCATAAAGATGACCAGCAGTACGAGCATGACGTCGATATAGGGAACGACATTGATATCGCTCATCAGCCGGCGTTTACGCGTCTTGCGCATGGCGGCTACCGGGAAGCCTGTGTCCGGCTGTGGGCATGTCGCTGCAGCACGCTGAAGAATTCCTCGATGAAGCTGTCGTATCGGACTTCCAGACGGGCCACCTTGTCGGCATAGCGGTTATAGGCAATGACCGCCGGGATCGCCGCAAACAGGCCGATGGCAGTCGCAACCAGCGCCTCCGCGATCCCTGGCGCCACCACAGCGAGCGTCGCCGACTGCACATTGCCGAGACCACGGAAGGAATTCATGATGCCCCAGACCGTGCCGAACAGGCCGACGTAGGGGCTGGTAGAACCGATCGTCGCCAGCGTGGACAGGCTCTCTTCGAGGCGATCCATCTCGCGCATCTGGGCCACATGCATCATCCGGCGCACACCATCGAGGACCTGGTCCGGGGACATGTTCTGCTGGGCCGTCAGGCGACGGAATTCGCGGAAACCTGCTTCAAAAAGTCCGGCCATGTCCGCCGGCTCGGTCTTGCCGCGCGTAATGTCACGATAGATGGCATTCAGGTCGCCGCCTGACCAGAAGCTGTTCTCGAAAGCATCGGAACCGCTGAGGGCCTGATTGAGCAGGCGCCGTTTGCGGATGATGATGGTCCACGAGGTCACTGAAGCAACCATCAGCAAGGCCATGACCACCTGCACGACAAAGCTCGCGTTGACGATCATGTCGAAGAAAGAATAGTTGTCGGACATCAGATATTGCCTGTACTCATGTTGCTGACGGGTCCCCGGAATCAAACAGCCCCGGCCCGGCATCGCTGCCGCTCCGCGGCGGTTGCAGACCAAAATATTGCCAGGCGCGCCGCGTTACCATGCGTCCGCGCGCCGTCCTGCTCATGAAGCCCTGCTGAATCAGAAAGGGCTCGATGACGTCCTCGATCGTACCGCGCTCCTCGCCCAGCGCCGCGGCCAGCGATTCGACGCCAACCGGTCCGCCATCAAAGCGTTCGATGATCAGCAGCAGGAAGCGGCGATCGAGCAGATCAAATCCGCCCGGATCCACGTCGAGCAGGTCCATCGCCGAGCGGGCGATAGCCGCATCGATACATCCGTCCCCCTCGATCTCGGCAAAATCGCGCACCCGGCGCAGCAGGCGGTTGGCAATGCGCGGCGTACCCCGCGCCCTGCCGGCCAGCTGTGCGGCACCTTCCGCATCGATCGGTACGCCGAGGATATCGGCCGAGCGCACGATGATGGCATGCAGTTCTTCCGGCGAATAGAACTCAAGGCGCTGCACGATGCCGAAACGGTCGCGCAAGGGTGAGGTCAGCAGACCGGCCCGGGTGGTGGCACCGACCAGGGTGAACGGTGGCAGATCGAGCTTGATGGAGCGCGCCGCAGGGCCTTCGCCGATCATGATATCGAGCTGAAAATCCTCCAGCGCCGGATAGAGCACCTCCTCGACGACCGGACTCAGCCGGTGGATCTCGTCCACGAAAAGCACGTCACGCGGCTCGAGGTTGGTCAGCATCGCAGCGAGATCACCCGGTCGCTCCAGCACCGGACCCGAGGTATGCCGGATGTTTACGCCGAGTTCGTTGGCGATGATGTTTGCAAGCGTGGTCTTGCCGAGACCCGGCGGACCGAAGATCAGCGTATGGTCGAGCGCATCGCCGCGCTTGCGCGCAGCGGAGATGAAGACCTCAAGCTGACGCTTCACGGCCGCCTGACCAACATAGTCGGTCAGACGCTGCGGGCGGATGGAGCGATCAAGTGAATCCTCGCCGGCACCGGCCAGGGTGGCGATGACGCGCTCGTCAGTACTCATGTCCGCACCGCACCGCGCAGGATCACCCGCAGCAGATCTTCCGTCGACTGGCCCTCGTCGGGTACGCGATCCAGCATGCGTCGCGCCTCGGGCGGCTTGTAGCCAAGCGCCAACAAGGCGTCGAGCGCCTCGGTACGCGAGTCGGCAGGCATTGCCGGCCGGCCGGAGCCACCGCCAGCGAGACCCGGATGACGGACGCGGTCGCGCATCTCGATGATCACCCGCTCAGCTGTCTTGCGACCGACACCGGGCAGACGCATCAGCGAAGCAACGTCATCGGTTTCCACACAGCGAATGAAAGCATCGACGCTCAGTCCCGACAATACGCCGAGGGCGGTCTTGGCCCCTACACCGCTGACCTTGAGCAGATCCCGGAACAGGCGCCGCTCCACTTCCGTACTGAAGCCAAACAACGTGTGATGATCCTCGCGGATCAGCAGATGGGTACACAGCTGCACGCTCTCACCCGTGCCCGGCAGCCGAAAGCAGGTGGACATGGGCGCTTCGACTTCGTAGCCGACCCCGCCCACGTCGATGAGCAGGAACGGCGGCTCCTTGTGCGTCAGCACACCGCGCAAGAACCCGATCATCGGCGCATTCCGGCAACCAGACGCCGTGCGCCGGCCAGCCGCTCGTTGAGTGGTTGTGTATGCGCATGACACAGGGCTACAGCCAGCGCATCGGCAGCATCCACCTCCAGCGCTTCGCGATGATTGAGCAGCACGGCAACCATGTGGCTGACCTGCGCTTTCTCGGCATTCCCGGCACCCACGATGGCCTGCTTTACGGCCCGTGCCGCGTATTCGAAGACTTCCGCGCCGCTACCGAAAGTGGCGCAGATCGCCGCTGCCCGGGCCTGCCCGAGCTTGAGCGCGGAATCAGCATTGCGGGCCATGAATACCTGCTCGACGGCCACTGCGCCGGGCTGATATTGCTGAACCAGGGCCTGTACGTCGGAAAAGATGGTCTGCAAACGCGAAGGCAGTGCGCCCGCCGCAGTCCGGATGCAGCCGCTGGCCACATGCACCGACCGGCGTCCGTCCGACTCGATGATGCCAAAGCCGGTGATCCGGGAGCCGGGGTCGATACCGAGAATGCGCGTAACCCCGCTCACGCCTGGCTCCCGACATGCGAATGAAGATCCTGCACAGCGCAGGATGATAACTGAATTGCCGCGTCAGCCGGAGGTGCGGTGAAGCTCAGTGATTGATGGCATGCAGGGCGCGACGATCGGCCGACAGCGCCGCCTCGTGTATGGCTTCGGTAAGGGTCGGATGGGCATGGATCGTACGCTGCAGATCTTCGCAACTGGCTTCGAATTCCATGGCGACCACTGCTTCGCCGATCAGTTCACCGGCCATCGGCCCGATAATGTGCACGCCCAGCAGCCGATCAGTGGCGGTATCAGCCAGTACCTTGACGAGGCCAGCCGCCTGTTCCATGGCCTTGGCCCGGCCACTGGCCGCGAAATTGAAAGTCCCGACCTTGTAGGACTGGCCGGTCTCCTTGAGCTGTTCCTCGGTCTGACCCACCCAGGCGATCTCCGGCGAGGTATAGATCACGCTGGGAATTGCCGCGTAGTTGACGTGCCCGTAACGACCGGCGATGAGATCGGCGACCATCACGCCCTCTTCAGAGCCCTTGTGGGCGAGCATTGGCCCGCGTACCAGATCGCCGACAGCCCAGACATTCGCGGCTGTGGTGCGGCACTCGGCATCGACCTCGACAAATCCGCGTTCGTTCAGCTGAACGCCCGCCAGCGGATCGAGCAGCCCGTCGGTACCCGGCCGGCGCCCGACAGCGACGATCAACCGGTCCACTTCCAGCGAATGCCGGCCGCGCCCGTCCTCATAACTCACCACGACCCCGGCATCGGTCTGCACGGTTTCGATCACTTTGGCGCCGAGCCGGATATCCAGACCCTGCTTCTTGAACTGCCGCTGCGCGTCCTTGGCAATCTGGCCGTCAACCATGAACAGGAACCGGTCCAGCGCCTCGATCACCGTGGTCTGCGCGCCCAGCCGCTGCCAGACGCTGCCAAGTTCGAGCCCGATCACGCCGCCGCCGATCACCCCGAGACGGGCCGGTACGGCATCAAATTCCAGGGCACCCCAGGAGTCCACGATCCTTTTGCCGTCGAAGCGCGCAAAGGGCAACTCGACCGGCACGGAGCCTGCGGCCAGCACCACATGCTCGGCCTCCAGCAACTCCGGCTCACCGTTGTCTGGCGTATAGCGAATCTTGTTGGCGGGCAGCAAATGACCGTGGCCAAACAAACTGTTAACCCCGTTGGCCTTGAACAGTTCCTGTATGCCACCCGAGAACTGGCGAACGATTGTGGCCTTGCGTGCCTGCATTACCGACAGATCAAGCCCGGGCTTGCTGACCTGGATACCGTGACTTGCAAATTCGTGGCCAGCGCGATGAAACAGCTCGGAGGATTCGAGCAGCGCCTTGGACGGAATGCAGCCTGCGTTCAGGCAGGTGCCGCCCAGCGCGTGCTTGCCGTCGCGGTTCTTCCAGGCATCGATACAGGCGACCCGCAGCCCGTTCTGGGCCGCACGTATGGCGGCGATATAACCGGCTGGCCCGCCACCGATGACTACCACGTCGTACTTGCTCACGACCGCACTCCTTCTGTCCTCAGATACCCAGCAGGAGCCGTGCCGGATCCTCGAGGGTTTCCTTTATCGCCACCAGAAACTGCACTGCCTCACGACCATCGACGATGCGGTGATCGTAGGTCAGCGCGAGATACATCATCGGACGGACCACAATCTGCCCGTCGACGACCATCGGTCGTTCCTGGATCTTGTGCATGCCGAGGATCCCGCTCTGCGGGGGATTGAGGATGGGCGTCGACAGCATCGAACCGAAAACGCCGCCATTGGTCAGCGTAAAGGTTCCGCCGATCAGGTCATCCATGCCGAGTGTGCCATCGCGCGCCTTGCGGCCGAACTCGGTAATTGCCGCCTCGATGGCCGGCAGGCTCAGCCGTTCGGCATCGCGCAGTACCGGAACGACGAGACCACGGTCGGTCGAAACCGCGACACCGATATCGTAGTAGTCGTGATAGACGATTTCCTGACCTTCGATCGAGGCATTGACGCCCGGATAGCGACGCAGTGCCTCGATCGCCGCCTTGATGAAGAAGCCCATGAAGCCCAGACGAGCACCGTGCTGCTTTTCGAAGGCCTCCTTGTAGCGGCTGCGCAGGCTCATGACCTCGCTCAGATCAACCTCGTTGAAGGTGGTCAGCATCGCGGCAGTCTGCTGTGCCGTAACCAGCCGTTCCGCAATCCTGGCGCGCAGACGCGTCATCGGCACACGCCGCTCGCTGCGACTGGCGGCAACGACCGGTTCGGGCACCGGTGCGGGCCGGGTCACGGGCGAGGCGACGACATCGCTTTTCTGAATACGTCCCTGGGGACCGCTGCCCTTGAGGGTCGCCGTATCGACGCCCTGCTCCGCGGCCAGCCGGCGTACCGCCGGACCCGTCTTGCCGGCATTGCGCTCTGCGGGCGGCCCAGCGGCAGGCGTTGCTCTGGCTTGAGCCGCTGCAACGGCAACAGGCTTTTTCGCTGCAGCAGCCGGGCCCGCCGATGCACCGTCCGCGGCTGCCTCAAAGATCGCCAGCAGCTGCCCGCTCGTCACCGTGCTGCCCGCCTCCACCCGGATCTCGCGCAACACACCCCGCTGCGGTGCGGGCACTTCGAGCACCACCTTGTCGGTTTCGAGATCGGCGAGATTCTCATCGCGCTCAACGGAGTCTCCTGGCGCCTTGTGCCAGGTCACGAGCGTCGCGTCGGCCACCGACTCGGGGAGGCGCGGCACCTTGACTTCAATCACCATCTGCAAACACCTCCTGTTTAACGCACGTCTGCCGACAGCGCGGTTTCAACCAGCTCCTGCTGCTGCTGGACATGCAACTGGAAAATTCCCGGCGCCGGTGCAGCCGCACCGGGACGGCCAGCATAGTAGAGTTCCTGCCGCTTCTGCAGCGGCCGCTGCAACTGATGGCGGATCTGGTACCAGGCCCCCTGGTTCTGCGGCTCCTCCTGGCACCAGACGACTTCCCGCGCCTGTGGATAGCGGGCCAGCAGCGCAGCGTACTCATTGCCGGGGAACGGATAGAGCTGCTCGATGCGGATCAGCGCCACATCGGTCTGGCCTTTGGCGCGCCGCGCCTCGAGCAGATCGAAGTAGACCTTGCCGCTGCAGAATACGACGCGGCGTACCGCCGTTGTCTCCAGCGAATCAATCTCGTCGATGATGAGCTGGAATCGGCCACGGACCAGTTCATCAAGTGGCGAACTCGACAGCCGGTGACGCAGCAGACTCTTCGGCGTCAGCACGATGAGCGGCTTGCGCAGCGCGCGCAGCATCTGCCGGCGCAGCATGTGAAACATCTGCGCCGGCGTGGACGGAATGCATACCTGCATGTTCTGTTCCGCACAGAGCTGCAGGAAGCGTTCGAGACGCGCAGACGAGTGCTCCGGCCCCTGCCCTTCCTGTCCATGCGGCAGAAACAGGACGAGGCCGCACAGACGGCCCCACTTTTCCTCGCCCGAGCTGATGAACTGGTCGATGACGACCTGCGCCCCATTGCAGAAATCACCGAACTGCGCTTCCCAGATCACCAGAGCGTCGGGGTCCGTACTGGAATAGCCATACTCGAAGCCGAGCACCGCCTCTTCGGACAGCAGGGAGTCGGTCACGGTAAAGCGGCTGCGCTCCTTGCCGCCCGATATATTGTCGATCGGCGTCCAGGTCTGTTCGGTGAGCTGGTCGTGAAGCACGCAGTGACGGTGAAAGAATGTACCGCGACCGCTGTCCTGGCCGGTCAGCCGTACATTGATGCCCGCACGGACCAGACTGCCGTAGGCCATCAACTCGGCGAAACCCCAGTCCATCGGCAGCTCGCCGGCAGCCATGCGCTCGCGGTCCGTAACCACTCGCGCGACGCGCGGATGCAGACTGAAGTGCTGTGGGATGGTATTGATCTCACGCCCCAGGATCGCGACTTCCTCGCTGCCCAGCGCGGTCGACTCCGGCTCGTCCCAGTCGGCCTTGACGTAGCGGCTCCAGTCCACCGTGTATTCATTGCCGACCATGCCCAGCACGGTCTGCGGCAACGACAGACCTGCGTCGACACGCTCCCGGTAGTCCTCGCTCATGCGATCGGCCTCGGGCGCATCCAGAACGCCGCGCTCCATCAGCTTCCGCGCGTAGATCTGCCGGGTCGTCGGATGCTTGCGGATCGTCTGGTACATGAGCGGTTGAGTTGCACCCGGCTCATCGGCCTCGTTGTGGCCGTGGCGCCGATAGCAGACCAGATCGATCACCACATCCTTGTGAAAGGTCTGACGGTATGCCAGTGCCAGGCGAGTAACGAAGACCACGGCTTCCGGATCATCGCCGTTCACGTGCAGTACAGGGGCCTCGATCATGCGTGCAATATCGCTGCAGTAGGCCGTAGAACGCGCATCGCGCGGATTGCTGATGGTGAAGCCCACCTGATTGTTGCAGACGATATGCAGTGTGCCGCCGGTGCTGAAGCCGCGCGTCTGGGACAGCTGGAAGGTTTCGGCCACCACGCCCTGCCCGGCAAACGCCGCATCACCATGCAACAGCACGGGCAGGATTTCACTGCCGTCGACGTCACCGCGACGCTCCTGCCGCGCACGCACCGAGCCTTCGACCACCGGATCGACGATCTCCAGATGCGAGGGATTGAAAGCCAGGACCACATGGACGTTGCCGCCTGGCGTGCGGATATCGGACGAGAAGCCCATGTGGTACTTCACGTCACCCGAACCCTTCACGCGCGCCGGATCGTAGACACCTTCAAATTCGGAGAACAGGGCCTGCGGCGCCTTGCCAAGGATATTGACCAGCACATTGATCCGGCCACGGTGGGCCATGCCGAGTACCATCTCCTGGATACCGCTGGCGCCGCCCTGCTGAATCAGGTCATCGAGCAGTGGCACCAGACTGTCGCCACCTTCCAGCGAAAAACGCTTCTGACCCACATAGCGTGTATGCAGATATCGCTCGATGCCTTCGGCCGCAGTCAGCTGCCTGAGAATGTGGCGGCGGTCGTCGTCACTGAAAGGGTCGCTGAGCATGCCGCGCTCAAGGCGTTCACGGATCCAGCGTCGTTCCCGTCCCCGGGACAGATGCGCATAGTCGGCGCCAACCTTGCCGGCGTAGACGCGTGTCAGCGTGCTCATCAGCTCGCACAGCGTCATGCGCACATCGGTCTGGCCGGCCAGATTGCCAACGTAGAACTCTGTATCGAAATCAGCCTCGCTGAGTCCCAGCTGGTCGAGACGCATGACGATGGGCATGGCGCGCTTGTCGAGCCCGAGGGGATCGAGATCCGCGATCTGATGACCGCGCAGGCTGTAAATCTGGATGAGTCGCGAAACAGAGGCCTGCTTCTCTGCCGATGGCTGTGCGCCGCTTCGCCGGGGTCCGGATCCGGGATGCGGCGACCGGCTGATCGTCGCTGCACCTGAACTGGCAGCCGAACCGGGCGCTTGCGGTGCCTGCTCGGCAAAAAACCGGCGCCACCTGGCATCCACGGAACCTGGATCCTTCAACCAGCTCGCGTAGAGTTCTTCGACGTACTCCGCGTTGCCCGCAAAAAGTGGCGACGCAGCATAGATCTGCTGCAGGCTCTGGCTCATATCGATTAACTGTTTCAGAAACTGCCGGGGACGCCGTGGATTCTACCTGTTCTGTCCTGCCGGCTCATGGTCAATCACCGGGATCGGGTCCGCTCAGAAGTAAACGACAAACATCCACACTTCATAGGCCAGCAGCACGGCATAACCGGCACAAAAGAGTTGCAGCAACCGGACCACCGGAAACATGCCCATGAACTGCCGTCGGGCAACCACTGCGAGCAGCACAGCGGACAGACACGTACTGCCGATCTTGACAGCCAGAAAAGTCCTGACGTCGTGTGTGATCAGCGCGTGCATGACCGCATTGACCTCCTGCGCGCCAGAGGCCAGGAGATTCAGCGTAAACAGCGCGTCAGTGCAACTCATCAGCACGACGGCCAGAACCAGGTAGAGGACGCGCGGTTCATGCCAGTCGAGGAAGACACGCTCATGGTCCCCCTGACGCCGCCCCTGACGCCGCCGGGGACGGAAGCTTCCGTAGGCAAATGACCAGAACGAGTGGCTGCGCCGCTCATTCATGCGGCGCTCGGCAGCCAGCGCGGACGAACCCGGGATCTGTCCGGTCAGTCGCTGAAACCAGCGACTCCAGACCGAAACCTGTGCACTGCCCGTCACCGCGCGATCAGTAGATGGCCGGATTGGATGCCCCACGCACCGATATCCTCAGGACTTGCGTATCCGCAGCATATTAGAGGTTCAGGCGGTGCTGCAGCTTGCTGGAGTTCGCACTCCGGCAGCGGACCGGGCTGCTACTTTGGGCGAACGGGCGCGTCATCCGCAGTCGTCATCATGATACCGGGCTTCATTTCGCCCGACGCGAGCGCCTTCAGGTAGTCGACCGTCGCCAGATGGCAGTAGCTCTGGCCCTGAACTTTTTCCGGCAGAAACCAGGTGATCCAGCTGTCGTAGTCCTGATACAGGCCTGGTGAGCTGATGTGTATCGCGCCATCCCCGTCGCGATAGCTGAGCTGGAAATCGGCGAGGTATGAGCGGCCCGTAAAATACGGCTCGTTCTCATCGACGATAAAGGCAGCCGCCCTGGCCGCAGCCCCCGCCTGACTGGCTTGCTGCAATTCCGCGACCGCCTGCGCGCGGATCAGCCGCGTGACATCAGGACAGTACAACTGCTTGCCCGCGGCCTTCGGGCCATAGGCTGCACGCAGATGTGCTGCCGTCTTTACTTTGCAGGACACCATGACCGGCAGCTTCCCTGCGTAGCTCACCACCTGGAAAATCTCCAGCGGATCAACCAGCGGCTTGGAATGCCGGTACGCAGGCATATCGGTGAACAGTGTGTTTCTTCCGACCATCCTGGTGCTGGCGAGAAGCTGCTGGGCGGACACGCAAAAAGCCGGCGAATCTGCTGCCGGCAGCGGCGCCGCGCGGACCAGACCCGGAGCGAGCGAGACCAGACCCGCGACAAACATCAGGAATCTGCTGAAGCTTCGCATCACGTACCCTACTGCTGGATCGAACGCAGATAGCCGACCAGTTTGTCGATCAGGCTCTGTGCGGCTGCCCGACCGGGCTGATCAGGCGGGGCCTGCGCTTCGAGTTCATAGCCCCATACCGGCATGTCGCGCAGACCATGCGCCGGCAGCACGGCGCGCCCGTCGACGATCTCGCGGATCCGCTGCTCGGGGAATTCGCCATTCTGCTGCCGCCGGGCGATACGGGTCAGGTCTGGAACCATCACCTTGAGCGTCGCTGCCACCGGCCCGTCACCATAGGCCTGTGGTCCATGACAACTGGCGCAGAAGCGCTGATAGAGCTGCGGACCGCTATAGCTCAGCAGCGGCTCAAGCTCCGTGGCATGCAGGGCAGGAACCATGCCGAGCAATACGGTGCTGACCAGAATACGAAGCAAGGTGACTCTCCCGGGTTCAGGCAGGACGTTGATCTTGCATTGTGGCAGCAGCGATCGCAACACGCTGGCGATCGGTCAGAACTTGTTCAGGATCTTCTTTGCGCGGATTTCTTCGAGCTTCTTTACCGTGGCCCTGGTCTTGATGCGTCGGGCCTCGTCCTTGTCCATGCCGGCTTCCACCGCCTGCTTTGCCGCATCGAGCCGTTGCCGGCTGTGCTGCACCTTCAGCGTGCGCGAGGCAATCGCCCGATCTACATGCAACAGGGCCGGTTCCACGGATAAATCCCCGGCAAAAAGCTGCTCTTCAAGTTCACGCTTGCGCGTCTGCAGTTGCTCCAGTGTCGCCATATCTCTCAGTCTTGACCATAAAGCCGTTATGCGTATGTGGTGGTTTATGATACACGCCCGCCGCAGGATCCCCGCTTCATGTCGCGCAAACCCGGCAAGGGCTACTACATCGATGGCGAGTTCGTGCCCCAGGGGAGCGAACTCGACCGCCAGTTCAGGGCCGAACTCAAAGGCACTGACGCCGCCAGCCGCACCGATCTCAAGCGCGAGAGCGAGGAACTGCAGGCGCTCGGCGAGGCACTGCTGGCATTACATGGCGACGCCCTCGAGCAGCTGCCCCTGTCGCACGGGCTGCACAACGCCATTCTGGAGGGCAAACGGATCAATGCCCGCGGCGGCGGCCGCCGTCAGCGACAGCTGATCGGCAAGCTGATGCGACAGCAGGAAGCGGAAACGGTCGAGGCCATACGCGCCGCCATCGCGTTGCAACATGGGCTGTCCGCGCGGGAAAAGGCCATGCTGCACCTGGCTGAGAGCTGGCGGGACCGGCTGATCAGCGATGACCGGACGCTGGATCAATGGCTCGCGGAACATCCCGGCACGGATGCCCAGCAGCTGCGCACACTGATACGCCAGGCGCGCAAGGATGCGGGTGCGGAGAAACCCGGCGGCCAGGCGCGTCACGGGCGGGCATTTCGCGGAATCTTTCAGCTGGTACGGGAACAACTGGGACCTGAGCTACCGATTCCCTGATCTGCCTGGAGTGCCCGGGACGACACGGAGAGTCATCGTGCCGCCCCGGGAGCCAGGGGGAGAGATCAATCTCGACTATTCACCACCAAACCGGTAGCTGGCACGCAGCCCGACAACCCGGGGTGGTGGCAGGAAGGCAAATATCGCTTCGTCTCGCGGCTCACCGCCAAAGTTTCCGCCATACATGCCGTCACGGAAGTCCTGGTAGCCCTGCGCCCACCGCACTGTGTCGTCATCGAAGAGATTGGTGACATAGGCCTCGACCAGCCAGTCACCGGTCTGAACGCCGAGCTGCGCATCGACGCTCCAGAAGGAATCGACATAGGCAGTATTAATGCGGTCATAGATGGCACGCTTGTCCTGATACTGCCCGACCGTATTCACGTACCACTCCATATCACCGGCCAGCGGTCGCGTGTAGTTGGCCTGCAGCACCAGCGCATTTTCGGGGATACCCGCCACATCTGCGCCGCTGCAGTCACCCAGCGCGTTGCCACAAATCGCCATATCCTTCTCGTTCACACCGCCGCTGTTGGCGCGGATTTCCGAATAGTTGAAATCTGTCCATTCGGCATCGGTATAGGCATAGCCGGCACCCAGCGTCAGCGCGTCGGTCGCACGCCAGACCAGCTCGATTTCGACACCTTTGGTTTCAGCTTCGGCGGCGTTGACAATACCGGCCGCTGCCCAACCTGTATTCGGATCGGTCACCGTCACACCGACCTGGCGGTCGGTGTAGTCGTTGTAGAAAAACGCCACATTCGCCTGTAATGACCCGTCCAGCCACTCGGTCTTGGCACCCAACTCGTAGGCCCAGAGCTTTTCCTGGTCGACCCGCGCATTCTGTGGTGTCGCGAACTGTGAAGTCCCGAACCCGGCCGGCTTGGTCCCCTTGGCCACGGAACCATAAACCATCACGGCATCGGTGATCTTGTAGTCCAGTGCCACACGCGGGTTGATGGTGTTCGAGTTGACAGTATCCGATGCCGGCAGCACTGGTGGCGCGCCGAAACTGAAGTCAATCGGCAGATTGAACACATACTGTGACACACGATCAATCGAGGTATTGGTTTTTACTTTTATCTCATCGTCGATGTAGCGTGCTTCGAGCGTCAGTCGCAACCGATCGGTGATATCGAAACCGACCAGGCCAAATACCGACCAGCTGAAGGTATCCCTGTCGATCGTCTTTGCCGGAGTGCCCGCCACAGCGGAAGCCGCATAGCTGCAGGCAAACTCGAATGGATTGGAGCCACAGAATCCCGGCACGAAGAGGATATTCGGATCATTGAACCAGCCCAGCGAGTTATCCACGTTTCGGGTGTCTTCCCAGAAACCGGACAGACCCACCAGCCAGTTCCAGCGGCCCTGGTCGTTGGACTCCAGGGTAAATTCCTGGTTGAAGTAATCGGTATCCGTTGAATCCCGGTACTCGTTGGCCAGTGACAAACCGACACCCATGAATACCGTACCCACGCCGTCCTGGTATTCCGGATCTTCGTCGAGCGTGGCTTCATTGCTCAGATAACTGGTCGAAGACCTGAAGGTGGTGGAACCCAGGTCCCACTCCAGCTTCAGGTAGCCAAGCAGGGTTTCATCGCTACTGCCGGCAAACGGTGCATTGGTGCGCTCCGAGACCGACAGGTTCACGTCATCTTCATTGACTGAACCAACGGTACCGAGCCACTGACCGTAATCCTGGGTTCCCATGAAGCTGAAGTCTGCCGTGGTACCGGCGGGCAATTGCTGCCCCATGAGGTAAAAGGTATTGGCGTTCGCAACCTTGACTACCGCCCGCGGATCGCTGTCGGTTTCGCTGTAGCTCACGCTGCCGGTTATTTTCAGGCTGTCGGTTGGCGTATATATCGCCACCAGGCGCGCGCCATGACTGTCGCCGCCGTTAAGTTCGCCATTGGCCGCCGGTACCGCAGAGTTGTGATTGTCGTAATAGCCGTTCGAATCGTACCAGCCCAGATTCAGGCCGATAGCCAGTTTGCCGTCAATCACCGGGCCTGACACCGAAGCGCGCAGGTCGTAGGTACTGTAATCGGCGATATCGGCACTCACCTTGGCCTCCATCGCGGTCATGGACGGCTGTCTGGTGATGTAACTGATGGCGCCGGCAAAGGCGTTGCGACCGTAGAGTCCGGCCTGCGGCCCCTTGACCACCTCGACACGCTCAAGGTCCAGAAGGCGGGTATTGAGCAGCGATGATCCGCCGCCTGCCGTCACGTTTTCACCGCTGACGTCGATACCGTCGACCAGAACCGCCGCACTGGTGCGGCCGCGTTCACTGTTGATGCCACGAATGGAGATGCGCGTATCAGCCGCTGAAAACCCCTGATCAAACTGCACACCCGGCACCAGCTTGACTACATCTGCTGTACTGCTGATCCCCTGCTTCTCAATCTCGTCAATACTGAACGATGACACCGCTACCGGAATGTCCTGCAGGTTTTCTTCTCGACGCCGGGCAGTCACCACGATTTCGGCAACCGCCTGCGACCAGCACGGTGTCGTCACCAGCGCAGTTGCCGGCAAGGCCAACAGTGATAGCGCAGCTGGCGATAACAATATCGCGACACCGGCGCCCAGAGTCTTCTTGGTTCTCATTCGACAGTCCCCCATTCAAACAAACAAGCAATATCGCCAAAACACCGTCTCACCACCCGTGCGACCGGTCAGACGGCAAGGGCGTCACCGGAACGCGGCTCCATCGACCGGTAGACCATGATCAGCACCCCGACAAACAGCAGCAGCACGGTGAGCATTACAGGCGCGTATTCAACCGGCTTGATCCAGATTTCCGGATATAGCCCCCAGCGCGCGAAAGACTCTATGGGCAGCCAGAGAATATTTCCGGTCGGTATTGCGTAGCGGAGTGTCGGCCCGAAGCCCCGTTGCTTCAGCAGCCGGGTCACAAGCCATAAACCCCACACCAGAATGCCAATCGTGATCGACATCGCAGCAAGCGAGTCGTAGCGAACACCGCGCGGATCGTTGATGTAGATCGCAAACAGGTAGATGGTCCAGACCAGGAATACCGTTTCCATCGCTGTATTGCGCGCATGCTGGCGTTTGAAACCCGGCGTCATGCTGTCGGGTCGCAGATTGAAGGTGCGATGGAACCACATGAACATGCGGCACCGGGTGTCCTTGTTGGCGCCCAGAAATATCAGCAGGCTTATTGCGATCAAGGTAGTAGCCTGGATCATCAGCAGTTCCGACGACAGGATTGCGAAACCCTTGTCCATGACGGGCTGGATACCGAGAGAGTGACTGAAGTAGCGCCAGCTCCACTCGAAGGAACCACACCAGATCAGGTTGCCGCCGATGTAGCCAAGGATGGTGCCCTGGGTTTCGCTGCGCTTCATGCCGATCCAGACCAGCACAAAACCCAGGAAACCCATTGGCCAGGAGATCATTCCGTCCAGCAGGCCTGCGCCACCGGTCGCGGCAACCTGCAACACCACCAGAGAGTGGCCCAGCGCAAGGCCGCCCCACACTATGAGCAGACTCATCAGCCCCAGCAGGGGCTGCTTGCCCAGTCGTTCAACGACAGAATCCATCCGGTAAATCCGTCCGCGGCTCTGGAAGATCAGGAGGCGGCTAAACTAGGCATTGGTGACGAACGCCGCCAGCGAAGATTCCTGAATTGCAACGGAATATCCTAGAATCGCATTCGTGCAGCACGAATTTGTCGTGCGCCCGGGTTCAAACACAGGGATATGCCAGTACAGCCCCCGAGCGACAGCAAGCCAGCCATCGTGAATACGATGCAGCAGCTCGGAGCCGACCTGAGCTGGCAGATCCTCGCCTTCTATCTGCTGGTACCTCTGGCGCTTGGCGGTTATGGGGCGATCAATAATTGGCGATTGATCGAATCCATCGGCCCGCTGTGGGCAGTGGCCTTCTATCTGGGCCATGCCTTTGTGCCCTGGTTCAGCACCTGCCTGCTGACCGCACTTGCAATGCGTTTGCTTCAGCCGTGGCGACCCCGGCCCGTCTTCATCATGCTGGCCGGACACACGATGGCATGCCTGATCACCCTGCCCTATATCACCTGGCTGACGAGCCTGTTTGCCCTGCACTGGCCAGCCAGCGGCCTTGACGCTCAGCCGACAAGCCCGCTGGCTGTCAACTACTGGGGTTACTGGCTGCGCGCGGGGGCTATCTGGCTGTGCACAAACTTTGTTTTCGACCGCTTTTTGAATCTGCCCCGCTATCGGTACGACACCGTGTCGCGCAGCGCAGCCCCGAAATCTGCCGCAGCGGACACGTCAGTCATGGCTTCCAATGTAAGCCGGCCGGCATTCCTCGAACGGGTACCCGTCGGCATACTCTTGCCCGACGTCATCGCGGTAAAAGCCGAGCAACACTACATCCGGATCGTGACTGCAAAGAAAAGCTATCTGGTTCTGCATCGCTTCAGCGACGCCCTCTGTGAGTTGCCGTCGGACGACGGCTTGCAGATCCATCGCAGCTGGTGGGTAAGGCGGAATGCGATTCAGCGGGTACGACAGAACGCCCGCAAGATGTCAGTGGTTCTGCAAACCGGAGAGGAAATCCCGGTCAGCGGCCCCTACCAGGTACTGGTACGGCAACTTGCGCGGTCCACGGCACTGCCCGTAACACCCTGACCGACAACCAGCCACCGCCAACCTAAATCCAGCCGCGACAGCGCTTTGCACCACACAGGCAGGGCAGCTTGCCCTCGTGGTGACTCTCGCCATAGTCCACCGTGAGTTCCTCGCCCGCCCGGATCCGGCGCAGGGCATAGAACTCGGCCCGCTCCCGCGTCAGTCGGGTGAAGGTGTTGGGTGCACAGGAATGATTGATGTAGCGGAAGCCGCGCCGGGTGACTGATGCGTCGATCGCCCAGCGTTCCAGTTCGATGATGGCAACGATGCGCTTGCCGGTCGCACGACGCCGCGCCTCTGCAATCGGGATCACCTCGCCCTCGAACTCGCCGATCTTGGCGCGTGCCGGAATCACCGTTCCGGCAAACAGGCCTCGTCCGGTGATCCGGCTGGGCGCGACGCGGAGCGCGTCGTAGATCGGCGAGGCGTAGACAACTCTCTCGCCGGTCCGGCCTCGCCTGCTCAACCTGGCGTCAGCTCGCACTCTCCGCCTTCCGCCGTGAAGCCGATCTTCCGGTGCGTACCGTCACACAGGGGTTTGCTGCCGGATGCGCCACAGCGGCACAGGGCAATCCGGTCTTTGCCGGTCTTTGTGCCGGCCTCGCCCGTCCAGCTCCACTCTCCGCTGGTATCGATCAGGAACGGACCATTCGCTACGACAGTGATCTTCATGAACGTCTCCAAAATGACAATCGGTGATGGTACCGGACATCTACAGCCGGTTGATGCGCAGACCAGGCCGAACACCTTCCTTGGCCTTTTCCACGGCACGCACGAGCGCGGCGTGTTCATGGCTGCCCTGGCCGGAGTGCAGATACAGATCGGCAGCGGCCAGCACCCTGTTCAGCAGGTGTTCGCGCTCCGAATCACTGACGAGGGGCAGACCTTCCCGGGACTCGGCAGGCCGATGCGCCGGACCCGGCAACTGCTGGATGAGCAGGCGTATCAGATCGGTAGAGGTTACGACTCCTGTCACCCGGCCATCTACGTCGACCACCGGCAGGGAATGAAACGCGCCCGAGACCAGAATCTCCGCCGCGTCCTGCAACGATGCGGTGGCCGGAATGGAAACCGGATCCGGTTGCATCAGTTCGGCAACCGTTGCTGCGGAAGCATCCATCAAGTCGCTGGCGCTCAGCATTCCCACCAGCCGGCCATCCTGCAGCACGACCAGATGGTGCAGCGATTTCCGTGCCATCAGCAGTCGGGCAAGTTCCGGCGTCGCCGTCGGTGCAACGAACACCGGGGGTTCGGTCATAATTCGGGTGACAGGCTGATCACGCATGGCGCCTCCGGAAATTGAACGGTCCGCTACCAGATTGCATCGAGAATGGAACCTTCACGTATCGGCCGACCAAACGCAAACTGAAGTTCCCAGAAGCCATTGTTGGTGCTGCCCAATGATACGAGAAAAGGTCCGACGGGCGTGCGGCCGCTCAGGCTGACAGCCGCACCGAGGATGGTGCCATCGTTCACATCGTCGATCCGGCCCGCGACATCGCCGGCGGTGAGTCGCAGACCACCGTACAGCGCCTGCCCGAACAGGCGTTGTATGTCGCCGAGCTTGCGGTAATAACTGGTCCCCGATATCCAGTAACTCGTGCCGCGCAGTTGCTGACGCTCAAGCCCGGGGAAACTGTTGATTCCGCCAATCGCAAACAGGTCGTACGGCGGCAGCGTGCCGCTGAGTTCACCGCCTCCGGCCGCGAAGACATGCAGCACATCGCCGCGGAACGGAATCACCTTCAGCACCAGTCCTTCTGCCTGCTGGTAGGACTGCTCACCGTTCAGCCAGGCACCGGAGGACTGGTATCGCGCCGTCAGCAGGCTGCCCAGGCTCGGCAAGCCAACGACATCCCGCGTGTCGTAGGTCGCCTGCAGAACCAGGTCGGACTCATGCGTCGTGGACAGGTCGGCAAGCGCGGCGCTGTCACCGGTCTGGAGATCGGCTCCGGCCCAGCCCTGTCGCAGCCCGGCCCGCAGTTGCGCCACCCTGCCGATATTGAGACCAAGATCGATCTGGCCAAAGCCGCGCCGGAACGAAAACTCGCCGATCTTGTTCCCGTCGACGTAGAGCCCTTCTATGTTCCGGTCAAACTCGAGATAGGGCTCGACAAAAACCCGCTGGCGGATTTCCAGCGGCTGATAGAGGCTTGTGCGGAGCAGCAGATCCTGGCCAACCTGCACCGTATTGCGCCACTCGCCACCGTACGGGTTCAGCCAGGTACGGGTATGTTCGCCGAGTAATGCGAAGGAAAAATCTCCTCCCGCCGTAAAACCGAGCCCCAGATCAAACTTCAGGAAATCGGGTCCCCAGGATTTCTCGGTTGCCCTGAACTCGACCGTGGGATCAACCGGCGTATTGACCACGCTGTATTCAACTTTCTGGAAATCACCCAGGGCATAGATCCGACTGGAATCCGTCGCGATGGCACCCAGGCTCACCTCTTTGCCCGGCCGGGTGGCAATCACCCCCGTGCGCACGTACTCGGAATTGACGCGATCCAGGCCGGTGATACGGACCCCGGCCACCCGGATCGGCTGCTGGTAATCACGGCTGAGGCTCGCGCGCCAGGCCTTGTATTCCGCTTCCGGCAAGGCATAGCGCGCCAGTTCAGCAGACTTCGACAGGGCGGCGGCACGCCCGAGCGGTATCGCATCGGGCACCCGCTCGAAGCTGCCTGAACCGATGTCGCCCATCGGCACGACGATACTCACGTCCTTGTCCGTCAGGGTAGCGAGCTGGGCCCTTCCGTTCGCCTCGATCATCACATCCAGTGAGCGGGTGGCAAGCGCCAGCGCCGAATCCAGATCCTCGGGCTTTGGTGGCGGGCTGGACAGGGATACGGCGATGATTACATCGCCACACAGCTCCCTGCCGATATCAACCGGCACGTTGCGCATCTGTCCGCCGTCAGCCAGCACCCGTTCACCGATGACGACCGGCGAAAACGCGCCCGGCACCGCCATGCTGGCCCGCATCGCAACGGTGAGATCACCATCGCCGAGGACCACCATCTCCCCGGCCATCATGTCGGTCGCGACGGCACGAAAAGGAATCGGCAAGTTGTCGAAATCATCGACATAACGCGCACCGGCCACCAGGTTCCGGAGCAGCTCCTCGATCTCCTGCGATTTGAGAACACCGCCCGGTGCCCTGATCCTGCTGCCCTTGAATCCGAACTCCAGGCTGTTGGTATAGGTACTGCCCTGAAGTTTGCGATTGATCGGCGCCTGGTCACGTGCGCCTGCGGTCCCCACTGTGCGCGTCCAGTCGACCGCCAGAACCCTGCGCTCGATTTCCGCGGGCGGCACGCCGCTGGCAAAGGTCGCGCCAACCAGTGCACCCATACTCGTGCCTGCCACGCAATCCACGGGAATGTGCATCTGATCGAGTACACGCAGAACGCCGATATGCGCCGCACCCTTGGCACCGCCACCGCCCAGCACCAGGCCGATTCTTGGCCGTGCCGGCGCTTCGGCCACAGGCTCGGTTGCGTGGATCGCGGTTACCGGCGGCAGCATGAGGAAGAACAGGGTTACAAGCTTGCCGTTTCTGGCTCTGCGCACAGAGTTCTCCGGAACGAGTCAATCCTGTGCGAGTATAGGGTGAAATCCGGAGCCCACGATGATCAGTTCCCGCCAGACGCTTGCCTTGATCGTCCTGTTCACGGTCCTCGCTGCGCCCGTTCATGCAGCTGAGCCGGGCGAGTACCGCTTCGCCCTCACACCCCTGCTCGGCTACCGGATGGGTGGCGATTTCGAGAACGAAGACACGGGCGCAAAGGTATCGCTGGACGATGCAGCTGCAGTCGGCTTCATCCTCAATGCACCGGCTGAAGCGGTCGGTGACGATGCCTACACCGAGTGGGAACTCTATTTCAGCCGACAGTCGGCCGGCATCGACGAGGCGCCCGCCGGCGTGGATCCGGCACTGGACATGAATATCAGCTACCTGCTGCTCGGCGGTACCTATGTCGGTGCAGGAGAACTGGTACGACCCTTTCTGGCGGCCGGTATCGGTGCCGCGCACCTGAGCCCGGATCGTTCCGGATATGGTTCAGACACGGTGTTTGCCGTCGGTATCGGCGGCGGCGCACAGGTTTTCCCAACCGAGCGAGTCGGCCTGCGCATGGAAGTGCGGGCGCTGGGTGCCGTGATCGACAGTCACAGCAATATCTTCTGCGCCTCGGGGCCCGAGGGATCAGCCTGCGCGGTCAGCGCCAGTGGCAATATGCTGTGGCAGTGGGAAGCATTCGCCGGACTGGTGGCGAGGTTCTGAAAGCGGCGCAGCGGGCGATCCGCTCAGCTGTCAGTCCCCAGTTCCTTCCAGCGGTTGAAAAAATACACGCTATTGAATGCCCAGAGACCCATGTTCATGCTCAGCGGTATGTGGACGATCCAGCCCCAGCGCCGCCGCGTGAGTACGCCATAACTGGCAATGCCAAAGGCCACCGCATAGACCATGACAAACGGCGCCCAGTCCGGATAGAAACCAATGCGGGTCATGGCGATGCCGCCGGCAATGCCGGCAACTGCTGTCATCAATCCACTGTAGCCGAGGAAATATCCCCACTTGTAGGACATCGTGCCCGGCAGGCGTACCGAGAGCTGCGCATCCCTTTTCTGCGAAAAAAACAGGCAGACCACGATACAGACTACCGCCACAATGAATGGCACGGCCACACCCGCCACGATCAGATCATCCACGTTCTTTCTCCATCAGTCCCGGCCCATCATCAGCTCGCCACGTGGAGTCCCGCCATGACCGGGGTCAAAATGCCGCCGCATTCAGCTCCAGGTGCACCCAGATGCTCGCCGCATAGCCGAGTGCGATCGCCCATATCCAGCGCAAATGTCCGAAAAACGTATAAACGCCCCTGGCCTGGCCCATCAGCGCGACCCCCGCGGCCGAGCCGATGGAGAGCATTGAACCGCCCACACCGGCGGTCAGCGTCACCAGCAGCCAGTGACCATGCGACATGTCGGGGTTCATGTTCAGCACCGCGAACATGATCGGGATATTGTCCACGATCGCCGAAGCAATGCCGACGAGTATGTTTGCCTTCAGCGGCCCGAGATCCGTATAGGTCGCATCCGCAAGCAGATGCAGGTAACCGAGAGCGCCCAGGCCACCGACGCTGATCACCACACCATAAAAGAACATCAGCGTGTCCCATTCGACGCGCTTCATGCTGATGAAGATATCGAAGGGCCGCGTGGCCGGCTTGAAGCCCTCGGGGATCAAGACTTCCATCGCGCTCGGGTCCTGGTCGCCGCTCCTTTCCTTCGTTTCCCGGCGACGCAGAACAAAGCCGTAGATACTGAGTATCCCCATCCCGGTCATCATCCCGAGCGCCGGCGGCAAGTGCAGGAAGTTGTGCAGGCTTACGGTCATCGCAATGGTCAGTGCAAACAGCGCGACAACGATATGGCCACCGGGCTTCACGGCTGCCCGTACCGCAAGTTTGGCCGGCGCCGCATCGGGCACGGCAAATGCCATGATGACTGCCGGAACCAGCCAGTTCACCAGCGAGGGCACAAACAGCGCAAAAAACTCCTGGAAGGTCACGACACCTTTTTGCCAGACCATCAGTGTCGTGATATCGCCGAAGGGACTGAAGGCCCCACCGGCATTGGCTGCCACCACGATATTCGAGCAGGCAATCGCGATGAAGCGCGGATTGCCCGCCCCCACCGAAACCACCACCGCGCCCATCACCAGTGCGGTGGTCAGGTTGTCGAGTATTGGCGAAAGAAAAAATGCCAGCAGACCGGTTATCCAGAACAGCGAGCGGGGATGAAAACCGCGGCCGATGAGCCAATCCCGCAGTGCATTGAAAACCCCGCGCTCCTGCAGCGTATTCACGTAGGTCATTGCGGCGAGCAGGAACAGGAGCAGCTCGGCATACTCCTCGATCTGCATTTTCAGCAGATCAGTGGCACCGGGAACCCCGGCACGCGCATAGGAAATCGCAACCAGTATCCAGATAACGCCAGCCATGACCACTACGGCCTTTGACTTGCGCAGGTTCGTAAACTCTTCGGCAATGACGAACACGTATGCAAGGACAAATCCCAGCAGCGCGGCAATGCCAAGTGATGTAGCCGTCAGATCGGGAATTTCCATCGCTGCACCGGCTCCGCTCGCATGTGCACCCGCAGGCAGCGCGAGTGCCGCAAGAAATACGGCAGCACGACAGAGGCTGGCGACAGTCATCAAAACGCTCCGGAACCCGATTGACGTCGCAGCCTACCCTACCGAAGCAAATTTGTGCCAGTCAATTGCCGACAGTGATTTCAGGTTTCGTCCCGACTGCCGTCCAGCACACGCTGTTCCACAACTGCCGCACCCACCGCATCGCCCCAGACATTGACGCTGGTGCGAAAACGATCAAGCAGCCAGTCCACGGCGAGTATCAATCCGATACCTTCCAGTGGCAGGCCCACCGCCTTCAATACGATCACCATCGTGACCAGCCCCGCTTCGGGAATTCCCGCTGCGCCGATCGCCGCGAGCGTCGCCGTGAGCAGCACCATGACCTGCTGGCCAAGCGTCAGATCCAGACCAATCGCCTGGGCGATGAACAGCGCAGCAACCGCTTCGTAAAGCGCAGTGCCGTTCATGTTTATGGTTGCGCCGAGCGGCACCACGAAACCAGCCACCTTTTCCGACACGCCGTTGTGTTTTTCCACGCCCTCCATGGTCAGCGGCAGCGTTGCCGATGAGGACGCGGTAGAAAATGCGGTGAGCAGCGCGGTACCCATGTTGAACATGTAGCGGTAGGGATTGCGTCTGCCGACAAACCAGAGGATGGCTGGCAGGACCACGGCAGCATGCAGGCTTAGCGCAAGCAGCACGGTCGCCATGTACCAGCCAACGCCACCGATCACTTGACCGATATCGCCAGCGCGGCCGAAGCGCCCGGCGACCAGACCGAAGATACCGATCGGCGCCACCAGCATCAGCAGCATCACCATCTTCATGATGGCCTCGTTCACGCCGCGGAAGAATGCAATCACCGGCGCCCCTACCGGTCCCAGCGTGGTCAGGACCGCGCCGAAGACCAGCGAGAACACGATAATCGGCAGCAACTCGAGGTTGGCCATCGATGCGACGATGTTGTCGGAGACCAGCGAAAGCACCAGATCAGATAGCGCGAAGTCCTCCTTCGCCGCCACATGCGCCGGCACCGCGAGTTCGCCGATGCTGATCCCGTCGCCGGGACGGATCAGGTTCACCATCAGCAGACCGATGGCGACTGCGATGCCCGTGGTCACGACGAAATAGAGAATCGCGTTGCCGCCGAGCCGGCCGAGCTTGCGGACGTCACCAAGACCGGCAACGCCAACGATCATCGAGGCCGTGACCAGCGGCACGATGATCATCTTCAGTGCCTTGAGAAACAGCGTGCCCAGCCACTCCACGCTGGCCATCGCCTCGCCGAACAGCGCCACGCTGGCAAAGGCCAGCACGATCGCAATCACGATGCCGAGCAGGATGAAATTACTGGTGCGTGCGTCCAACGGCTACCTCCGTCCACTCTTTCCAGGCCGGTGCCAGACCGCCACGGGAATGCTTGCGGAGCTGATCTGGATTCACCCCTGCGGCCTGATCCGGAAGCCGGCGATACCGGTCAGCAGCCAGGCCAGCATGAACGATGTACCGCCCATCGGCGCGACTTCGCCGACTGCCGGCGGCGCACCGAGGATTTCCGCGTAGATGCTGCCCGAGAACAACACCAGCCCAAGCATCATGAAACCGGCAGCAATACGCAACAGCCATGAGCCCGGCGCCTTGTCGAGAAGCAAACCGATCAGGATGAGGCCCATGGAGTGAAGGAACTGGAACTGGTTGGCCCATGCCCACGAGGCAAGTTTGGCCTCAGGGACTTTCCCCGGCAGACCGTGGAAGCCATAAGCGCTGAGCATCGCGGCCAGCATCAGGCTGATGCCGGCTATCAAGAAGAGGCTTCGCGAGAACTTGGGCATGTCGTTACTCCCCGATTCAATCTGCCGACACTCGATTCATCGTCTTGAACGCTCGCGCATGGTGCGCGATGTGCTCACCGATAAAGCTGCTGATGAAGTAGTAGCTGTGATCGTAACCCGGCCGCAGGCGAAACGTGAGCGGATGACCGGCCGCATCGGCAGCAGCCTGTAACAGCTGCGGCCTGAGCTGGCTGTCGAGAAACTCGTCAGCGTCGCCCTGATCGATCAACAGGGGCAGTTTTTCCCGCGCCAACTTCAGCAGTTCAGTTGCATCCCAGGCCCGCCACGCGTCTCGATCGCTGCCCAGATAGGCCGAGAATGCCTTTTCGCCCCACGGTACCTGCGACGGTGCCACGATCGGTGCAAATGCCGATACGCTGCGGTACCGGCCCGGATTCTTCAGTGCGACTAGCAGTGCACCATGTCCACCCATCGAATGCCCGCTGATGCCGCGCACCTCGCTGACCGGGAAGTTTGCCTCGATCAATTCCGGTAACCCGGACACGACGTAGTCATACATGCGGTAATGCGTGGCCCAGGGCGGCTGAGTGGCATTGAGGTAGAAGCCGGCACCCTGGCCCAGATCGTAGCCCCCGGCATCAGGGACATGCTCACCGCGCGGGCTGGTATCCGGCGCAACGAGGATCACACCATGTTCAGCGGCATAACGCTGCGCCCCTGCCTTGGTGATGAAGTTCTGCTCGTTACAGGTGAGGCCGGACAGCCAGTACAGCACCGGCAGCTTCCGCTCCACAGCCTGTGGCGGCAGGAAAATGGCAAAGTTCATCAGACAATCGAGTACCGCAGAATGGTGACGGTAAACGTCCTGCCAGCCACCACAACAGGCGCGATGCTCGATACGTTCCATGCTCAGAAATGGATCACGGTGCGGATCGACTTGCCCGCGTGCATCAGATCGAAGGCTTCGTTGATCCGCTCCAGCGGCAACTCGTGGGTGATAAACGGATCCAGGCTGATTTTGCCGGCCATCGCCTGCTCGACCATGCCCGGCAACTCGCTGCGGCCCTTGACCCCGCCAAAGGCACTGCCGCGCCAGACACGGCCCGTCACCAGCTGAAACGGACGCGTGCTGATCTCCTGGCCTGCGCCGGCTACCCCTATGATTACCGATTCGCCCCAGCCCTTGTGACAACACTCGAGCGCCGCACGCATGACCTTGACGTTGCCGATACATTCAAAACTGAAATCGACACCGCCATCGGTGAGCTCGACGATCACGTCCTGAATCGGCCGGTCGTGGTCTTTCGGATTGATGCAATCGGTCGCACCCATCGCCGTGGCGAGCTCGAACTTGTCGGGGTTGATGTCGATGGCAAGGATGCGCCCGGCTTTTGCCTGCACCGCGCCCTGAATCACGGCGAGGCCGATACCGCCGAGACCAAATACCGCCACGCTGTCGCCGGCTTTGACCTTTGCCGTCTTGTGTACGGCGCCAAGCCCGGTGGTGACACCGCAACCGAGCAGACACACCTTCTCCAGCGGTGCCGCGGGATTGATTTTGGCCAGCGACACTTCTGCCACCACGGTGTATTCGCTGAAGGTGCTGGTACCCATGTAGTGGTAGACCGGCGCACCTTTGTAGCTGAAGCGGGTCGTGCCGTCAGGCATCAGTCCCTTGCCCTGCGTGGCGCGCACTGCCGAGCACAGGTTGGTTTTGCCCGATCGGCAGAATTTGCATTGACCACATTCAGCGGTGTAGAGGGGGATCACGTGATCGCCGGGGCGGACGCTGGTCACGCCCTCGCCCGCCTCGACCACGATGCCACCACCCTCGTGGCCGAGCACTGCCGGGAACACACCTTCAGGATCGTCACCGCTGAGCGTGAAGGCATCGGTGTGGCAGACACCGCTGTGGGTGATCCGCACCAGCACCTCGCCCGCGCGCGGCGGCGCCACATCGATCTCGACGATTTCCAGCGCTTTGCCCGGCGCAAAGGCAACGGCGGCACGTGATTTCATGACTGACTGTCCATGGCTTTTTTTCGATGGGAATTGTCCGTCCAGTACGGAGCGGAGACTACCAGCATCGCCTGCGCACAGTACCTGTCAATCAGCATTAGTGACGAAGTGGTACAGGCGCAATAAGGTACGGCAAGATTCACAGCTTCGCACTGCTTTGCCGGCATAATGCCTTGACATCGGAACATCGGCCTTCAGACCCGCCACCAGCACTTGTCGCCCGGGGTCGACGCCGACGACGATACAGGTCTCTTGCAAACACAACCCACCGGGGAAAACACAATGAAGAAGGTACTGTCAGCAGCCGCTCTCCTGGCGGTCAGTGGCTTCGTCAATGCGGCACCGGAACCGGCAACCCTGACTCAGGTGCTGAGCTATAGCACCAACGGAAACTCAATCTGGTCCCGCACCGCCGATACCTCAACCTGGACCTTCGATGCCATCACCGGTACAGCCGTACAGACCGGCGGCACCTATACGGGGACAGCCAAAGTTGGCGCCACCCCCCTGATGACGCACACCATGACTGGTGCAACACTCGGCAGTGGGCCGGCAACTGCCACCACCTGGGCCTGCATCGAGGGTACTTTCGGCACTGTCGTCGGCGCCAGCATCTGCGGCAACTACAACTTCGGTATTAACGCTACAAACGAAAGCATCTACACCCCGACGACGACCGGTGGCACCGTGGTGCTTGGTGGTGACGATGTGGCCTTGCCGGGCGGAGTACAGACACTTGCCAATGCTTACAGCAGCATGCTTGCCACCAATGTTGGCGGCAATGTCTGGAAACTTTCCAACAAGCTGCCCGACGGGAGCGGTGGCTATGACTTCACTTTTACGATCACGGGCGGGTTGATAGCGAACGCCGTAAACGATGGCCCGATCACCGCGCCGCAGACCGTGCCCACGGTAATTCCCGTAGGCGCAAATGACGTGGACTTCAGTGACCCCGTAACAATAACGGTCAACACCAACCCGCAGCACGGGACCATCACCGCGATCAGCGCCACAGGGCCTGCGGCCGACCAGACCATCACCTATACCGCGAATGCCGGTTACCTGGGTGCAGACAGCTTTACCTACACCATGACCGGCGGGAACGGTTTTGATTCAGCCACGGTAAACATCAACGTCACGGCCGCGTTCAGCGCGGCCGCCGACTTTGCCACCACAGCACCCAACCGCCCGGTCATCATCTTTGTCGGCGGCAACGATTCGGGCTTCGACAATACAGTGAACGTCACGGTGAATAGCGGCTCCTTCAGCGCCGGCGGTTCGGCTGCCGTAACGGCCGGCCAGGGCGGCCCGGCGAGTGGCATTCGCATCAGCTACACCCCGCAGAACGGATTCAGAGGTGATGAGACATTCACCTATACGATCGACGACGGCTCACGGAGCGACACCGCGAGCGTTACAGTCACGGTCACGGACCCGACACCACGCGCGGCAACCCTGATCAGCGTGACCAGCCAGAGCACCAATGGCGCCTCAAACTGGTCCCTTTCCGCCAACACGGCCACCTGGACCTTCGATCCCGTGACCGGAGTAGCCCTCCAGACAGGGGGCACCTATCAGGCAACTGCCAAGGTCGGTGTGACGCCGCTGATGACCCATACCATGACCGGCGCCTCGATCGGTGGCACCGCAAATGCATCGGCCACCACCTGGGCCTGTATCGAGGGGACTTTTGGCGGCGTGGTCGGTGCCAGCATCTGTGGCAACTACAACTTCGGTGCAAATGCGACCAACGACAGTACCTACTCCCCCACGACTACCGGCGCCACCGTAGTGCTTGGTGGCGATGATGGTGCCCTGCCGGGCGGTCCGCAGACGCTGGCCAACTCATACAACAACATGACCGCGACTGCCATCACAGGCGCTGCACCGGGCCTGCAGCGCTACAGGATCTCAAACAGCATTTCGCTCCAGTCCGGCTACGATTTTGTTTTTGAAGTCACTCACCTGGTTGATGCTGCTGATGATGGTCCGATCAGCGCTGCCCAGTCCGTTGCCACTGTCATCCCGATTGGCGCCAATGATATCGACTTCAGCAACCCGGTCACGGTAACAATCATTGCCGCACCAACGAGGGGTGAAATCACCGCAGTCAGCCCCCCGGGATCCGCAGCCAGCCAGACCATCACCTATACGGCGGATGCAGATGCCACCGGTACCGATACCTTTGTCTACCGTATGACTGATGCCAACGGCGTTGATTCCGATACCGCCACGGTGGCCATCAATATCAGTGCGCCCAAGGCCAAGCTTCCAGGTGGCAGCAGTGCATTTGATCTGTGGAGCATGTCGCTGCTCGGTGGACTCTCTTTGCTCCGCCGTTTCAGGAACCGTCCGGGAAGGGGGCCGTCACGAGCGGCGCCCTGACGCCAGGCGGGTTCAACGGTCTGCCACGCTGCATGTCACCGCAGAGACAAAGCTGGCTATATGGCCGGCTGGACCCTGGAGTTTATGGTGCCCCGACCACGATTCGAACGTGGGACCTTCCGCTTAGGAGGCGGACGCTCTATCCCCTGAGCTACCGGGGCTTCGGTAGGTGGCGGCCATTCTAGCGCAAGCGCGGAAATTACCGATCGGCCCGGGTCCGGGTCAGTGGCTATACTCACGCCCATGAAAACACATGATGCGGTATTGATTCCCGGCGATGGCATCGGTCCCGAGGTTACGGCGGCCACGCTGAAGATCCTCGACGCGGCGGGCGCCAGGTTCCGCTGGACCGAACGGCAGGCGGGCGTGGTATCACTGGAGCAGGAAGGCAGCGTGCTGCCGGAGTCCACGCTGGTCGCGATCCGCGAACAGAAACTGGCACTGAAGGGCCCCTGCACCACGCCGATCGGCGGTGGCTTTCAGTCCGTGAATGTGCAGCTGCGCAAGGCCTTCAATCTGTATGCAGCCGTGCGGCCTGTGCGCAGCCTGCCGGGCGTTGAAACGCGTTTCAAGGATGTGGATCTGGTCATCATCCGCGAGAACACCGAGGGTCTCTACAGCGGCGTCGAGAACGAAGTCACGCCGGGCGTGGTGATGAGCATGAAGGTGGCCACCGATATCGGCTGCACGCGCATCGCCCGCTGGGGCTTCCGCTATGCCATGGAACGCCAGCGGCCGAAGGTCACGGTGTTCCACAAGGCCAACATCATGAAGCTCACGGACGGGCTGTTTCTGCGCTGCGCGCAGCAGATCCACGAGCGTGAGTACCCGGACGTCACTTATGAAACAGTGATCATCGACGCCGGCTGCATGCGCCTGGTGCAGGACCCCACGCAGTTTCATGTACTGCTGATGGAGAATCTCTACGGCGATGTGGTCAGCGATCTCTGCGCCGGGCTGGTCGGTGGTCTCGGCGTGGTGCCAGGTGCAAACATCGGCGACGACGGCGCGATCTTCGAGGCCGTACACGGCTCGGCTCCGGACATCGCCGGCATGGACAAGGCCAACCCGCTCGCGCTGCTGATGTCGGCCGTGATGATGCTGAATTACGTCGCGGACTCGGCCCATGATCCAGCTGCACGACCGGTCGCCCTGAGAATCCGCAAGGCCTATGACGCCGCACTTGCCGCCGGAGAAAAGACCCGCGATCTCGGTGGCAAACTCGGTACCGCCGCCTTTGCCGATGCGGTGATCGCCCGGCTCTGAACCGGACACGAGGCAGGAACCGCTCCCGCATCCGCCGCTGATCCCTTGAGGTCTGCATCGCCATGACCCCGGAACGCTTCGCAACACTCAGCACCGCACTCGCCCGTCGGCAGCCGGATCTCACCGTGCTCGCCGATAACGTACACAAACCGCACAACGTGGCAGCACTGATGCGCAGCTGCGACGCTGTGGGCGTGTTCGCAATTCATGCCGTCGGTGGCGCGGCCACCTTCAGGCGTGCAGTCGGTATCTCGGGCGGTACTGCACCCTGGGTGAAGGTACGGCGACATGCCGCCATCAGCGAGGCTGTGGCTGAACTGAAAACAAATGGTTTTCAGATAGTTGCAGCGCATTTCTCAGATACTGCCGTGGACTACCGGCTGCCGGACTACACGCGGCCAACGGCACTCTTGCTTGGCGCCGAGCTATATGGTGTTTCCGAGCAGGCCGCCGCGCTTGCCGACCTGCATGCGGTGCTGCCGATGCGCGGACTGGTCGCCTCGCTCAATGTCTCCGTCGCCGCTGCGCTGTTCCTGTATGAGGCTGCCCGTCAACGCGAAGCAGCGGGCATGTATGCACAGTGCCGCCTGCCACCAGCCCTCTATGCCGATACGCTCTTCGAGTGGTGCTATCCGGAGATTGCCGCCCGCTGCCGGGAAAAGTCGGTAGCCTATCCGCCGCTGACTTCGGAAGGCGAACTCGGCGCCAATCCGTTTACGGAGTCCGGCCGCGCACCATAGTGCAAGCGCAGGGTCTTCACCTTGCCATACCACGGGATGCTGACGATATAGATATTGTCGTACTCGGCATCCGCCATGGGCGGCACTTTCTTGCTGCCCTGTAACTTGGGGATGATGGACGGAATCAGCTCTGGCCCGGCAACCACGAGCACAACCTCGCCTTTGTACTTGCGCAAGATCCGGTTGCGCAATTCACGAGTGCTGTCCAGATCGTATTCGAGTACCGGCAGGTTCAGCTGTCGCGCCAGCGGCGCCACTGTCTCCTGATCGGCACGCAGCGCTGGCGAGAAGATGGCGTCGACGCCCTGCACGACATCTGCATCCCCAAGCACACGGGCGAGTTCTTCGGCGCGCAGCGCACCCGCCGGACTCAGACCCTGATCCTCGCCCATCCCCGGCAGCGTATCGGCATGACGCACAAAGATGACTGTCGTGGTCGCCTGCGATTCAAAGAAGAATGCCAGCCCGAGGGCAAACACCATAAAGGCCGATACTGCCCCCGCTCGCCGCCGGCGCTTGCGACGTTGCCGTGGATCCATCGATCACTCCCTGTATCAGCTACTGCCGGACGTGCCGTAGAGCGGCGTCAGCGCTTCAGGCCTGCCTGATATTCAGTCTCGGTGATGGTCGTTACCTGGCCCTCGGGCAAACTCACCCATGTTTCGGAGGAATCGTCCAGAAACTCCACGACACCGCGACCTTCACGCTCGATCTGCCGTGTGAAATAGACCTTTCCGGAATACGGATCAGTAACCTGATAGTAGCTGCCAAGGCCCAGGACATGCGGGACCGAACATGCTGCGAGGGCAAGACAGAGTGCCGCACCCAGCCCGATACACTTCAAACGATAGATCGACATAAGCTGGTACTGGCTCCATAGGTTGAACAAGACGATTGCACAGCACCTGGCGGAGAGGGAGGGATTCGAACCCCCGGAACCTTGCGGTTCAACGGTTTTCAAGACCGCCGCATTCGACCGCTCTGCCACCTCTCCGGCGCCTGACGGGGATTGTCACCACCCGGCGAACGACATTCAAGCGCTGCCGTGCGATGCAACCGCCATCCGGGTGAGTCGCGGGGAACCTTTCCGCGCCGGATTTGCCTGAATGAACGGGATTACTCAGGTAGGATAGATCCCGATAGCGCCGATACAGTGAGGATATACATGAACGACCGTCAATTGCGTCCGATCCCGACCAGCCAGGGCACCCCGTCATATGGCGGAACGCGCGAGTCCGCGCTGTCCACCAACCGCGTACTGCGCAATACCTATCTGCTGCTGTCAGCCACACTGCTTTTCAGCGCTGCGATGGCCGGGCTGGCCATGGCGATGGGCATGCCGTATCTGGGCCCGGTCGTCACGCTGGTCGGCTACTTTGGCCTGCTGTTTCTTACCTACAAGTTGAAGAACTCGGCGGCAGGCATCGCGGCGGTGTTTGCGCTGACTGGCTTCATGGGCCTGACGCTTGGGCCGATCCTGAGCATGTATGTGAAGTCGGTACCGAACGGTGGCGAACTCATAATGACGAGTCTCGGCATCACCGGCCTGCTTTTCGCCGGCCTGAGCGCCTATGTGCTGAAGACCGGCCGCGACATGAGCTTCATGGGCGGCTTCCTCACAGTCGGGATGTTCGGCTTGCTCGGCGTGATCGTCATCGGACTGTTCGTCGACCTGTCGGCCTTCCAGATGGTGATCTCGGCGGGCATCGTGCTGCTGATGGCCGGCTACATCCTCTATGAGACCAGCGCCATCATTCACGGCGGACAGACCAACTACATCCTGGCGACCATCAGCCTTTACGTCAGCCTCTACAATATCTTCCTGAACCTGCTGATGCTGCTCGGTGGTAATCGCAACTGAGCATGCCTGAGCGCGCAGGGTGACCGCCTGGCCACGGGCCTCATCGGATGGTGAGGCCCGTGGCGGCAGCAACAAAGGCCCACTGCGCGGCATATTCATCCACCAGCTTCGATACCGAGGCCCCGGCTCCGTGGCCCGCACGAGTTTCGATACGAATCAGTACGGGCTGCCTGCAGCCCTTCACACCTGACTGCGCCGCCTGCAGAGCCGCCGCATATTTGTAGCTGTGCCAGGCGACCACGCGATCGTCATTGGCATCAGCCTGTATGAGCACCGGCGGGTAACAGTAGCCCTCCCGGATATTGTGGTAAGGCGACCAGGCGCGCAGCGCCGCAAACTCGGCCGGATCATCGCTGAGACCGAAGTCGCTCGCCCACTTGCGCGCGTTCAGGCTGGCTGTCTGATAACGCAGCATGTCGAGTACACCAACGGCCGGCACGGCTGCCGCAAACAGTTCCGGCCGCTGGTTGAGTACCGCGCCGACCAGCGACCCGCCATTGCTGCCACCCCATATCGCCAGATGGGCGGGCGATGTCACGTTGTTGGCGATCAGCCACTCGGCCGCTGCGATGAAATCATCGAAGACATTCTGCTTGTTGAGCCTGGTGCCAGCCAGGTGCCAGGCCTCGCCATACTCGCCACCGCCGCGCAGATTGGCCTGCGCATAAATGCCGCCGGCCTCGATCCAGGCCATGCGTGCCGCAGAAAAGGCCGGCATCAGCGAGACATTGAAACCGCCGTAGCCATAGAGCACGGTCGGCTGCTGTCCATCCAGCGCCAGATCCTTGCGATATACGATCGACATGGGCACGCGGGTGCCGTCGTGGCTGGTGTAGAACACCTGCCGCGTTGTGAAACGATCCGGATCGATGTCCTGCCGGCCGGCACGCAGGGCGGCGACTTCACCCGTTGCGGTATTCAGCCGCCAGATCTCCCGCGGTGTCGTGAAGTCGGTGTAGGACCAGAAAGTCTCCGGATCGTCCGGCGTACCGGGAAAACCCGCGACACTGCCCTGCCCCGGCAAATTCACATCGGCGCCCGGCTCGCCGTTCAGCTTGTACAGTCGAAGCCCGGCATGCGCATCCTGCACGTACTCGATCACGAGACGTTTGCCGATCAGCGCCGCCGAAGCGATCGCCGCCGATGCTTGAGGTACGACTTCACGCCAGTTGCCCGCCTCCGGCGCGCCCAGGTTCACGGCAATGATCCGGCCCAGCGGTGCTGATTGAGTACTCAGGAAATAGAAGTCCTCACCGTCGGCACCGAGAAAGTCATAGCGGCCATCCCAGCGATCGAGCAGCCGGATTACCGCGCCACTGCCGCGTGGGTCATCGAGGCGCTGATAGTAGACACCGTTCGTGACATAGCCGTCTTCAACGCTGATGACCAGGAAACGCCCGTCGGCGGTGACCTGGGGATAGGGGTCGCGTGTGGGATGGTCGTTGATCTCGCAGACCTGCCGGTCGGCTGTCTGCACGGTGCCGAGACGATGGTAGTAAACGGCGACCTGCCGGCTGTCATCGTAATGCAGTTCGCCATCATCCCCCGCGTGCCCGGGGTAGCGGCTGTAGTAAAAGCCGGATCCGTCCCTTGACCAGCTGACCGGCGTGAATTTGGTGCCGGCCAGCACATCGCCGGTATCACGCCCGGTCGCGGTATCACGCACACGCCAGGTCTTCCAGTCGCTGCCGCCGTCCGACAGGCTGTAAGCCACCCGGCTGCCGTCCGGACTCAGCTTGAAATCACCGAGAGACACCGTGCCATCAGCATTGAAGCTGGCCGGATCAATCAGGACTGCGCCAGCATCCGCGGGATCACGCGAGACGCGCAGCACATCCTGTTCGGCCTGACCCGGATTCCAGGTCCACGCATACACGCCACCTTCACGATCCGGCAGACCCATGCGCTCGTGATCGAGCAGCGCACGCAGGCGCGCCGCAAAGTGCGTGCGGGCGGGAAGTGCTGAGATATACCGCTCGGCAAGCTGATTCTGCGCAAGGATCCATGCCTGCACTTCAGCAGAGCCGGGGTTCTCCATCCAGCGCCAGGGATCGGCAACCGCAACGCCATGGTAGACATCAATCTGTTCGACACGGCGTGCGTTCGGGTATGACAAGTCCGGCTGCTCCGCTGGCAACAACTGCATGGCACTCAGTGCGACGATACCAAGCCAGCCGAGGAAGCCGCCGAAGTCTGCGGCGAGGTCCGCACCGGAGCGGGCGCCCCGCCCTCCGGTCCGGTTCAACGCCGGGCGGCCGGCAGCCGCTCCACACCGCCCATGTACGGTTTGAGTGCGGCGGGAACCGTGATACTGCCATCGGCGTTCTGGCAGTTCTCCATCACCGCAACCAGCGCGCGACCGGCCGCCACGCCGGATCCATTCAGCGTATGCACCAGTTCCGTCTTGCCGGTATCCGGATTGCGCCACCGTGCGCCCATGCGCCGCGCCTGGAAGTCGCCGCAGTTACTGCAGGAGGAAATCTCGCGGTACTTGTTCTGCCCCGGCAGCCAGACCTCCAGGTCATAGGTCTGCATGGAACCAAAACCGATATCGCCGGCACAGAGCGCCACCACCCGGTAGGGCAACTCGAGCTTCTGCAGGATCGCTTCGGCATGTGCGGTCAGCGTTTCGAGCGCTGCAGCCGATTCCGCCGGCGGCACGATATGCACCAGCTCGACCTTTTCGAACTGGTGCTGGCGAATCATGCCGCGCGTGTCCTTGCCATATGAACCCGCCTCGGAACGGAAACACGGTGTATGCGCAACATAGCGCAGTGGCAATTCACGGGCATCAACGATCCGGTCGCGCATCAGGTTGGTGACCGGAACTTCCGCCGTCGGAATCAGGAATAGTTCAGTCTCGCCACTAACGGCAAACAGGTCAGCCGCAAATTTCGGCAGCTGCCCCGTACCCTGCAGCGAGCTGCGGTTGACCAGATACGGCACATAAACTTCCGTGTAACCGTGTTCCAGCGTGTGCGTATCGAGCATGAACTGGATCAGTGCCCTGTGCAGGCGCGCCAGTGAACCGCGCATCACGGCAAAGCGGGCACCGGAGATCCGGCCTGCGGCCTCGAAGTCGAGCAAGCCGCTGCCATTGCCCAGATCAACATGGTCGCAAGGTTGAAAATCGAAGCCACGCGGAGTGCCCCAGCGACGTATTTCGATGTTGTCGCTCTCGTCACGCCCGTCGGGCACGCCAGGCTGCAGCAGATTGGGCAGACCGAGCTGCAGTTCAGTCAGTTGTTGCTGCAGGGTTTCCAGCGCCGCCTCGGCCGCTGCCAGCTCTTCGCCGAGCTGCTTCACCGTGGCCATCAACGGGGCCGTATCGGCGCCCGAGGCCTTGAGTTTGCCGATTTCCTTCGAGCGGACGTTGCGCCCATTGCGCGACTGCTCGACGCGCACCTGCAGCTCCTTGCGCCGCTCCTCGATGTCCTGAAAGGCAGCGACATCGAGGCTGAAGCCACGGCGGGCGAGATTGGCGCGGACCGCTTCAGGATCCGTACGCAGCAGTCTGGGGTCGAGCATGATGATGATCCGGTTTCTGCAGGCTGGAAGTCGCGCAGTTTACACTGCGCTCCGGCGCACGAGGCCGGCTTCAGGACTTCGTTGACGGCTTTCGGGCGGCCAGGTTGCGCGCCCTGAAGGTCGCGAGCTTCTCCGCAATCCTGATCTCGAGCCCGCGGTCGACCGGCTCATAGTAGCTGCGCTGGCCGAGTCCCTCGGGGAAATAGCGGGCGCCGGCAGCAAAACCGTCGGGCTCGTCGTGAGCATAGCGATAGCCCTTGCCATGACCCAGTTCGCGCATCAATGCGGTCGGTGCATTGCGCAGTTCGAGCGGAACCTCAAGGCTTCCATGCGTGCGGACATCAGCCTGCGCCGCTTGCCAGGCCCGATACACCGCATTGCTCTTTGCCGCGCAGGCGAGAAAAACGACAGCCTGTGCCAGCGCCAGCTCGCCTTCCGGCGTACCGAGCCGTTCGTAAGCCTGCCAGGCTTCGAGAGCCATGGTGAGGCCGCGCGGATCAGCATTGCCGATGTCCTCGCTGGCCATGCGCACGATACGGCGGGCCACGTACGCAGGATCACAGCCGCCATCAAGCATGCGCGCCAGCCAGTACAGCGAGGCATCGGGGTCAGAGCCACGCACCGATTTGTGCAGCGCCGAGATCTGCTCGTAGAACACATCGCCCTGCCGGTCGAAGCGACGATAACTGCCAGCCAGGGCAGCTGCCAGGATTGCGGGCGTCAGTATCACCTCAGCGCCATCCTCCGCCTGCGCACGGGCCAGATCTGCAGCCAGCTCGAGCAGATTGAGTGCGCGCCGCGCATCGCCGTCAGCACCCTGTGCAATCTGCAGGAGTTCGGCGTCGCCGGCGACCAGGCCGGTTGCACCAAGCCCCCGCTCCCTGTCCGCCAGCGCCCGGTGAAGGATGCTCAGGAGATCCGCATCGGACAGCGGCCCAAGCACGCAAACCCGCGCCCGGGACAGAAGCGCGTTGTTGAGCGCAAAGGAAGGATTTTCGGTCGTGGCGCCGATAAAGATCAGCGTACCGTCTTCGACGTAGGGCAGAAATGCGTCCTGCTGCGCCTTGTTGAAGCGATGGACTTCATCAAGGAACAGCACCGTGGGCTGGCTGCGGTCGGCCTGCGCAAGTGCCACCGCCTCACGCACATCCTTGACGCCCGCCATGACGGCAGAAAGCGCTACAAAGCGCGCGCCGCTGGCCGCTGCGATCAGTCTGGCAATCGTCGTCTTGCCGGTACCGGGCGGGCCCCACAGGATGACCGAATGCAAGGCCTTTGGCGCATCGCCGGCACTGCCCGCCAGCAGGTATGCAAGCGGCTTTCCCGCGGCGAGCAACTGCGCCTGCCCGGCCACTTCGGCGAGTGTCCGCGGACGCATCCGGTCCGCCAGCGGCCGCCAGTTTGCTTCAGTACCGGGATCCGGATCGCTCAGCGCTTTTCGTTTGCCCGCCATGCTTGAAGGCCTGACTCCAGCCATACGCACCAGCGCCGCAGACCGGCGATGGCAAGAATCCAGCCTAGCAGAATGCCGGCGACGTCGGCGCCCACATCCAGCAGTTCGGGGTGGCGGGACTCCGTAAGGCTCTGCAACAACTCGATCAGCACACCATAGGCCACCAGACAGATCGCCAGCGTCGGCAGACGGCGCATCTCGATAACGCCGGAGAACCAGACCATCAGCGTCGTGAAGGCCAGCGCATGTGTCATCTTGTCGTTGTAGGCAAGCGGCAACGGGGGCGGGTTGGGCATCAGGGCCAGAATAAGGATAACGGTGAGCAACAGGCCACCGAGAATTGTCCAGACGTGCGCATAGCGCAGGGGCAGCAGTACGGAAGTCACAGCGCGCTGTCGTCGATGACATCCGCACCGGGCGGAATGTCGAAAATGAAGCTCTTTTCGTCCAGTCGCGGATTGATGTCGATGCGGGAAAATTCCAGCTGCGTTTGCTGACCGAGCCTGTCGTCGAGTTCCAGGTTCACGAGCCTGGGCCCCTCAAAACCGAGCCGCAGAGCAGAAAAATCCCCATCGGCAACTTTCGGCACCAGTGAGATCCACTGCAATCCGTCGGCCCGCCATGACTTGCTGACATCGAAACGCTCCAGCACATTCTGTTTCCCGGTCAGCAGCGCCGCCGGCGTATCGCCAATCCCGGTTTGCAGCTGCCGGATGACGACCTGCTCCAGATCAGCTTCATAAAGCCAGAGCCTGGTACCGTCAGCAACGATCACGCGCGCATAAGGTTGCTGATAATCCCAGCGGAACCGTCCGGGGCGCTGCATGAGGACCCGACCGCTGGAATCCTCAACGATCTGCTGGCGAGAATCGACGACCCGCTGCCGGAAATCGGCACGCAGGGTTGTGACTCCGGTCAGAAAATCACGCAGGCGCTGCAGGCCGGGGTCATCCGCGCTCACCGCCGCCGCAGCACTGCCCGGCGCACAGGCAAGCGCACAACACAGCAGAAAAATGGCCCGGATCATGCGCCAGAAAATCCGTCAGTCGTCATCAGCCGGTGGCGGCGCCAGCACTTCCCGAAACCCGTTCGACTGCAGGGGACCGACGAGGCCCGCTGCCTCCATGCTCTCGACGAGCCGTGCTGCCCGGTTGTAGCCGATCTTGAGACGTCGTTGTATGCCGGAGACCGATGCGCGCCTGGTCTCGGCAACGATCCGCACCGCCTGGTCATACAGCGCATCCGCTTCGCCGTCGGCTTCCATGCTGGTGGTCGCCTCCCCGGAGATGCCCGGGATCGCCATCGCCGGACCCTCGGTGATTTCATCGACATATACCGGAGCCCCGGCGCCCTTGAGCGCAGAAACCACCCGGTGCACCTCCTGGTCGGAGACGAAGGCACCGTGTACCCGCAACGGCATACCGGTGCCGGGCGGGAGAAAGAGCATGTCACCGTGACCCAGCAGGCACTCCGCACCACTCTGGTCGAGAATCGTGCGCGAATCGACCTTTGCCGAAACCTGGAAGGCAATACGCGTGGGAATATTTGCCTTGATGAGCCCGGTGATCACATCTACCGACGGCCGCTGCGTAGCGATGATCATGTGCATACCGGAAGCGCGCGCCTTTTGCGCCAGCCGCGTGATCAACTCCTCAACCTTCTTGCCGACAACCATCATCATGTCGGCCAATTCGTCGATGACCACGACGATCTGCGGCAGCGTGGTCAGAACCGGCACAGACCCATCGAGCATTGGCTTTGGTGCAAATTCGGTACCGACCAGCGGATCGGGGATCGGCTCGCCCTTGTCTGCCGCCTGCGTCACCTTGCGGTTGAAACCCGACAGGTTGCGCACGCCGAGCGCCGCCATCAGCCGGTAGCGGCGTTCCATCTCTGCCACGCACCAGCGCAGGGCATTGGCCGCCTCTTTCATGTCAGTCACGACCGGCGCGAGCAGATGCGGGATACCCTCGTAGACGGAGAGTTCAAGCATCTTCGGATCGATCATGATCATGCGCACGTCCTGCGGACGCGCCTTGTAGAGCAGACTGAGCACCATCGCATTGATGCCCACCGACTTGCCCGAACCGGTGGTACCGGCAATCATCAGGTGCGGCATACGCTGCAGATCAGCGACCACCGACTTGCCGCCGATATCCTTGCCGAGCGCGAGCGTCAGGGGTGATGCCATTTCTTCATAGGCCTGCGAACGCAGGATTTCGCCGAGCGTGACGATCTCGCGGGTTTCGTTTGGTATTTCCAGACCGACCGTGGACTTGCCGGGAATGACTTCCACAACCCGCACGCTGATCGCCGACAGCGAGCGCGCCAGATCCTTGGAGAGGTTGCTGATCTGGCTGACTTTCACGCCGGGTGCCGGAGCCAGCTCAAAGCGCGTCACGATCGGACCGGGCTGCACCGCAACGACTTCAACTTCGACGCCGAAGTCCTTCAGCTTGAGTTCCACAAGCCGTGACATCGCTTCCAGAGATTCCTTCGAGTAGCCGGGCGGCTGCTCGTGAGGCGCATCGAGCAGCGACAGTGGCGGAAGCTCCCCCGGCGCAGCAGCAGCATCGAACAGCGGGACCTGTCGTTCTTTCTGGGCGCGCACACTGGGCACTGCAGATACGAGCACGGGCTCGATACGCGGCGGTACCTTCTTCTCGACCTTCCGGCGCTCTTTACGCACCGTCTCCTGCCGTTCCTCCTGAGCGCGCTGTCCCTCACTCCGGCTGCGGAATTCCGTGATCAGCTGGCGGCTCCGGTCTATGCCGTCGAGTACGATCTTGCCCACCCGGTCCATGACCGCAAACCACGACAGGCCGGTAAACAACGATATCGCAGCCAGCCAGACCGACAGCAAGAGCAGCGTTGCACCCAGCAGGCCAAGACCTGCCTCAAGCGAGCGGCCGAGCAACTCACCGAATCCCCCACCGGCGGTCGCGGGCAGGCCGGGCGCGGAAAAATGCAGTGCGGCGAGCGCACAGCTGCTGGCCAGTGTCAGTACAAAACCGGCAGCGCGGGTCAGCAGCAAGGTGCGATCAATGGGCTCCGGGCTGGTGCGTGCATTGAAAACAATCCACCCGGCAAGCATCACCATGGCGGGAAACAGCAAGGCCGGCGCACCGAACAGGCTGTAGGCGACATCCGCGAACCATGCGCCTGCCGCACCAATCTGGTTGCGCAGCGGTCCGTTATTGACGGCATGACTGAAGCCGGGGTCGTCCTTGCTGTAACTGAGCAACGCCACCAGCATGATGAGCGCAACGGCACCGAGCACCCACAACGCCGCCTCGCGCATGATGCGCGTCAACGGCGCAGCCACGCCGCGGTTCTCGAGTCCGATTGCTCTGGACGCGCCCGATCCCACCAATTTACCCAGCTTCAGTGATACGACAGCAACAAAACTAACTGCCTGCCCGTCAAGCAGTTAGCGCAACCGATCATAGCAGCACAGGGCTTTGGCGCAAGCCGCAACAGGAGCCGCGGCGGCTTTGCCGCAACAGCACGGCATCGCCTAAACTGCCGCCATGACAAACCCGAAACACGCCCGACTGGTTATCCTCGGTTCCGGACCAGCCGGCTATACGGCTGCCGTTTATGCGGCACGCGCGAACCTCAAGCCGCTGCTCATCACGGGTCTTGAGCAGGGTGGCCAGCTCATGACGACGACCGAGGTCGACAACTGGCCGGGCGGTCGAGAAGGTCTCCAGGGACCCGAACTCATGGAACAGCTGCGCGCGCATGCGGTGCGGCTCGACGTGGAAATGGCCAGCGACCAGATCGTGACTGCCGATCTCGGCCAGCGACCCTTCATCCTGCACGGCGGCTCACAGACATACAGCTGTGACGCACTCGTCATCGCCACCGGCGCCTCGGCACGCTACCTCGGCTTGCCATCCGAACAACAGTTTCGCGGCAAAGGCGTATCAGCCTGTGCAACCTGTGATGGATTCTTTTACCGCAAGCAGCGCGTAGCAGTCATCGGCGGGGGCAATACCGCCGCCGAAGAAGCCCTCTACCTGTCGAACCTGGCTGCGCACGTCACGCTGGTCCATCGGCGCGATCAGCTGCGGGCGGAAAAAATGCTGCAGGACAAACTCATGGCCAGGACCGGTGCCGGTGGCAACATCTCCATCATCTGGGAACACGAGGTGGAGGCTGTCGTTGGCAACGACAGCGGCGTGACGGGCCTGCGCCTTCGGCCGGTGGACCCCAAGCTGCCAGAACGCGACATCGACGTTACCGGCGTGTTTATCGCCATCGGGCATGTGCCGAATACCGCGCTCTTCGACGGACAGCTCGAACTGGATCACGGCTATATCGTGGTCCAGGGCGGCCGCAGCGGCGGCGTGACAGCAACCAGTGTCCCCGGCGTATTTGCAGCGGGCGATGTTGCCGACAGCATTTATCGACAGGCGATTACCTCGGCCGGCTCGGGCTGCATGGCGGCCCTGGATGCCGAGAAATTTCTCGACAGCATGACGTCGTAAACGACAGGTGCGGATCGAAAGTGTCGCCAGCATTGCGGAGATTCCGGCGACCAGCTGGAATCGCCTGCATGGCGCGGAATACCCTTTTCTGCGCCATGAATTTCTCCTCGCCCTCGAAGAGTCCGGTTGTGTCAGCAGCGCAACGGGCTGGACACCCTGCCATCTGACGCGTCGCGATGATCAAGGGTTGCTTGCGGGAGCCATGCCCCTGTACCGCAAGACCAACTCGCTCGGCGAGTTCGTCTTCGACTGGGCCTGGGCCGATGCCTACCGCCGTTCCGGTTTGCATTACTACCCGAAGCTCGTCTCGTCAGTCCCCTATACCCCCGCGACCAGCACGCGCTTCCTTTACGCGCCCGGCGAAAACCGGACTAAAGTGAGCCAGCAACTGCTTGACGCGGCTCTGGCGCTCACGCGACAGTCAGGCGCCTCGTCCCTGCACCTGCTGTTTCCGGATCCGGCTGAAATGCCGCTGCTCGGTGCGGCCGGGATGATGCCGCGCAAGGACTGCCAGTTTCATTGGCACAATCGGGACTATGCGAGCTTCGATGATTTTCTCGGCACCTTCACCGCAGAGAAGCGCAAGAAGACCAGACGCGAACGTCGACGGGTCGCGGAGGCCGGAATCAGTTTTGAACACCTGAGCGGCCATGAAATCGACCGTGACCTCTGGAAGCAATTGATGCCGCTGTATGCCAGCACATTCCTGTACCGCGGTCGCAGTCCCTATCTGAACGAGGATTTCTTCCGGCGCATCGGGACAAGCCTGCCGGATCAACTGCTGGTGATACTCGCCCGGCTGCATGGCGAGCCGGTCGCAATGGCCATCTGTTACCGCAGCGCCGATACGCTTTACGGTCGCTACTGGGGCAGCAACGGCAATTTCCACAGCCTGCACTTTGAAACCTGCTACTACCAGGGCATCGAATACTGCATCGCCAATGGGCTAAAGAGCTTCGAGCCCGGCACCCAGGGGGAGCACAAGCTCGCGCGCGGATTCGCGCCTACGGAAACATGGTCTGCCCACTGGCTGTCACATCCGCAGTTCGCCGCCGCGATCGACAACTACCTCGAGCGTGAGCGTGCGCATATCGATGAATACATGGACAGCGCGCGCGCCCACGTACCCTTTCGCAAGGACATGATCTGACCGCCAGGATGGACAGCACATGCCGCGCCTGACACTCCTGCGACCGGACGACCCCCCGGAAACATTTCCGGATCCGGCGCAGGCGCTGGACAGCCCGAACGGCCTGCTGGCACTCGGCGGCGACCTGTCACCTGAGCGGCTGCTGGCTGCCTACCGGCGAGGCATCTTTCCCTGGTACGAAGACGGACAACCGATCATGTGGTGGTCACCGGATCCGCGCGCTGTCCTGTTGCCCGGTGAACTGCATGTGTCGCGAAGCCTGCGCCGCACCCTGCGCAGCAACCGTTACATGGTATCCGCCGACCGGGACTTCGCCGGCGTCATCAGTGCCTGTGCCGGGACGCGCGCACTGCAGGGCACCTGGATCACGGCCGAAATGCGTGCCGCCTATCTGGAGCTTCATGAGCTCGGTCATGCGCATTCCATCGAGACCTGGCACGGCGACAGGCTGGTCGGCGGCGTTTACGGCCTCGGCATCGGCAGGGTGTTCTTCGGTGAGTCGATGTTCAGCACCGAGAGCGACGCCTCCAAGGTCGCGCTGGCTGCGCTCATGCGCGAGCTCACCGAACGGGGCTTTGGCCTGCTCGACTGCCAGATCGAGACCGGACACCTGAACTCGCTGGGCAGCCGGCTGATGGGGCGCACGGAGTTCGTCAGTGCGGTGAGCAGATTGACCGCCTCACCGCTGCAGGAATCCAGCTGGCGCTCCGGTCCCCGCCCTACCCGGAGCCTGGTTCCGTCCATCAAGCCACATGCTCGCTTGCACGATATAGCCACTTAGACCACAATTCGCGGCTTCCTGACGGAGCGCTCATGCCTAAAGAAGACGCCATAACCATGGAAGGTCTCGTCACCGAGACCCTGCCAAACACCACATTCCGGGTCAAACTCGAGAACGGACACGTGGTAATCGCGCATATCTCCGGAAAGATGCGCAAGAACTACATCCGCATTCTGACGGGCGACAAGGTAACGGTCGAACTGACCCCCTACGACCTGTCCAAGGCACGCATCACCTTCCGCGCACGCTGACCCCGGCCTTTACACCGGCACCATGATCAGGCCGGATCGGGCATATGCTCGAGGCTGCGCGTTGCCGGCGTGGTGATCAGCGTCAGGGCACCCGCGGTGTCGAGTGTCACCCGCACGTGTCCGCCCTTGGCGAGATCACCGAACAACAGCTCTTCCGCCAGTGGCCGCTTGATCTGCTCCTGAATCACCCTCGCCATGGGCCGCGCGCCCATCTTCGGGTCATAGCCCTTGTCAGCAATCCACTGTCGCGCTGCCGGCTCGAGCTCGATCGTTACTGCATTCTTGTCCAGCTGGGCCTCGAGCTCCATCACGAGCTTGTCGACCACGCGCAAGACCGCATCCGGCCCCAGCGGAGCAAACTGGATGATGGCATCGAGCCGGTTGCGGAATTCAGGGCTGAACATCCGATTGATGATCGACATGCCATCGGTGCTGTTGTCCTGGTTTGTGAAGCCCATCGACGGCCGGCTCATCTCCTGCGCGCCGGCATTGGTGGTCATCACCAGGGTCACGTTGCGGAAATCCGCCTTTCGCCCGTTGTTGTCGGTCAGCGTGCCGTGATCCATGACCTGCAACAGCAGATTGAACACCTCGGGATGTGCCTTTTCGATTTCGTCGAGCAACAGCACAGCGTGTGGATGTTTGTTGATAGCCTCGGTGAGCAAGCCACCCTGATCGAAACCGACATATCCGGGCGGTGCACCAATCAGCCGTGAAACGGTATGGCGCTCCATATACTCCGACATATCGAAACGGATCAGCTCGATCCCCAGACAGTGCGCAAGCTGCCGCGTGACTTCGGTCTTGCCTACACCGGTTGGCCCGGCAAACAGGAATGCGCCGACCGGCTTTTCCGGTTCACGAAGCCCCGAGCGAGCGAGCTTGATGGCCGACGCCAGCGCGGTAACCGCATTGTCCTGACCGAAGATCACGAGCTTTAGGTCGCGTTCGAGATTGCGCAGCTGATCGCGATCGGATGCGGAAACATTCTTTGGCGGGATACGCGCCATCTTGGCAATGACGTTCTCGACCTGGGGCACATCCACTACGCTGGTGCGGGTCGCCGCAGGCTCCAGGCGGACACTCGCTCCAGCCTCGTCGATGACGTCGATCGCCTTGTCCGGCAGCTGCCGCTCGTTGATGAATCGGGCTGACAGCTCGACTGCTGCGACGATGGCCTCATCCGTATAGCTGACCTTGTGATGTTCCTCGAAGCGGGACTTGAGCCCCTGCAGGATCTCTATGCTCTGCGGCACCGTCGGCTCGACGATATCGATTTTCTGGAACCTGCGCGCCAGCGCGTGATCCTTCTCGAACACTCCGCGATATTCACGGTAGGTGGTGGAACCGATGCAGCGGAGCTCGCCACTTGAGAGCACCGGCTTGATCAGGTTGGAGGCATCCAGCACACCCCCGGAGGCTGCGCCAGCCCCGATGACCGTGTGCACCTCATCGATAAACAGGATCGCGCCGGGGTCCTTGGCGAGATCCTTGATGACCGCCTTGAAGCGCTTTTCGAAATCACCCCGATACTTGGTACCGGCCAGCAACGCACCCATGTCGAGTGCATAGATCGTGCAGCCGGACAGCACCTCGGGCACCTGGCCGTCGACGATCATCTTCGCCAGACCCTCGGCAATGGCTGTCTTGCCCACGCCGGCCTCACCGACATAGAGCGGATTGTTCTTGCGGCGCCGGCAAAGGACCTGGATGGTGCGTTCGATTTCAACTTCCCGGCCGATCAGCGGATCGATCTTGCCTTCCCGTGCGCGGCGGTTGAGATTGGTTGTGTAGTTGTCAAGCGCAGTACCCTCGCCTTCCGGATCATCGCCATCCGGCGACGGGTTCCTGGGCTGGGCCTGATCCTCGCGCAACTTCGACAGGCCATGGGATATGAAATTGACGATATCCAGACGGGTGACTTCCTGGAGTCCCAGCAGATAAACCGCGTGCGACTGCTTCTCGCCAAATATCGCGACGAGAATATTCTCGCCCCGCACTTCCTTCTTGCCGCTGGACTGCACATGAAACACTGCGCGCTGCAGTACACGCTGAAAGCCCAGAGTCGGCTGTACATCCAGATCGCTGCCTTCGGCTATCCGCGGAGTCGACTCCTCAATGAACTGTTCCAGATCGCGGCACAGCCGCGCCATGTCGGCACCACAGCCCTTGAGGATCTCGCTGACAGAAGGAACCGCCGCCACCGCGAGCAGAAGATGCTCAACGGTCATGTACTCGTGACGGCGCGTACGGGCCTGCTGGAAAGCCTCGTTCAGACAGACTTCGAGTTCATTGCTCAACATGATGCTTCAGGTCTCCTCCAGCGTGCACAGTAGCGGATGCTGATTCTGCTGGGCGTAGGCACCAACCTGTGCAACCTTGGTCTCCGCGATCTCGTAAGTGAATACACCACAGACTCCCTTGCCTCGCGTATGAACCTCCAGCATGACCCGGGTGGCCTTCTCGCGGTCCATCGCAAAAATTCGCTCCAGCACATCTACTACAAATTCCATCGGCGTGTAGTCATCGTTCAGCAGCAACACCCTGTACAGGGGTGGTCGCTTGACCTTGGGCCGCGCCTCTTCGACGGCGAGCCCGCGTCCATCATCCGCCCGTCGCCCGAAGTCCTTGTCGCCAGAGTCATTGTCACCAGGGTCATTCATCGTTGAAGTCGTCTTTCTCACCGAAACCTTGAGTGTTCAGGATACCGCTTTATTCGCACGCGGCCAGTACAGCGGATTTCCGCGACGAGGCCCACTAAAGCACTGCGGCACGACGCCAATCCGGTCGCAATCCGCGGACCAGACAGTTGCTTTATTTGCGTACTCCCCGCACAGTAAAAGATTATGCTCAATCTCCATGACTTTACGGGGCTTTTTGTCGCTGTCCCGATTCATTCCATGACCCGGAACGGGCCGGACCAGGCAACATGGTAAACATACAGGCGACACTCAGTCGTTGGAGCGGTCAAAGTCCGGCACAGTTCACCGCGCTGACCATCGAGCGCCTGCCCGTGTGGGTGTCCTTCCTTGCTGTACTGCTGCTCGGCTATTACCTGGCCCGCTTGATCTGGTCGTTCTATCCGGTGGCTGAAAGCCCTCCCTGGCAGCCGCCGGCCCAGTTGCAGTCGGCATCGCCGTTGGCAACCAGCCAGAGCGACTACGCCAGCATTGGTGCCGCCCACCTGTTCGGCGAAGTCTCACACGACACACCATCGATCAGCGGCGATGCGGCACTTACCGCACCCGATACGGGCCTCAGCCTTCAATTGCGCGCCACGGTTACAGCCGACAACCCCAAAGTGGCCCACGCGATCATCGCTGACAGCGGCGGTACCGAGAAAGTTTACTTCGCCGGGATGCCCTTGCCCGGCGGTGCGACGCTGCAGAAGATCCAGCCGGACCTGGTCATCCTGAGCCGCGCCGGGCAGCTCGAGGTGCTGCGCTTGCCGCGGGCCTCCGGCAGCACCGGCAGCAGACCCACCCCTGCTCCGGCACCTGGCGCTGCGCGCTTCCCGGCCGTACAGGCCGATGTCGAGGAGTTTGTGGCGCAGAACACGGCGGGGTTTCTGGAGGTGATTCGGCCGCAGCCCTTCATGCCGAACGGCCAGCTGAAAGGCTATCGCATCTACCCCGGACCCAACCGCCAGCAGTTTGCGGCGCTTGGCCTGCGGGCCGGCGATCTCATCACAGAAATCAATGGTGTAGTCTTGAATAATCCGGCCCAGGGAACTGAAGTGTTCCGCAGTCTTGGCGGTGCAACCCAGGTAACAGTCACGCTGGAACGCGACGGCCAGCCCCAGGTTCTGTCGCTGAACATGGATCAGGTCAGTCCGGCCGGCGGAGCCACCCAGTGATGTACAACAAGTATTCAGCCGCCCGCCGCCCGTTGTCCGCTGTCCTGGCGCTGCTTCTCTGCCTCTCGGGCACCGCTCAGCTGCACGCGGCAACCGGTACCACCATTACCCCCAACTACAAGGACGCCGACATCCGTCAGGTCATCGAGGCAGTCGGTGAGGTCACGGGCAAGAACTTCATTCTCGACCCGCGGGTCAAGGCACAGGTCACCATGCTGTCGGTGGCACCGATGAGTCCCGATGCCTTTTACGAAGCGTTTTTGTCCATACTTTCCGTCTATGGCTTTGTGGCCGTGCCGGCTGGCGATGTCATCAAGATCCTTCCTGATGCCAATGCCAGGCAGATGCCCGGTGCGGAACTTGAAAGCGGCGGCGGCCGGCGGCCCGATGACATCGTGACGCGCGTTATCGCCGTACAGAACGTCGCGGCTGCCCAGTTGGTGCCGATACTGCGCCCGCTGATTCCGCAATACGGTCATCTCGCCGCACACCCGCCCTCCAACCTGCTGATCATCAGCGACCGCGCTTCCAACGTGGACCGCATGGCCCGTATCATCGCGCGCATCGACCAGGCCGCCGATCAGGACTACGAAGTCATCCGTCTGGAGCACGCTTCGGCAACGGAGATCGTCAAGCTGGTCACAGCTCTTAACCAGGGCGCACAGGCGGGCGAAGGCGCCGGCGGGCCGCGCATCACCGTGGTCGCTGATGAACGTACCAACAGCGTGCTCATCACAGGTGCCACTGACGACCGGCTCCGCTACCGTGCACTGATCACTCACCTCGATACCCCGCTGGAAGAAGGTGGCGATACACAGGTCCGCTATCTGCGTTATACCAACGCCACAGATCTGGCAACCAAGCTGCAGAGCCAGTACTCGGGTACCGGCGCCCAGGCAGCGGCTGGCAAGGATGCCGCTCCACCGGCCCAGCGCGGTGAAATCGGCATCTGGGCCGACGACTCGACGAATGCGCTCATCATCACCGCCCCGCCGAAGATCATGAAGTCGATGATGGCGATCATCGACAAGCTGGATATCCGGCGTGCACAGGTGCTGGTCGAAGCGGTCATTGTCGAAGTGACTTCAGACCGCGCCGCTGAACTCGGTGTCACCTGGGCTGTGGGCAACGCCAACCTCGACAATGCAGTGGGGCTCACCAAGTTCCCCGGAACCACGGGCGTCACAGGCGTAGCCGGCGCGCTGCTCGGCAGCGGGACCAGCACGACCAGCCCGGCGTCTCTTATCGGCGACGGCCTTACTCTCGGCGTCGGCCGGCTTCGGGATTCCGGCGTCAGTTTTGTTGCCCTTCTCGAGGCGCTCGAATCCGATGGCACTTCCAACATCATCGGCACACCGGTTCTGGTGACGCTCGACAATGAGGAGGCCGAGATCAAGGTTGGCCAGGAAGTGCCGTTCGTGACTGGCAGTTACACCAACGGCGGTACCGGCGGCACCAGCACGAACACGGTAAATCCCTTCCAGACAATCCAGCGTGAACAGGTTGGCTTGTCGCTGAAGCTCACACCGCAGATCAATGAAGGCGATGCGGTTCGCCTGAAAATCGCCCAGGAGATTTCCTCACTCCTGCCCAGCAGTGCCGCAGTAGACCTGATCACCAGCAACCGCTCCATCAATACGACCGTCATCGTTCAGGACGGCGCAACACTGGTACTCGGCGGCCTGATCCAGGACCAGGTCAGTGAAAAGCAACAGCGCGTACCCATCCTCGGTCGCATCCCGCTGCTCGGCGCACTGTTCCGCAACAACGAAACCACCAAGACAAAGACCAACCTGATGGTGTTCATCAAGCCCACGATTCTGCGCGACAACGTTCAGGCTGCCTTTGAAACCAACACCAAGTACAACTACATACGCGATCAGCAATTGCTGACCCGGCCGAAGAATGTACGGCTGATGCCGCGGACGCCCCGTGCCGTGCTGCCCGAGATGCCGGCCGTCGAGCCGCCGGCCGCCGGTACAGAACCGCCAGTCATTGATCTTCGTGAGGCCCCTCAGGGAGAAACCGGTGAACCCGGCGATACCTGAACGGGCCAGCGCCGAGCCGGAGTTGGAAATCATCGTCGGCGACGCGCCGATTGCACCACATGCTGTCGCCCAGGGCGACCCGCGCAGCCAGCTACTGCCGTTTGCCTTTGCCAAACGCCACGGGGTACTGATCAACGGATTCGAGAATGGCCGCCCACTGCTGCTGGTGCGGCAAGGTGTGCGCCTTGCCACAGTGTCTGAAGTGCGCCGTTTCATCGACGCACCGCTCTGTCTCAAGGTGGTCGCAGCGGACGAGTTTGACCGGCAACTGCAGCAGACTTACGAACGCGAATCGAATACGACCATGCAAATGGTGGATGGACTCGGCGAAGACACGGACCTGTTTCGAGTCGCCCAGGAACTGCCTGAACCTTCCGACCTGCTCGAAAGCGACGACGATGCGCCAATCATCCGGCTGATCAATGCACTCCTGACCTCGGCGGTAAAGGACAACGCATCGGATATACACATCGAACCCTTCGAGAACCGGCTGGTCGTGCGCTTCCGTATTGACGGCGTCCTGCGCGAGGTACTGCAGTCCAGGCGCGCGGTGGCCCCGCTGGTGGTGTCGCGCATCAAGGTCATGTCCAAGCTCGATATTGCCGAGAAGCGACTGCCGCAGGACGGACGTTTCTCACTGCGCATCGCCGGCCGGGCGGTCGACGTTCGCGTTTCCACAATGCCGTCCGGACACGGTGAGCGGGTCGTGCTACGTCTGCTCGACAAGCATGCCGGCCGTCTCGAGCTCGAAGGCCTGGGCATGGACGCCGACTCCAAGGGCGTCGTCGACGAACTGATCCACAAACCGCACGGCATCATTCTCGTCACCGGCCCGACCGGTTCCGGCAAGACAACCACCCTCTATGCGGCGCTGGAGCGGATCAACGACGACACGCGCAACATCATGACGGTCGAGGATCCGATCGAGTACTACATCGACGGCATCGGTCAGTCGCAAGTCAACACCAAGGTCGAGATGACCTTTGCCCGCGGCCTGCGCGCCATCCTGCGCCAGGATCCTGATGTGGTGATGGTCGGCGAGATTCGCGACCTTGAGACCGCTGAGATCGCCGTACAGGCGAGTCTGACCGGCCATCTCGTGCTGTCTACCCTCCACACAAATACAGCTGTCGGCGCCGTGACCCGGCTGCGCGACATGGGCGTCGAGCCTTTCCTGCTCTCATCCAGCCTGATCGGCGTACTGGCACAGCGGCTGGTACGCGTGCTCGACCCGGCCACCAGGGTCGCCTATACCGCTCGTGAATATGAGTGCCGCACGCTGGGCATCGATCCGGCACACCCCCCCCTGCTCTACCATCCGGACGAAGCGGCCGTGCTGGCCGGCAGCCCGGGCTACCGGGGACGCACCGGCATTTACGAACTCGTGACCATCGACGACGAACTCCGGACCATGATTCACGATGGCGCCAGCGAGCAACAGCTGGAGCGCTATGCACGCACCCGCAGCCCCAGCATCCGTGACGACGGCCTGCGCAAGGCGCTTGCCGGCATCACCACGCTCGAAGAGGTGCTGCGCGTTACCCGTTCTGACTGATGGGCGCATTTGAATATACCGCGGTCGATGCGGCTGGAAAGGAACGCCGGGGCATACTCGAAGGCGATACGGCCCGGCAGGTACGCCAGCTGCTGCGTGAAAAGCAGCTGCTGCCAATCGAGGTATCAGAGGTCGCGAGACAGGAAGCCTCGCGGCAGAAATCATTCAGCTTCCGCCGAAGCATGTCGGCGGCCGATCTTGCGCTCATTACCCGGCAACTCGCGACACTCGTGCATTCCTCGCTGCCGCTGGAAGAGGCGCTGCTCGCGGTTTCCGAGCAGACCGAATCACCGCGGGTGAAGAGCATCCTGCTCGGCGTCCGCTCACGGGTGATGGAGGGACACACCCTGGCCGATGGATTCGGCGATTTTCCGCAGGCCTTCCCGGAGATCTATCGGGCCACCGTTGCGGCAGGTGAGCAGTCCGGACACCTGGATGCCGTGCTCGAGCGGCTTGCCGACTACACGGAGAGCCGGCAGGTGCTGCGACAGAAGGTGCAGCACGCCATGATCTATCCGGTCGTGCTGTCCTGTCTCGCACTGCTGATTGTCAGCGGCATGCTTGTTTACGTTGTACCCAAGGTCGTGGGCGTCTTTGCCAATACCGGCCGGGATCTGCCCGGGCTCACGGTCATGCTGATTGCCATCAGCGATTTCCTGCGTCACTACGGTGTCTTGCTGCTGCTGGCGATCGTTGCCGCCAGCTTTGGCATACGCCGCGCGTTGCGCCAACCTGGCCCGAGGCGGCGCTTCGATCTGTTGCTGCTGCGCCTGCCGCTGGTCGCCAAGCTGGTCCGTGGTTCCAACACGGCACGCTTTACCCGCACGCTCAGCATTCTGAGCGGCAGTGGTGTACCGGTACTCGAAGGGCTGCGCATTGCCGCCGAAGTCGTGACCAGCGTGCCGATGCGCGAGGCCGTTGAAGCGGCTGCCGACAGGGTTCGCGAGGGTGCGCCGATCGGCAAGTCGCTGGCCGTGGCAGGTTATTTCCCGCCCATCTGTATCCACCTGATCTCCAGTGGCGAAGCCAGCGGCGAACTGGAGATGATGCTGACCCGGGCCGCATTGAACCAGGAACGGGAAATGGACGGGCTGATAGCCGCCCTGCTCGGGATCCTCGAGCCGGCCCTGATCGTCGGCATGGGCGTGATCGTTCTGGTCATCGTGCTGGCAATCCTGCTGCCGATCTTTGAACTCAACCAGCTGGTCAGGTGACGGCGGTTTAGCGGCTGCTGCGAACCGGCAGCGGTATCAGTTCACAAATCAGGGAAACTGCTATTGCCAGACCGCAGTTGCGTCATTATAAAAACGGCGTGCGCTTTGAACATAAGGAAGTTCGCATGGGCCGCAAAGCTGTCGTGCAGAAAGTGCCGGAAAAGGTTTTCCCCAAAGAGCCGCCACCGGAGACTGTGGACGAACTGGATGAGCTCGAAGCCGACGCTGATGCCGGAGATTCGGACGACACTCTCATCGGCGACAACATCGGTGAGCCTTCGGTGGAGATCAATGTGGAAGGCCTCATTGCCGAGCTGGAAGCAGAGTCCCGCTTCGTGAGCAAGCCCGACATGATTTCTGCCCGGCGCAAACTCGAGGACTTTCTCGAGCGCCGTCGCGTGGCACGGGAAATCGAGGACTTCGACGATTTCAAGGTCGTCGATTAGCCGCGGACCGGCGGGCTTTCTGCGTCAGGCGAAATCGCGACTGTGGACGGTCAGGGTACCGAGCGCAGCGCTGCGATCCTCGGCCCGGGATACGATGACATGCAACACATCGCCCTGACGCTGTATCCGCCCCCGGACAGCCAGCAGGCGTGAACCGAGCAGAGCCCGGCGTTGCCGTTCTGCAACCTGCGGCCAGACGATCAGATTCACATAGCCGGTTTCATCTTCCAGCGTTACAAAAATCACGCCACCGGCACTGCCAGGTCTCTGGCGTGTGATCACCAGACCGGCAATCCGTACCGGATCATGCTCCGTCATGTCACGGAGATCTTCGGCTGTCACAAAGCCCTGTCGCTGCAGCTCGCTGCGCAGCAGGGCCAACGGATGACGGCCGAGGCTGAGTCCCATGCTTGCATAGTCTCCGCTGATGTCCTCCGCCTCGGTCGGCGGCCGCAACAGGGGAATCCCCTCTGCCACTCCCGACACGGGAAACAAGGGCAGCATGGGCTCCGCACCGGCCACTTCCCAGCGCGCCCGGTAACGGTGACCGGCAATGCCTGCCAGTGCTCCGGCTGCAGCCAGGGCGCCGAGTTCATGCTGCTGCAGGCTGCTCCGCACCTGCAGGTCCTCTACGTCGGCAAAGGCCTGCTGCCCGCGCGCCTCCAGCAGGCGCGCAGCGGCATCCCGGCTCAACCCGCCGGTCAGACGCAGCCCGAGGCGCAATGCCGGCTGACCGGCTGACCGGCCCTCCAGCGTGCAATCCCACTGACTGCTATTCACATCCACCGGCCGGACCTCGATACCGCTGCGCCGGGCATTCCGGACCAGTTGTGCCGGCGCATAGAACCCCATCGGCTGGCTGTTCAGCAGTGCGCAGCTGAATGCAGCCGGTTCGTGCGCCTTGAGCCAGGCAGATACATAAACCAGCAGGGCAAAACTTGCCGCGTGTGACTCGGGAAAACCATACTCGCCGAAACCGCGGATCTGTTTGCAGATCTGCTGTGCAAATTCCGGCGTGTAATGCCGCTCACGCATGCCGGCAATGAGCCGTTCCTCGAAAGACTCCAGACCACCCCGCCGTTGCCAGGTTGCCATCGCGCGACGCAACTGGTCGGCTTCGCCGGGCGTAAAGCCCGCTGCGACGACCGCCAGCTGCATGACCTGCTCCTGGAAGATGGGCACACCGAGCGTCCGCTCCAGCACCTGCCGGACCTCAGGTCCGGGATAGCTGACCGGTTCTTCACCATTCCGCCGGCGCAGATAGGGATGAACCATATCGCCCTGGATCGGCCCGGGACGCACCAAAGCCACTTCGATCACCAGATCGTAGTAACAGCGCGGCCGGAGCCGCGGCAGCATCGCCATCTGGGCCCGCGACTCGATCTGGAACACGCCCATCGTGTCGGCGCGACAGAGCATCGCGTAGACCGCCGGATCTTCAGCCGGCACTGTGCGCAGACTGAGTTCCCGACCGGAATAGTCCCGGATCAGCGCAAAGCTCCGCCGGATCGCCGAAAGCATGCCCAGAGCGAGGATATCCACCTTGAGCAGGCCGAGTTCGTCGAGGTCATTCTTGTCCCACTGAATAACCGTACGCCCGGCCATGGCTGCATTTTCGACGGGTACGAGTCTCGACAGCGGCTCGCCGGAAATCACGAAGCCGCCGACATGCTGGGAAAGATGACGTGGAAAGCCTTGCAGCTCCGCGACCAGGCTGATGAGCCGATGCATGACCGGGCTGGCCGGGTCCAGCCCTGCCTCGACAAACCGTTCCGGCTGTACGGCATGACCATCCCACCACTGTACGGAGCGGGCGATTTTTCCGGCCTGTCCAGCCGACAGCCCCAACGCACGACCTACATCACGGATCGCACTGCGCGGCGAGTAGCTGATCACCGTCGCCGTCAGCGCTGCCCGGTCGCGACCATATTTGGCATATATGTACTGGATGACTTCTTCGCGTCGCTCATGCTCGAAATCCACGTCTATATCCGGCGGTTCATTCCGCTCACGGGAAATGAATCGCTCGAAGAGCATCGACATGCGGGCCGGATCGACTGCCGTGATGCCCAGACAGAAACACACAGCGGAGTTCGCTGCCGACCCGCGCCCCTGGCAGAGGATGCCGCGACCGCGTGCGAAGCGCACGATGTCGTCGACGGTCAGGAAATAGGCTTCGTAACGGAGTTCCGTGATCAGTTTCAGTTCATGCTTCACGAGCTGCATGACCTGTTCGGATACCCCGCCCGGCCAGCGTTCCTGCAGTCCTGCCATCACGCGTGAATGCAGATAGCTGGCAGGCGTGTGGCCTGCCGGCACCAGTTCCTGCGGATACTGGTAACGCAGCTCATCCAGGGAAAAACTGCAGCGACGGGCAATCTCCAGCGTATTGCCCAGCAGCTCTGCCGGATAGATCCGTGCAAGCGCGGCACGGCTGCGCAGATGCCGTTCGCCATTCTGATAAAGGATGTGACTGCCGCTGCCCAGCGGCTGCCTGTTGCGAATTGCAGTGAGCGTGTCCTGCAACGCACGCCGGCCGCGCACGTGCATATGCACATCGCCGGCAGCAACCGCAGGTATGCCGGCAACGGCGGCCAGTTCAGCCAGCTGCCGGGCACGGCGATGATCGTCATCGCCGGCATGCAGTTCGACCGCCAGCCAGACGCGCCCTGCAAAGTGCTGCTTCAGCCAGAGGGCATCAGCCAGTTGCGGATCTGCAGCAGGCACCCACAGCACGCAGCAGGCTGTACCGAGTGCTTCCAGCTCGGAACGCGACAGATGGTAACTGCCCTTTACGGCAGCCCGGCGACCGCGCGTGATCAGCGCACAGAGCGCCGCATAGTCCTCGCGGTCAGTGACCAACAGGACGAGGTGCAGGCCATCGGCCAGTCGCAACTCGCTGCCGATGATGAGCTGTATCGCATGCCGGCGGGCGGCGACATGGGCGCGGACGATACCGGCGACGGAACATTCATCAGTCAGCGCCAGCGCTGTGTAACCCAGTGCAGCGGCCTGCGCCACGAGTTCAGCCGGATGCGATGCCCCGCGCAGAAAACTGTAGTTGCTGATGCAATGCAGTTCTGCGTATGCCGGGAGGCCAGCATTGCTGTCAGCCGAAGATGCCATGCAGATACCAGTTCGCTACGCTGCGCAGATCCTGGTAGACCCACAAGCGCGCACCACGGCGATTGCGCGCGACGTAGTAATCACGACGTATATCGTCTCCGTCCCACCAGCCGGTTTCTATGCGTTCCGGACCACGCTCCAGGCAGAGCGCTCCGTCATGTACCGGCTGTCCGGCAGCCCGTTGCAATAGCTGTGGCGCTGGCAGTATCCACACCGGTCTGCGGCCCAGGAGCCGTCGCGATACTTTCCGGTTCGTGCCCAGCGGATCGCTGACGGGGCGCCAGGCCCGCTCAGGGCGATATTCATCAACCAGCGCGAGTCCCCGCACTGCATGCTGACCAAGCCGGGCGCGCAATCTCTCCAGCAGACCGGACAGGTCGCTGTCAGCCTGCAGTTCGCGACCGAGCAGATCGCTGCCGGTTGCTTCCTGGCCTGTCGATAACCTGGCCTTTAGCGTCAGCAGCGTGACCGGTGCGGGCAATACGAGAGCCTCCAGGCGCAGACGCAGCACTTCGGTGAATGCAGCGGCGCTTGCGGCAGGCCTGCACAGGCGGATATGCAGCTCTGTATCGCTGCCATCCGGATGCCGGAGATGACACTGCAATGTATCTGTGCTCGCCTGTCGTGATTTCAGGCGCTCGCCGAGCCGGGACAGAAGCCGCTGAAAGCCTGCCAGCAAGGCATCGACGCATGTCGTCTCAACGGGCAATTCCAGCGTATCGACAAAATGTTCCGGCACGACATGCGGTCGCCGCAACTCGGGACTGCGTCCGAAACCCTGATCCAGTTCATGCAGTCTTGCCGGGCCCAACCTGCGTGCAAACCCCTGTCTCGGCAGCCGCGCACACTCACCCAGCGTCCTGATGCCCATCTGGGCCAGCATCTTCATTGTGGCAGCCGGCCAGGCCAGATGCTCCACGGAGACCGGCAACAACCGGTGACGCAGTTCATCCCGGGTCAGCAACGTACATTCAATGCCCGCACGGGCCAGCCACAGCGATCCACGTACGGTCGGCGTGCAGCTGATGACCGGTTCATGACCGCGCGCGTGCAATCCCTGCTGCAACAGGGTCCGTATCCTTTCCGGACCACCAAACAGTTGCAGGCTGCCACGGATTTCCAGCAGCAGCGCCTGGTCTTCCTCGATGCTCACGACGGGTGTAAACCCTGCAGCCCAGCCAGCCAGCTGCTCCATCGTGACGGCTTCCAGCGGCCCGGCCGGCAGCCAGGCGCACAACCAGAGTGGCGATAAAGAACTCATGGCAAGCTGACCCTGACGGTGCCCGCAGCACGCAGGCGGTTCTTGAATATCTCCACGCACACAGCAGCCTGTATACCGGGCTCCAAATGCAGCTGCAGGCGCAACATGGCTGGCGAACGTTCGCGACGAAAGCGTGCCGCCCTTATCAGTACAGACCAGACCGGCCGCTTGCCTGCCAGCAGATGCAGTCTTTGCAGGGCAACCCGGCCAGCCGTACCAGTCCAGGCGATGATGCCAGCGCAGGCGCCCGACCTGAGCGCTGCTTCCATCGCCCACAGGGCATCTGCAGCTTGCCGTACATCGATCACCAGCACCCTGGAGAGCGCGAGACCCTGCCAGCAGAGCCCCGGCGCATAGGGAATCCACGGGGGCGCAATCAGCATGACCCATGCCGGATCCACCGTGGCATCTCCACAGGTGAGGCGGGTCAGCACCGGACTGAGCAGACCGAGTTCAGCCGAAGCGCCAGCCTCTATCAGCAGTTCGGTCAAACCCCCGGTCGGCCAACCACCGCCCAGCATTGCATCGAGTTCCGGAAACCCGCTGGGCAAAGATGGAAAAGCGCTGACGCCAGGTGCATGCGGACCCTCTGCGGCAGATTCAGACCAGCGCGCAACACCAGGAATATCGATGGGCACGGAACTTCACTCTGTGGTCGACATTCCGTTGCGGATAACGCCGACGACCACGCCCTCGATGATCAGATGCTGAACGTTGAGATCGACCTTGATGGTTTCGTAGTCCGGATTCTGCGGCAGCAGGTATACCGTTTTGCCGGTCTGACGATAGCGCTTGACAGTCACCTCTTCATCCATCCGCGCCACCACGATCTGGCCATTACGCACATCAGGCTGACGACATACGGCAACCAGGTCGCCATCCAGGATGCCGGCATCGCGCATGCTCATGCCATGCACGCGCAGCAGGTAGTGTGGACGCGGATTGAACAGAGCCATATCCAGCTGGTAGCGAGCCTCGACATGCTCACTGGCCAGCATCGGCTGACCAGCCGCTACCCGACCAATCAGCGGCAAGCCTGCCTCATGGTCTGTATCCAGTAATTGAATCCCGCGCGAGGCACCCGGAATCAGGCTGATGACCCCCTTGCGCTGCAAGGCGCGCAGATGCTCTTCAGCAGCATTGACGGAACGGAACCCCAGTTTCCGGGCAATCTCGGCACGCGTGGGAGGCATCCCGGTTTCAGCCACAAATGACTGAATAAAATCGAGAATTTCTGACTGGCGGGCGGTGAGCTCGCGCATGGCTATACCTGTATATATGAACAGTACTGGGATTATATACAGAGATTTTCGGCAGGCAACAGCCGACCCGCAGAGTCCTGTTGCGACTATGGTCAGAAAGCGTCATTTACCCCCCTCCATCACCTTCGGGGGTGAGGGTTGGGGATGAAAATCCATCACGCAAAGTTCAGCAGAATTCCTGTATCAGGACTGTACACACTCAATCACACCCCAGCGCAATCAAGCGATATTGCGGCCACGAAAACCTGCCACGCTTCAACGTCGGTATCCGGTCGCTTGTTTCTGATTTGTTTGCGAATTAATCCGGCTTCGTTCATTATTGCCGTGCACGAGGGTCCGCTATACGGCGGGTTTACTGCCTCTCGGCGACTATCGTCTTTCCGGGTGTGTATCCATTCAATCTGCTGTTTGAGGAACTAATATTATGAAAATGAAATCCGCTTTTCAGGGTAGCGTTCTGGCCATCGCGATGGTCGTTGCTGCTGGCTGCGCTTCATCGTCCAGCATCGACGCGCTCTCTGCCCGCCTTGATCGCGTTGCCGCCGATGCCAAGTCTGCTTCCGATGCAGCTGCCTCAGCCAACTCCGCTGCTGCCGATGCCAAGAAGACTGCTTCCGGTGCACAGAGCACTGCCAACCAGGCTCTGAACGCTGCCAACCAGTCGCAGTCCTGCTGTGACGCCACCAACGAAAAGATCGACCGCATGTTCAAGCGGAGCCAGGCCAAGTAATACTGGCCACTCTCCGTTTGGGCTTCTGTTGATGAAGCCCGATCAGGAAAAAGCCGCAGCAGATGCTGCGGCTTTTTTTTCACGAAATGCTTGTGATCAACATGTCGGCTGATCTGCATGCCCATGTCAGCAAAGACGCATCAGCAGATCCCCTCGCTCAGCCACGCCTCCATCTCAGTGACCAGCTCTCGTGCGACCCACGGATCGACAAGCACTGCGGGCCGGTCACGAGCGAGCAGAAACAGGAAGGTATCCGCCCACTCGAGATCCGGCTCACGGCGCCAGATGTCGAGCATCGGCGCAATCATCTGCCAGATCTCATCAGCTGCAAGCGCACGCCGCGTAATGCCCTCGCGCAGAAATTTCTGCTGGATCGCCTGCAACTCCTGCGGCATCTCAAGTGCGAGTTGCATGCGCGCTGTTTCACTGACGATATCGAATGCGGGAAACACTGCCGGCAGCGGGTAGTGAATGCCCCGTGCATACAGTGCGGTATAGGCATCATCGAAAGCCTGACGCTCGGCAGGCGATGGATAGCCGGGGTGTTCGATCTCCACATCGATCTCGGCCCAGCAGTCAGCCCAGGCGAGTACCTCAGCCCACTCCTCTTCGTCATACCGTGCCACCAGGAAGCGCTCGGCCGATGTGCGCGTCATGACTGCACGATCCGGTCGATACAATGCGAGCGCACGTTGTTGCTCAAGTGTCGGTGGCATGCGGCCTTCCATCAGGCCAATCAGGCGCCGCGCTTCACCCCTGCTGGTAAAGAGGCCCGCTTTCAGCTTGAGCTGGCGCAGGCGCTCCATCTCCAGTGGCGACGCACGCTCCGGATGCGTGCCCCGCAACCAGCACCACAATACCGCGGGATTGCACAGCACTTCCGGCGGCGCACGACCCGTCCAGGCAGCACATACAAACAGTGCCGACACCCAGAGCCCAAGCGCCAGTTGCCCCATACCCTGCAGGCTCCAGTTGCCAGCCGTTATCAGGCCGGGCAGGTCCACTGACCAGACCGCAAGGCTTGCCGTGAGCAGATACACCACCGCCAGCGCCCGACTCCAGGGCGCAATCGTCGAACCAATATTGACTGCTGACATTGCCTTTCCCTCCACACCGCAAGACGTTCCGGTGAAGCCAGCATAGCAGCCCGTCATCGGGCGATGCCGCCCTTTCCCTGCCACAGGAATGCACAAACAGGACAGAAGGCCAGGCTATCGGCCTATCATCGCCAAGGCATGTTTGATATGCAGATAGCGCACCATGGATGAGCCGAAGAGCGATGAACAATCGGGCGCCAGAGGCGTCACCCCGGCCTTCAACCTGACCCGATTCACCTGCCCTGCCTGCCACTCTTTGGCAGACCAGGTGTGGCTCGGTGGCCGGATGGTCTACCCATAAGGGGAATCAGCGGCAGTCCTCAGGTACCCGGCGAAATACCCGTGCCGACCAGAACGGGAACGCCCTCATGCCGGCGATAGACATCCTCGACCAGGCGCCAGTTGACGCGCGCGGGACGATCCCGCGTAGCCTGCACATATTCCTCGGTCAGGACGGTCATTTCCCGCTCACGGGTTGCCTTGTCGTCATCGAGGGGAGGATGGGCTTCGAGATAGAGATCATTCCCTGCCCAGCCAAACTTGTAGGGCTGATTGACGATCGTCACAGGCGTACCAACCGGCACCTGCGGAAACAGCCACTCAATATCTTCCGGGTACATGCGGATGCAGCCGTGAGTAACCTGCATGCCAATACCGACTGGCCTGTTGGTACCGTGAATCAGATAGCCGCTGATGCTGAGGCGCATCGCGTAGCGGCCGAGCGGATTATCCGGCCCTGCCGGCACAACTTTCTGCAGCACACCCCGGCCATCCGTCAGATGCTCGTTACGAATCGACTCCGGCGGATACCAGGCCGGATCCTTCTGTTTCGCAACCACGGACCAGCGACCTATCGGTGTCGACCAGTCCATGCGCCCTATGCTGACCGGAAACGTCGAAACACCCGGCTTGCCGTCGACCTGATGAAAATAGTAAATCCGGTATTCGGCAATATTGACGACCAGGCCGCTGCGCGCGGATGGCAATATGAATCGCGTTGGCAGCGTCACCACAGTGCCTTCACCAGGCAACCAGATATCGGTACCAGGATTGGCCCAGATGATCTCCTCGTAGCCCAGGCCATGTGCGCGTGCGATGTCGGTCAGGGTATCCTCGTGGCGCGCGACTACAGTTCCGACGTCACCGACCAGCTGGGTCCCCGGCTGCAACACCCAGGTTTCAGTACTCACATCCGCAACGGCACCGGCACTGGCAGACAGAACCAGGCCGGCGAGAAGCCCGGACAGCGCGCGGATGTAACGACAGATGTCAGTCATGGTCATCAGAACCTGATCAACGCCGAGCCCCAGGTAAACCCGCCACCAAAGCCTTCGAGCAGCAACAGGTCGCCGCGCTTGACTCGGCCGTCCCGCACTGCGACATCGAGCGCCATGGGCACAGAAGCTGCGGAGGTATTGCCATGGTCCTGGACCGTCAGCACGACCTTCTCCATGGGCATCTCCAGCCTCCTGGCGGTAGCCTGAATGATGCGTATGTTGGCCTGATGGGGAATCAGCCAGTCGATCGCTGAAGGCTTGAGCTCACTGGCCGCAAGCGTCGTTTCCACGATGCCCTCGAGGGTCTTGACCGCGACCTTGAATACCTCGTTGCCCTTCATGTGTATGTAGGGCCCTGCAGTTTCGCCCGGTTTCTGGCGCCGCGAGGCACCATAGGGATGATAGAGCAGATCCTTGTAGTTCCCGTCGGCGCCGAGGTGACAGGCGATGACGCCAGGCTCGTCGGCCGGCTGCAGGATGACAGCACCTGCACCATCACCGAACAACACACAGGTATTCCGGTCCGTCCAGTCGGTGATGCGCGACAGTGTCTCCGCCCCGACCACCAATGCGCACTTTGCGCTGCCGCCGGCAACGAAACGGTCAGCGATACTCAAGGCATACATGAAACCGCTGCAGGCTGCTTCGACACTGAAGGCCGGGCAGGCACGGATACCGAGCCGCTCCTGTATCAGGCACCCGACATTCGGAAACACAAAGTCGGGCGTCGTGGTCCCGACGACGATGAAATCGATATCTGCCGCAGTGACGCCAGCCGCAGCCATGGCCTGAAGAGCTGCCTGCTCGGCCAGATCTGCCGTGGTCTGGTCATCGGCGGCAATATGGCGTCGCTCGATCCCGGTTCGCGAACGGATCCATTCATCGGTGGTATCAACGCGGGTCTCAAGCTCGGCATTGGTCACCACCCGCTCAGGCAGGTAGCGCCCGGTACCCGCAATACGGGAGTACGTCATACCGCCTGCTCGCTCAGCAGTTCACGAATCTGGTCTGGCACGCGCTTCTCGGCCTCCAGCAAGGCAACAGTGATCGCCTGTTCAAAGGCCAGTACGTCGGCGCCACCGTGACTCTTGATGACGATCCCGTTCAGGCCAACCAGACTTGCGCCATTATAGCGACGCGGATCCAGCCGGCGCCCCAGCGATTTGAGTACCGGCCATGCCACCAGGCCGGCGAGACGTCGATAGAGCCCGGCACGGAATTCAAGCTCGAGAAAATGGCGGATCAGCTTGGCCGTTCCCTCCATCGACTTCAGTGCGACATTGCCGGTGAAGCCGTCGCAGACGATCACGTCGGCACGATCGTCCTGGATCGCATCGGCTTCGACAAAACCGACATAGTTGAGCACGCTGGCCGAGAGCAACCCTGCTGCCTGCTTGACGATCTCGTTACCCTTGATGTCTTCCGCACCGATATTGAGCAGGCCGATGCGAGGCCGGTCGATGGATTCCGTAACGCCGGCAACAACCGAGCCCATGACCGCGAACTGGAACAGTTGCTCCGCCGTACAGTCGGCATTGGCGCCGAGGTCGAGCATGTAGATGGCACCGTGCCTGGTCGGCAGCAGGGCCATGATGGCCGGACGATCGATACCGGGCAGCGTCTTGAGTACGAAGCGGCCGGTGGCCATCAGGGCACCGGTATTGCCAGCGCTTACACAGGCGTTGGCACGACCATCGCGAACCAGATCGATCGCAATGCGCATCGACGAGTCCTTCTTCTTGCGCAGTGATTCAGCGGGTGGCTCATCCATGGCCACCACCTGCCGTGCATCGACGATCTCCACGCCAGCAGGGAGGCCGCCCGAACTGGCGACGATCGGCTCGATGACCTCGCGCTGGCCAACCAGGATAATGCGCACACCAGGCCGACGGCGCACCAGCTGCAGTGATGCCGGAACGCATATCTGCGCACCAGTATCACCGCCCATGGCATCAACAGCGATGGTTACGGCTTCGGCCATCAGATGGCTCCGGAAAAAGGAGGGACGCGCCAGGCCGTCCACATGGAAATACAGGCCGTCGGCATGTGCCGCACGACCTGCATGTCCCGGGTACCGTCTGAACTAGTCGTTATCGCCGGCATCCGGCGTATCGATGACCTTCTTGCCGCGATAGTAGCCGTCGGCGCTGATATGGTGCCGACGATGCGTTTCGCCAGTGGCCGATTCGGTCGAGATGGCCGGCGCCTTCAGCCGGTCATGCGACTGACGCATGCCCTTTCTCGACGGAGTTACGCGACTTTTCTGAACTGCCATTGCAGATCTCCTGATGGTTCAATCATTGCCCTGCTGGTCTTTAGGTCCAAGCAAAGCCGCCAGTCCTGCCAGTGGACGACGGGTCGGCTCACCGGCCTCCCTCTCGCCACTGACACTCAATCCTTTGGCATCCCATCCGGCGGGAGCCTCGCAACGCTGTCCTTCCGCATGCCGTGGTGCCAGCGGCAGCGCAGCCAGCACCTCGTCCTCGACGACCGTATCCGGCACCAGGCCATCGCTCACCAGCAGCGTATCGAACGGATCTGCCAGCGCCTCTGTCTCGCCATCCGTACGGACCATGGTCAGGTACAGGTCAATGTCTACAGGCCAGACCAGTGCCTGCAGACACCGCTGGCATGCGACAACGACGGAGCCACCGACGATCAGATGCAGTTGCGGGTATCCTTCTGCACCCGGCTGAAATGCCAGCCTTGCATGGAGTTCACCCAGCGGTACTGTCGCTGGCACATCCGCTGCAGCCGCAAGGCTCGCCAGACGCGACAGGGAAGCGACCGGAAAACAGAAATCCAGCTGCGCCTGTCGGGCTACCAGATCCTCAATTTCAACCGATCCGATACGCCTGGCTGTCATGGCGGCGCCAATGATAGGTACGGTCTCCGGGTGTGTCAAAATCATCTGCAGCTAGGCCCGCGTCATAATCCGGCCCGCAAGCCTCAACCTGCATCAGGAAGTTCCATATATGGGCCATGGCCCCCGCGTCCTCCTGGCTTCCCAGTCACGCTATCGGCGCGAGTTGCTGGGCCGGCTGCTCAGCGCTTTTGAGTGCTTCACGCCGGATATCGACGAAAGCCCCATGCCGGGCGAGCCCCCGGGACAACTGGCGCAGCGGCTGGCGCGGCTCAAAGCCAGTGCCGGCGCGGCAAGTGCGCCGGGGACCGTGGTCATTGGCAGCGACCAGGTCGCGGCACTCGGCACAAAGAAGCTGGGCAAACCGGGCTCTGTGGAGCGGGCGGTCCGCCAGCTACTGCAATGCTCCGGGAAACTCGTCGAGTTCCATACGGCGGTCTGCATTCTCCGCCCCGGGAGCGGCGATCTGCTTGAGCATCTGGACACCACAAGGGTGCAGTTCCGGAAACTGAGCGAAACGGACGCCCGTCGCTATGTCGAAGCCGATCAGCCGCTGGACTGCGCCGGCAGCTTCAAGGCCGAACGCCGCGGCGTGATCCTGCTGGAGAGCATCGACAGTCGCGATCCCACGGCCATTCAGGGGTTACCGCTGATCTGGCTGGCCGACGCCCTGCGCCGGTGTGGCGTACAGATCATCTAGTTGACCTGCCCCGTGCTGCCCGGATGCCACCCGGTCTGGCGACATCCTGATGCGATCCAGTGAAGCGGTGAGGTCCTCTCCGGGCGGCGCATCGATGGTCAGCGCCCCGTTATGCGGACTCGTGAATGCCAGTGAACGGGCATGCAGAAAGAGTCGCTTCAGACCGTACTTCGCGACCACCGGATCGTCAGCCACGCCATAGCGCTCATCGCCGGCAACCGGGTGTCCGATGGACGCGGCATGCACCCGGATCTGGTGCGTACGACCGGTCGTCAGATGCACCTCGGTAAGCGTTGCTTCAGCAAAACGCTCCAGCGGCACAAAGCGGGTCAGGGCGCTCTTGCCCGCCGCATCCACCCGTACGTGCCGCTCACCGCCACGCCGCTCGTCGGTGATCAGTGGCGCATCGACGGTGCGCGCCCGACCCGGCCAGCGGCCAATCAGCAGGGCAAGGTAACGCTTGTCGATGCTGCCATCCCGGAATTGTGCATGCAGCGTACGCAGCGCGCTGGCCCTTTTTGCCACCAGCAGGCATCCGCTCGTATCGCGATCCAGACGATGCACGAGTTCCAGACGTTCACGCGGACCGCGGACTGCACGCAGCAGTTCTATGGCGCCGAGGCTGATCCCGCTGCCACCGTGTACGGCCAGACCGGATGGCTTGTTGAGTACCAGCAGATCCTGATCCTCATAGATGACGCAATCCTGTATCCAGTCGGCGCGCACACGTGAGGCCGGCAGCGGTGTGCGGGCATCGGCCTGACGGACCGGCGGAATGCGCACTTCGTCGCCGGTACTCAGCCGGTATCCGGCCTGAACGCGGCGACTGTTGACGCGCACCTCACCGCCGCGAATCAGCCGATAAACGTGCGCGCGGGGGACGCCCTTGAGGCGCGTCAGCAGGAAATTGTCGAGACGACGCCCTGCTTCTTCGCTGGTCGCCGTGACGCGCTCCACCCGGGGGGAAGCAGCGCTCACGGGAATTCCTGTATCGGCAAGGGCTTAAGCCTCATATCGCATTGCTGGGGCGAATAGTCGCTGCTATAGTAATCCACTGCTAGGCCAAGCGTCGCCGACTGTCAAGTCTCAGCGCTGTCTTCGCCCGCGAAGGTCGCCGATTGCGATCTGATCTAACGATAGGGCTATCGGTGACGTATCACACCCCGATAGATCCACGGCCCGCGTTGAGGCGGGCCACGAGCGGGCCTCCTGCTGGTGCGGATCAAGATCCTCCCAGAGTCGGTCAGGCAAGAATTCCAGGAATCTGAAGAGTGACAGCAGTCGATCACCGCAGAATGGAATCCGGGCACTCCGCGCCAGGGTATCGCACCACTTCAGGTGGAACGGTAGCCGGCGGAATATGGATGTGTGCCCCAATGCCAGACCGTTCGCACCCGGGAAGCCCAGGTACTGTCACGCGTACTTGCGAGTATGTAAGGGCTTATGAAGAGAATGCTTGTCAATGCAACTCAGGCAGAAGAGTTGCGAGTAGCGATGGTCGATGGCCAGCGCCTGTTTGATCTTGATATAGAGAGCCAGTCCCGGGAACAGAAAAAAGCCAACATCTACAAAGGCCGGATCACGCGCGTCGAGCCCAGCCTGGACGCCGCGTTCGTCGAGTATGGCGGTGACCGCCACGGCTTCCTGCCGCTGAAGGAAATCTCCAGGGAGTACTTCATCGCCGAGCCGGCATCCGGTTCACGCATCAATATCCGCGACGTTCTCCGCGAGGGGCAGGAAATAGTCGTCCAGGTTGAAAAGGAAGAGCGTGGCAACAAGGGCGCCGCGCTGACCACCTATATCAGCCTTGCCGGCCGTTTCATCGTCCTGATGCCAAACAACCCCGGGGCCGGCGGTGTTTCCCGGCGCATGAGCGGTGATGACCGCGACGAAATGCGGGAAACGCTCAACGAGATCGGCGTACCCGAAGAAATGGGCATCATCGTCCGGACCGCCGGCGTCGGTCGGTCGGCCGAAGAACTCAAGTGGGATATGGACTACCTGCTGGGTATCTGGGAAGCCATCAAGAAGGCGGTCGTGACGCGCCCTGCCCCGTTCCTGATCTTCCAGGACAGCAACGCCATCATCCGCGCCCTGCGCGACCATCTCGCCAACGATGTGGGCGAGATCCTCATCGACGACGAAAGCGCCTATGAGGAAGCCCGTCAGTTCGTCGAGCGGGCCATGCCGCAGAATGTACGCAAGCTGCGCCACTACACCGATCCGGTACCGCTCTTTACCCGCTTCCAGATCGAGAGCCAGATCGAGTCGGCATTTTCCCACAACGTCGACCTGCCCTCGGGTGGAAGTATCGTCATCGATCACACCGAGGCACTGGTTTCGATCGACATCAACTCAGCCCGTGCAACCAAGGGCGGGGACATCGAAGCAACCGCCTTTGCCACCAATCTGGAAGCTGCCGATGAAATCGCGCGTCAGTTGCGCCTGCGTGACCTCGGTGGCCTGATCGTCATCGACTTCATCGACATGGGACCGCAGCGCAACCAGCGGGATGTCGAAAACCGGCTGCGCGACGCCGTGCGCATGGATCGCGCGCGCGTGCAGATCGGCAAGATCTCCCGATTCGGTCTGCTCGAGATGTCGCGTCAGCGTCTGCGGCCCTCGCTCGGCGAATCAGCCCATCAGCCCTGTCCGCGCTGTGACGGCATGGGCTCGATCCGCAGTGTCGAATCGCTGGCACTGGCTGTACTTCGCCTGGTCGGCGAGGAAACCCGCAAGGACCGTACCTCCAGGGTCATCGCGCAACTGCCGGTCGCCGTGGCCAATTACCTGCTCAACGAGAAACGTGAATGGATTCGCGCCATTGAAGCACGCGACAACCTGCAGGTCGTTCTTGTCGCCAATCCGGATCTCGAAACGCCGAACTATTCGATCCGCCGGGTACGTGACGATCAGCTCGCTTTGCCGGAAAACTCGGCGCTCAGTTACCAGCTTGCCGCACAGGGTGCCGAGGAGTCTGCGGCGGGCGATGAACTCGCGGTCACGAAACCGCAGCCGCAGGCGCCAGCTGTCGCAAGCATACTGCCCGGCGCGCCGGCACCCGCACCCATAGCGCGGGAATCGACTGCCGTAGTTGCCACAAGCCCTGGGCTGCTGACCCGTCTGCGTACATGGTTGTTTGGCAGCAGCCCGCCGCCTGTGGAGACAGACAGCAGCAACCGGAGTGGTGGTGACCGCCGGCCGCGCCCGGAATCATCCGCACATCGTGGCCGTAGCGACGGACGCGCCCAGGGTCGCGCCCGTGGGCCCGGCAGCGACCGCAACAGCCAGCGGCGCAACCGCCCCCCGCGTCGTGAGCAGCGTGACGGCGACAGCAATAACCGTGGTCAGGACGGCAGCCGCCAACCGGATGCGCGCGCGGCCGCGGAACCTCGCAACAACGAAAGCCGGCGACCTGAACCACGCGATGACGATAACCGTCGCGCCGCGAACGTGAGCGGGGAGAACCGCCAGACCGAGGGCCGCAGTGCCGGGAATGAACAACAGCGTAGTGGTGGCGGCGCGGCCGGCAGTGAGCGGCCCAGGCGCGGTCGTCGCCGGCGCGGAGGAAGCGGCCGCGACAACCAGGGTGAAACACGTTCCGCCAATCCCGCGTCCGCACCGGAATCAAGCGGCAACGGCATGGATCATCATGCTGCCAGTGCATCAGCACCACAGGTGCCGAAAGCAGCGGTGGACAGCACTGTGGACCGCCAACCGCCGGCAGCGCATGTCGAAGTGACACCGCCTGCAAATGGGGCGCCTGCCCCGGTAGCTGCACCAGCCCAGGCTTCTGCTCCGGCTCCGGCACCTGCCGCAGCTGCCCCTGCTCAGGTCTTTACACCTGCTCCGATACCAGCGCCTGCACCGCCGCCGGTGACTGTTTCTGCACCGCCGCGGGCGCCGGCTCCTGCAGCTGGAGCTGTGCCGACATCTTCTGCATCTGCATCCGCGTCTGGCACTCCGGCTCCGGCAAGCAGTGTGACCACCCACACGGTATGGACCAGCCGTGACAGCGAGCGTCCGGACGCGGACAGGGACGCATAAGCCGAGGCCGATTGACGACTTGGAGCCCTGGTCACGTCAGCCTGAACACTGGCGTGACCAGCTCGCCGGGATAGTCAGGAATTGTGCTCGGCGAGGCACCGGGCCTTCTCTGCGCTGAGACGCTCAAGCTCGTCGAGCAACCCGGCCATGGATTCCTCAACCATATCAAGTACACGCTCAAAGCCCAGACTGCCGCCGTAATACGGATCGGGCACACTGCGCGATGTCTGTTCGGGACTGAACTCCAGCAGCAGCCGGACTTTTTCGTGATGCTCCTCCGCGGCGACTTCGAGCAGCGCGGAGCGGTTGTCCTCATCCATCGCGAGCAACAGATCGAAGCGGATGAAGTCCACGGACTCGACCCGTCGTGCCCGGAGCTTCGAGATATCCACACCACGACGCAACGCCGCAGACTGCGCACGCGGATCAGGCGGCGCACCTTCGTGGTAGCCATGTGTACCAGCCGAATCCACTTCTACAGGCAAGGCCAGCTGACGCTCTGCCAGCCGCTGCCGGAGTATGCCTTCCGCCATCGGCGACCGGCATATGTTGCCCATGCAGACCAAAAGCACCCGGAACGTTTCAGGTGGCGGTGACTGCCTGCTCCACGGAAATTTCATACTGCCTTACCTGCAACTGCCATGAACTCCAGCGCGCGCTGGAGATCTTCGGGCGTATCGATATCCGGACCGTGTGGCTCGAGCGCCTGCACAACACGAATTTCAAGACCCATCCACATGGCGCGCAATTGCTCCAGGTTCTCGCATTGCTCGATATAGCACGGCGGGGACGCAGCCAGCGTGCGAAGCGCGCCGATGCGATAAGCATACAGCCCTATGTGCCGGGCGCTCACCGGAAAGCCACCCTGCTCCGCCGCGGGCAGGCCGCCCATATGACCTGCAGCCGGGATCGGTGCGCGACTGAAATACAGCGCGCGGCCTTCAGCATCACTGACCACCTTGACCACATGCGGGCTGCGGTAGTCCTCCGCTCGCGCAATCCGGGTGCACAGCGTCGCGATTGCCGCGCCCGCATGCTGCGCCAGAAGTTCGGCAACCTGATCGATGCTGGCGGCTGGCAGCAGCGGTGCATCACCCTGACAGTTCACGACCAGATCTTCATCGGGCCAGCCCCGCAGGTCCGCCACTTCGGCTGCGCGCTCCGTTCCCGAGCGATGCAGCGCTGAAGTCAGCACCGCGTCGGCACCAAAGCCCCGCGCCGCCGCCATGATGCGTTCATCATCAGTGGCGACCACCACCTCCAGTGCTCCGCTCCGCCGGGCCTGTCGCCAGACATGCTCCAGCACCGGACGACCCGCCAGATCGGCGAGCAGTTTGCCCGGAAAGCGGGATGCCGCGTAGCGCGCCGGAATCACCACCCTGAATCTTGCAAGCGACATCAATCCAACCTGATCATGCGGACAATTCGGCCAGACGAGCGAGCATAAACACCCGGAACACATCGGGCATGTCGATTTCCATCGGCACCACCCACAGCGCACGGCCCGGCAATGGCCGGTATTTTACGGCGTCTTTTTCGGTCATGAAGACCGGTGTGTCCTCATCCTTGAACAGCGCCTCAAGTGACACGCGTTGATGATCGGCCACCGGCACAGGAATCACCTCCATGCCGGCGGCAGCGAGCTGGGAATAAAACCGCTGCGGGTTGCCGACGCCTGCCAGCGCACGCACCCGCTGACCGCGAAACGCTGCCAGACTGCGGCATTCGCTGCCATCCAGCGCGATGGCGTCCTTGATCCGAACCTGAAACACGGTGCCACCTGCAAAAGCCTCGCCACCATTCAGCAATACCGCATCAACTTCGGCCAGACGGCTGCGCGGCTCACGCAGTGGTCCGGCCGGCAGCATCCAGCCGTTGCCAAAGCGTCGCTCGCCATCGACAACAGCGATCTCGATATCACGTGCCAGCGGATAGTGCTGCAGTCCGTCGTCGGCAATGATCAGGTTGACACCCTCCTCCAGCAGACGTCGTCCGGCAGCAACGCGGTCAGGGCAGATGCAGACCGGCACGCCGGTCCGCCGGCGCAGCAACAGGGGCTCATCGCCAACTTCGGCAGGATCATCGCCGGGCTGCACCATATAGGGTGCAGTGCGGGCCTGGCCGCCATAACCCCGACTGGCGATGCCGGGTCTGAAGCCTGCCGTGCCGCAGGCACGTACCAGCCAATCGACCACCGGTGTCTTTCCCGTGCCGCCCACCGTGATATTGCCAACCACGATCACCGGTACCGGCAATCGCTGCGGCTTGCCGAATCCGGATCGCCAGAACCAGCGACGCAGTTGTACCGCCAACCCGAAAATCCACGCCAGCGGCAACAGCGGCAGGACCGCCGGCGATCTGCTGTGCCAGAGCGATTCCAGCCGCCGGACCAAGTCAGGCTGCGTCATCCCGGAACTGCAGCCGATGCAGATTGGCATATTGGCCTCCCGCCGCCAGCAGCTCGGGATGACTGCCGGCCTCGACAATCCTGCCTTCCGACATGACGATGATCCGGTCCGCACTTTCGATCGTCGAAAGACGATGGGCGATGACAAACGTCGTGCGGTTCTTCATCAGCTGTGCGAGGGCTGCCTGGATCCGGCGCTCGGACTCCGTATCAAGCGCCGAGGTCGCCTCATCGAGGATCAGGATCGGCGCGTTCTTGAGCAGCGCCCGCGCGATTGCGATGCGCTGGCGCTGACCACCGGAGAGCAGCACGCCGCGATCGCCGACCCAGGTGTCGAGTCCGTCGGGCAGCTGACTCGTGAACTCATCCACATAGGCAGCGCGTGCAGCTGCTTCGATATCTGCACGCTTCGCATCCTGGCAGCTGCCATAGGCGATATTGCCGGCAATCGTGTCGTTGAACAGCACCACTTCCTGGCTGACCAGACTGATCTGGTTGCGCAGCGCCGACAACCGGTAGTCACCAACCGGCTGATCATCGATGAGCACGGTCCCCGAGCTTGCATCGTAAAAACGCGGCAGCAGTCCGACCAGCGAACTCTTGCCGCTGCCCGACCGGCCAACGATCGCCAGCGTCTGGCCGGCAGGTACCATCAGGCTGATGTTGCGCAGTACGCTGCCCTGATCGGCGGCGTATTCAAAACTGACGTCCCGGAACTCGACCCTGCCGCCGACCCGCTCCGGCTCCAGCATCCCGGTATCACGTTCGCCTCCCTCATCGAGCAGGCGAAACACGCTGGCGCCACCCGCTATTCCGCGCTGCAAGGCTGAATTCACATTGGTCAGTGCCTTCAGCGGCCGCATCAACAACAAGAGGGCAGCGATAAAACCACCGAAGTCACCGACATTCAGCGCTTCACGTACGGCATCCTGGGTTGCGACAAAAACGACACCAGCGAGACCGATGGCAGCAAGGAATACGGTAATCCCGTCGCCGATCGCCTTGGTTGCGAACAACCGCATGTTCATCCGGCGGTTCTTTTCGTTGGCCTCTTCAAAGCGGTGCGCTTCGTATTCCTGGCCATTGAATATCTTGATGATGCGGTGACTCTGCAAGACCTCGGTCGTGATGCGCGTCAGATCGCCCATGGAATCCTGGATGCGCGTGCTGTGGCGGCGAAACATGCGTGCCAGCGTTCTGATCAGCAGTGCCAGCACCGGTGCCGCGACAAATACAAATGCGGTGAGTACCGGACTCAGATAGATCATGTAGCCGATCAGGCCGACCGTAGTGAGACTGTCGCGGACGAGTACCGTGACCACATTTGAAGTCGCATCAGCAACCTGTTCGATATTGAAGGTCAGCTTGGAAAGCTGCATGCCGGCAACAGTGGTGTCAAAAAACCGCGTGGGCAGATAAAGGAACTTGGTGAACACTTCGCCGCGCAGCTTCTTGATGATCTGGCGGCCGATCCAGCCAATGCCGTAGGTCGAAGCAAACTCGCCGGTACCGCGAACCAGGAACAGCACGAGAATGCCGAGCGGCAACCAGCGACGGATCAGTTCCTGGTATGGCCCCTCAGTGGAAGGTGGCGCGCCTATCGCAGCGATCAGCTTGTTGATCAGGTACGCAAAGCCGGTATCCGTGGCGGCATACACCGCCATTCCCAGCGCAGCCACGATGAAAACCTTCCAGTACGGAAGGCAGTAGCCGAGCAGCCGCCGGTAGATCTGACCGGGGCTCAGCTCGCGGGCTGGCGAATTGCTGTCCGGCGTACTCACCTGTTACTGGTCTGCCTGCTGCGCCCGGGTGGTGGTGATCCGGACCTCGACAAATCCCAGCCGACCGGCAACATCCATCGCCGTCACCACGGCCTGGTGACTGGCCCGGCCATCAGCGCTCAGCGTGAGGTGGCGCTTCTCCACATCCGGCATGACCGTGCGGATGGCGGCCTCCAGCGTCTCGGGGCGTGAATCCACGAGGGCCCGTCCATTGACCCGGTACTCGCCCGAACTGGTCACGGAAATTTCCAGTTCCTCACGTTCGGGCGAGACCGTGGACGCAACATCGGCCTCGGGAAGCCGGATGGAAATCCGCGATGGTCGGACGAAGGTCGTGGTGAGCATGAAGAAAATCAGCAGCAGCAACACCACGTCGATCAGCGAGGTCATGTTCAGATCCGGCTCATCGCGGGCCGTGCTGTTGCGCAGCCTCATCTGGACTGCCCGAGGCCTTCCATGTACTGCTTGCGCTGCAGGGCTGCGACCAGCCCGATCGCATCCTTTTCCATCTGCACCACCAGCGCATCCACACGGCCGCGCAGATATCGGTAGCCGATCAGCGCGGGAATCGCCACCATCAGGCCTGCGGCAGTGGTGATCAGTGCTTCTGAAATTCCACCAGCCAGGGCCGAGGGGTCGCCGGCCGTATTGGCGGTGAGCGCGGAAAATGTCCGGATCATCCCGGTAACGGTACCCAGCAACCCGAGCAGCGGCGATATCGCTGCGATGGTACCGAGCGTATTCAGGTAGCGCTCCAGTTCGTGCACGACATGCCGTCCGGTATCTTCAATGACCTCCTTCAGGCTGGAGCGGTCCTGCTGCCGGCTCGCGAGCCCGGCGGCAAGAATCTGGCCGAGCGGAGAGCCGCGACGCAATTCCTCGATGCGCTGATGGTTGAGCTGGTTGTTGCTGATCCACTCCCAGACCTGCCGCGACAGATTGCGCGGCACCACGCGTCGAGGTTGCAGGGTCCACAACCTTTCAAGAATGATTGCCGCCGCCACAATCGAACAGAGAATGATGGGCACCATCACCCAGCCGCCCGATATCACGATCTCCAGCATGCGCACACGACCTTTCTGAACTGGTCGCAACTATACATCGCCAGGCACTGGCCGGGACAGGCAACGACGCAGTTGTCGACTCAGGAGCAGGGTTGCTCTGCCGGAGGCCGGGTCAGCCACACACCCGCCGCTTCAGCGCGCTGTCGATGACTGAGCGAGAGCCGGCCCGCGAATGACAGATCAAACTGCAAGGCGCCCTCCTCTGCCGTATTCAGCAGGCAGGCGCCGGCCGCTTGCCAGCGACCGACAACCTCCCGCGCCGGAAAATGCCAGCGGTTGGCAAAGCCCGTGGCAAACACAACATGGTGCGGCGAAGTTGCAGCAACGAACTCTGGCGACGACGACGAGCGGCTGCCGTGGTGGGGCGCGAGCAGCAGGTCAACCGGCCCGCTCACACCTCGGGCAAGGAGTTCCTGCTCGGCTTCCACTTCAATATCACCCGGCAACAGGACGCTTGCGCCCGACACACTGATCAGCAGCACGCAGGAGCCATTGTTGTCAGACATCGGACCGGAACCCGCGACCGGATGCAGGATCCCGAAATGTACGCCGTCCCAGTCCCAGCCCTGACCTGCTGCACAAGGCTCACTGCTGCCACCCCTGGGCGCCGAACCGGACACATGGACCTCGGGATAGCGCTCGATCACGCTCCATGCACCGCCACGATGGTCGGCATCCGCATGGGAAATGAGCAGTCGGTCAAGCTGCCGCACGCCCAGTGCCTGCAGGACCGGTACGACGATACGGTCTCCCGCGTCACCGTTTCTGAACAGCGGTCCGGCATCATAGAGGAGTGCATGATTTGCGGTCTGGGCCAGCACTGCGAGTCCCTGCCCCACATCCAGCACCATGATCCGCAGGCTACCCGCATTGACGGCTGGCGTGGCGCCACCCAGCAGCCCAAGGAGCAGCAGCGGCCCGAGACCACGCGCCGGCCAGGGACGCGGCCATAGAAACCAGACCACCCCCGGCACCGCCAGCACAAGTGCCACCATGCCCGGTGTCGGCAGAGGCCAGACCGCGAAGGGCAACCCGGCGCACCAGGCGAGAAAGCTGCGCCAGACATCAAAACAGTCAGCGGCAAGCAGCAGCAGGGGCACCGAAGCCCCAGGACTGAAGCCGGCAACAGCAGCCGCGAACAGGGTCAGTGGCACCAGCACCAGACTGAAAGCCGGTACGGCGGCAAGATTTGCAATCGCGCCGGCCAGCGGCAACTGACCGAAGAAAATCAGCGTCAGCGGTGCCAGGCAGATCGTCATCGCGATCTGGGTCAGCAACAGCAGGCGGCATGCGTTCATGGCGCTCGCGACTGTTCTCCGGCGAAAGGACTGTGCAGCTTTTGGCCCGGGACCAGGCACCGGGGCACTGGTGGTTGCCACCAGCGCCAGGATCGCCACACCCGCAAACGACAGCCAGAACCCGGGCACCAGTACCGCAAAGGGCTCGACCAGCAACACTGTCAGCAGCACCGTCGCCAGGACAGTCGGCCCGCCGACAGCGCGACGAAGACTCAGCAAAACGGCGGCGGTAATCAGCATCACGACCGAGCGCAGCAGCGGCACGCTGAATCCGGCCAGCAGACCGTAGACGGCAGCCGCACAAACCGCGGTCCAGCCTGCCCACAGTCTGGGCCGGCAACTGAACCCCAGGGCGAGCAGGCCGCGCCCGAGCAGCAAACCCAGCAGGGCGAATGGACCTGCGACCAGTGCGATGTGAAAACCGGAGATCGAAATCAGATGTATGGTGCCGGTGCGGCGCAACATCTCCCACTCCTCCGTCGCCAGCGCCTGGTAGGCGCCAACCGAGAGCCCCAGCACATAGGGCGCTGACGCCCTGCCGGCCAGCGGTGCGGCCATCCGGCGCGCCAGAGCAGCCCGGGCACTGCTCGCCGGACAAGCCGGTCGCTGATCCGCGAGACGATGGTTTGCTCCACCCGGGCGAACCCAGCCGGTCGCACCGATGCCTTCACTGAAAAGCCATCGTTCGAAATCGAAGGCACCCGGATTGGCCGAGCCATGCGGTGGCCGCACACGTATCTGCAACTGCCAGACCTCGCCTGGCCAGATCTCCGGCGCAGTGTCGTACCAGCTGACCAGCATCCGCTTCGGCACCCGCATCGCGCCTCCCGAACCCTGCGTTTCGAGCACAAAGCGCAGCGAGTCATCCTGCCGGCGCGGAAACTCGCATATGCTGCCGCGGACATCGAGATCCGCGCCGGTATTTTCTGGCGGCAGGCGATCGGCAAGTACCGCACTGATACTGAGCACGACCCGCACGCCAACGAGCACCACCAGCCCGGCCAGCAGCAACCCTCGTCTGCCAGCCAGCACGCCGCCTGCAAGAAGGATTGCAGCGGCAGCGGCTGCCAGTGTGCCGACCGGTGGCAGCTCTTGCTGAAACAGCAGCAGAACAGCCGCCAACACGGCGAGAAAAGCCGAAGCGAGCATATTCGCAGGCGTCCAGAACCGGGATAATGCGCGGGCCCGGGGTACTGCCGATTGCCGGGCGACTGCTACAGTGGAAGTACAGATCCAGGGTAAGGGATGCCGCGCAAGTTTTTAAGGCGACTATCTGTTGCGTATCGCGAGAAGCGCGGGGCGCAGCCGTGGTATTTGCGTCCCTTCGGGTCGCTGCTCCACCACCCGGTCTATTTCTCAATCAACCGTCGCAGCATCAGCAGCGCCATGGCAATCGGCCTGTTCGTCGCTGTGCTGCCGATGCCGGGGCATACGCCACTCGCGCTTGTACTCGGCCTGTTACTGAGAGCCAATCTGCCGGTCGCCCTGCTGGCCATCTGGGTTGCCAACCCCCTGACCTATGCACCGATCCTGTACGGCGACTATATGCTCGGCAACTATCTGCTCGGTGTCACGCCCGGTAATTTCAGCGCGGGCTCGTCCTGGGCAGAGCTTCGCGAACTCATGGCCAGCGCCTGGCGTCCACTGTGGTTCGGTGCAATCGTCGGCGGCCTGCTGCTCGCTGTTCTGGGTTATGGCCTGACCAATGCAGCCTGGCGGGCCAATACGCTGTGGCGATACCGAAACCGCATCGCACAGCGCGCAAAGGACTCATGAGGCCTGCTGCGGGTACTCGGTGCTGATGTCGTCGAGGCGTCCGTCCTGCAGCCGCATCACACGGCCCATCCTTTCGGCGATGCGTGCTTCGTGGGTCACAATCACCAGGCTCGCACCGACTTCACGGTTGAGACTCAGCATCAGTTCGAGCACGGTTTCGCCCGTCTTGCGGTCCAGGTTGCCGGTCGGTTCGTCGGCAAGCACAACGGCCGGCTCAGTGACGAGTGCGCGGGCAACCGCAACGCGCTGACGCTCACCGCCCGACAATTCACCCGGCCGGTGATCGAGTCGCGCACCCAGTCCGACACGTTCCAGCACCTCACGTGCGCGGACGCGGATCGCGGCGACCGGGTCACGACGAACCAGCAGCGGCATGGCCACATTTTCCAGCGCCGTGAACTCCGGCAACAGATGATGGAACTGGTAGACGAAGCCCAGGTGCCGGTTACGGATCAGTCCGCGCTGCGCGTTATCGACTGCCGAAAGGTTCTGGCCACTGACGAGCACTTCGCCGGCAGTCGGTGTATCCAGGCCACCCAGCAGCTGCAGCAGGGTGGTCTTGCCGGCCCCGGAGTAGCCCACTATCGCAATGCGTTCGCCCGGCGCAACGCTCAGCTCGATGCCGTTCAGCACATTGATGACAACACCACCTTCCACAAAGCGACGGGTCAGGCCGTGACACTCAAGAGCCGGCTTGTCATTCATAACGCAACACCTCCGCCGGTGCGGTCAGTGCGCCGCGCCAGGCTGGATAGACCGTGGAAACCAGACTGAGGACCAGAGCAATTCCCGCCACCTGCCAGACATCTGGCCACAGCAACCTGCTTGGCAGCTCGCTGATGAAATAGACATCCGGCGCAAGAAACTGGAAACCCGTGATCCGCTCGATCAGCGCTGTGATCGAGCTGACATTCCACGCACCGAGCACACCTGCGGCCACCCCGACGATGGTACCTGTGAGACCGATGATCGCCCCCTGACAGACGAAGACCGTCATGATCGCCGCAGGCGATGCGCCCAGCGTACGGAGTATGGCGATCTCGCCCCGCTTGTCGCGCACAACCATGACCAGCGTGGAGACGATATTGAAAGCAGCGACGGCCACGACCAGCAGAAGGATGACGAAAACGATGGACCTCGTCAGCTGTATCGAGCGAAAGAAATTGCCGTGCTCGTGCGTCCAGTCGCTGATATAGGCGCCCTCGCCCCAGGCATTTGCGACAGACCGGACCACGGCAGGTGCCTGCAGCGGATCCCGGACCGCCAGGCGCAGGCCAGACACATCGTTCCCGAAGCGCAGCAGACGCTGCGCATCCCGGATGTTCAGAAAGGCCAGCGACCGGTCGAACTCATACATGCCGGCATGGAAGATGCCGACAACCGTGAATCGGCGCATGCGCGGCACCACGCCTGCAGGCGTCGTTGTTCCCTGTGATACCAGCATGATCAGCTCGTCCCCCGGCCCCACATCGAGCTGCTCCGCCAGCGTCTGGCCGATCACGAGACCGAAGCTGCCTGGCCGGAGTGCGGTTAGTTCGCCTTTTACCATCAAATCACCCAGCGCGGAGGTGCCGAGTTCAGCTGCGGGATCGATGCCGCGAATCTGTACGCCCCGGATTTCCTTCTTGCCGACCAGCATGGCCTGACCATCGACAAAGCGCGCCACCGCCCGCACATCCGGGTCGGCAAGCGCAACGGAAGTCAGCGATTCCCAGTCGCTGATATGTCCGTCCAGGCCGGTAATCGATGCGTGGGCGACGACCTGCAGGATCCGGTTGCGCACCTCGTACTCGAATCCATTCATCACCGACAGCACCATGATCAGCACGGCAACCGCCAGCGCCGTGCCCGTGATCGAAATCACCGAAATGAAGGAAATGAAGCGATTCCGGCTGCGCGAACGGATATGACGGAGCGCGATGGCGAGTTCGAATGGATGCAACATGATTGCCGGTACGACCTCAGCTACTCGTAGCGCAGCACTTCAGCCGGCGCAACAGATGCGGCGCGCAGGGCCGGATAGATGGTTGCAATCGCGGTCATCAGCAGCGCGATCACGCTCACCCAGAAAAGATCATCGACCTGCAAATCGACTGGCAGGCTGGTCAGGTAGTACACATCAGCCGGCATGAACTCGAAGCCAAAAAAGTTTTCCAGCGCAGGCACGACGGACGCAATGTTTTCGGCCAGCAGGCTGCCAGCCAGGATTCCGGCAAGCACACCGACCCAGCCGATGAGCAGCCCCTGCAAGGCAAATGTGGCAATGATCATCCGCCGGGAAAAACCCAGTGTGCGCAGAATCGCGATACCCGGCCGCTTGTCCGTCACGATCATCACCAGCGTGGCGACAATATTGAAGGCGGCTACGGCCACGATCAGCGACAGCAGCAGGGTCATCATCACCTTCTCGATGCGCACGGCCCGGAAGTAACTGGCGTTGTCGCGCGTCCAGTCGGTGGTCGCAAACCCTGCCCCGCCAGCGGCGGCCCAATGGGCTTCCCAGCGCCGCAGGATTTCCGGCGCCGCGAAGATGTCGGCCATCTCCAGGCGCACACCGGTCACCCTGTCGCCGAGCCCGGCCAGCTGTGCCGCATCTGCCAGATTGAGCAACACACGGACGGAATCGTGGTCCCGCACACCGATTTCAAAAACCCCGGCGACAGTGATCTCGCGCAGCCTGGAAACCAGGCGCCCGTCCGCATCACGTACCGGCACCATGACCCGCACGCGTTCGCCGGTCGCAAGCCCCAGGCGCATGGCCAGTGCACGGCCCAGCAGCGCATTGAAGGTGCCGGGACGCAGCTCGGCAAGCCCTTCACCGAAGATGGCGGCACGCTGATCGGCGAAAGCTGCATTCTGCGCAGGATCCATGCCTTCGATCACCACACCGGCGAGTTCACCGCCATTGGCCAGCATCGCCTCGAGTTCGACATAAGGAGCCGCGGCGACGATGCCGGGCCAGGTGCGGAGGTCATCGCGCAGTTCACGCCACCCGTCACCCTGCCGGCCGGTCAGCACCGCCGCATGCCCGGTGATGCTTACCAGGCGCGAACGCAGCTCGTTTTCAAAGCCGTTCATGACGGAAAGAACCACGATCAACGCCGCCACCCCCAGCGCCACACCAAGCACCGAAGCCACGCCCACGAGGGATGCAAACTGGTTGGCGCGCTGGGTGCGCAGATAGCGCAAGGCCATCCACAGGGCGACCGGCCGTATCACGCGCGATACCCGGACTGGCGCGTCACCGGCGCGGCCGGTCGCAACCGCGATAGCGCAATTCGGGGGTCATGTCTACGCAACAGGTGGTTTTTCCGAGTACAGACGGGATGTTATAGTCAGAACCGAAAGCTGGCAGAGAGGTTAGCATGGTTATGAATACAGTCTACCGGATGCTCAGTTGTCTGGCAGTCAGTCTGGTGCTCGCGGGCCCTGCCGCCGCAGATACCCTGCTCATCGAGAGCGTGCAAGCCGCCAGGGCCACCGCCAACGAACGACCAACTCGCGGCCTCAGCATGGACAGCGTGGAAGCCCGATGGGGTGCACCAACCAACCGGTCCGCTGCCGTTGGAAAGCCGCCGATCACGCGCTGGGAATATCCCTCGTTTGTCGTGTATTTCGAATACCAGCACGTCATCGACGCTGTTCCGCGCTAGAACGCTGTTCCTGTCACATTGACCGGTATCTGCTCTTCGGCAGGTACGGGTCGCATGCTATGGGATAATCGCGAGCTTGCCAGCAGCCAGCCGCGACATGAACAGCGCACCCGCCGACTCCAGCCTGCTATCACTGCCACTGCCACTGCCGACCGGGGCCAGCACCCGCCGGAACTGGACGGCCTTGCCTGGCTGCGGCGAAGCACTCGGACTCGCCAGCCTGCGCGCGACGGCCGCCGACTTCTGGCTGATCATCGTGCCGAGCGTTGCACGCGCCGAGAGCCTTGAAGCCGAACTGCGTTTTTTTCTTGGCACGGCAACCGGCCTCGCTGTATTTCCCGACACCGAAGTACTGCCCTACGATACCTTCAGCCCCCATCAGGACCTCACCTCGCGGCGGCTGATGGTGTTGCGCGATGTCGCGGCGGGCCGGATCAATACCTTGATCGTAGCGGCCTCCACGCTGCTGCCCCGGCTGGCACCGACGCGCTATATCAGCGGCTACAGCATCTCGCTGGCAGCTGGCCAGAAGCTGCGGCCGGAGCAGTTGCGCCTGCAGCTGGAGACAGCTGGCTATCAGCGTGTCGCGCAGGTCATGGAGCATGGCGACTTCGCCGTACGTGGCTCCCTGCTCGATTTCTATCCGATGGGCTCCGAGCAGCCGGTCCGTATCGATTTTCTGGACGACGAGATCGAAAGCCTGCGTGAATTCGATCCCGACTCCCAACTCTCGGGCACCGTGCTTCAATCGCTGGAAACGCTTCCGGCGCGTGAAATGCCGGTCGACGCCGAAGCCATCAAGCAGTTTCGCCAGGCCTACCGGCGCCGATTCGAGGGCAACCCGGCGCGGTCGATCATCTATCGTGAAGTATCAGAAGGACGCATGCCCGGCGGTATCGAGAACTATCTGCCGCTGTTCTTCGAGGAAACAGCCCTGCTCTGGGATTACCTGCCGCCCGGACGCCTGACTGTTTCGCTGGGCGAACCCGGCACACTGTTCGGCTCGGCCTGGCAGCAGATTGCCGAGCGTCATGCGCAGGCGGGCGAAAACTCCGAGCGGCCCGCGCTGGCGCCACATGAGATCAACGCACCTCCGGAAGAACACCTGGCACAGCTGGCATGTGGTCCATCGCTGGTGATCGAGAGTGGGAGTGATGCGGCAGCTACCAGCCTGCCTTCACTGCAGATCAATGCGCGACAGGAACATCCAACCCGCCAGCTGGGCGAGTTTGTGCGCGGATTTGCAGGTCGCGTGCTGTTCGCCGCAGAGTCACCGGGGCGCCGGGAAATGCTGGCCGACATCCTGCGCCAGGAAAAACTTCCGGCAACCGAGACAGCGGGCTGGTCTTCCTTCCTCGCCAGTCCGGCGCCCGCCATGCTCGCTGTCGCACCACTGGAACAGGGGCTGCTGCTGGAGAGTGCCGGCATTGCGGTCATCACCGAACGCGAACTGTTCGGCGAACGGACGCGCAGCCGGCGGCGCCAGCGGCGGGTCCGTGATCCGGAGCAGATACTCAGCGACCTGACCGACCTGCTGGTCGGCGCACCGATCGTGCACGTCGATCACGGCGTCGGACGTTATCGCGGCCTGACGACCATCACCATCGACGAGATGCCGACCGAGTTCCTGACCGTTGAATACGCCGGCGGCGACCTGCTGCACGTCCCCGTGGCTTCCCTGCACATGATTTCTCGCTACACGGGTGGCTCCGCGGAAGAAGCGCCGCTGCACCGCCTGGGCAGCGACCAGTGGGACAAGGCCAGACGCAAGGCTGCCGCGAAAATCCGCGACGTCGCGGCCGAACTGCTCGAACTCTATGCGCAACGTGCCGCACGGAAGAGCATTCGCAGCGCGGAGATACAGAACGACTATGCCGCATTCGCCGCTGCTTTTCCCTTTGAGCCGACCGAAGACCAGGCGACTGCCATCGAAGCCGTCATCAAGGACCTGCGCTCCGACAGCCCGATGGACCGGCTGGTCTGCGGCGATGTGGGCTTTGGCAAGACCGAAGTGGCACTGCGCGCCGCCTTCATCGCTGTCTCGTCCGGGAAACAGGTCGCGGTACTTGTGCCGACCACGCTGCTCGCCCAGCAGCACCAGCAGAATTTCGCCGACCGTTTCGCCGACTGGCCATATACGGTGGAAGCGCTGTCGCGATTCCGCTCGGCCCAGGAAACCCGCAAGATCATCGAGGGCGTCGAATCCGGCAGCGTCGATATCGTTATCGGCACACATCGGCTGCTGCAGGGCGACCTGCGCTTCAGGAATCTTGGCCTGATCATCGTCGATGAGGAACATCGCTTCGGCGTGAGGCACAAGGAGCGGCTCAAGGCACTGCGCACCGAAGCCGATGTGCTGACACTGACGGCAACGCCCATTCCTCGCACGCTCAACATGGCGCTGGGACGGCTGCGGGACCTGTCGCTGATCACAACGCCGCCTGAAACGCGCCTGAGCATCAAGACCTTTGTGACCCGCTGGGAAGCGCCGCTGATCCGCGAGGCCTGCCTGCGCGAACTGAAGCGCGGCGGCCAGGTGTACTTCGTGCACAATCACATCGAGGACATCCAGAAGATCGCTGCTGCGCTTGCCGAGATAGTTCCTGAAGCGCGCATCGAGGTCGCCCATGGCCAGATGCGTGAGCAGGAACTCGAGCAGATCATGCTCGACTTCAATCACCGGCGTTTTCATGTCCTCGTCTGCACCGCCATCATCGAAAGCGGCATCGACATACCCTCGGCGAACACCATCATCATCAACCGTGCAGATCGTTTTGGTCTGGCCCAGCTGCATCAGTTGCGCGGCCGGGTCGGCCGGTCCCATCACCAGGCATTTGCCTATCTGCTTGCGCCACCGCGGGAAGCCCTGAAACCCGATGCCATCAAGCGACTCGATGCGATTGCCGCACTGGAAGACCTGGGCTCCGGCTTCATGCTTGCCACACATGACATGGAGATTCGCGGTGCCGGCGAACTGCTCGGCGAGGAACAGAGCGGCCAGATCCAGGAAATAGGTTTCGAGCTCTACAACGACATGCTCATGCGCACGATCAAGGCACTGGAAAGCGGACTGGAGCCGGGCCTGGACAGCGCCCTGCCGCCGGCGGTCGAGATCAACCTGCATCTCCCGGCGCTGCTGCCGGATGACTACCTGCCAGACGTGCATCTGCGCCTGGTGCATTACAAGCGCATCGCCAGCGCCCGCTCGGATCAGGCCCTGCGCGAACTGCAGGTGGAACTCGTGGATCGCTTCGGCTCACTGCCGGAAGCAACGCGCAACCTTTTCCGTCTCACGGCATTGCGTCTGCGCGCCGAGCCGCTGGCAATACGCCGGCTCGATGCAGGACCGGCTGGCGGCTTCGTGGAGTTCGGGTCGGCCACAACCGTGAGCCCGGCCTGGCTGGTGAAACTGTTGGGCGATGAACTCGCGACCTACCGGCTCGACCGGCAGCAGAAGCTGCGTTTCCGGGCCGAACTGGAAGACAGCAACGCGCGCTTCAGCTTTGTGGAACGACTGGTAGCGGAAATGCTGGAGAACCGGGAGAAGCCGGCGACAAAGCCTGCAGCACGGAAAGATGCGGTTACGGAGCGTCGTTAATCAGGAAGGGCCTTGAATCAACCCGTTTCGAGCGAAGAGCTGCATTGTTCTTCAGGCTCATGGCCACGCGTGAGGCGGGCCTCCGCATCCTCCAGCAGGCCCGGTTCCTCGGCGCTGACCGGCGGAATTTCCGAAGCCAGGGAAAAAGATACGGTTACATAGCGTGCGGGCTGTGCCCGTGGATGATGGATGGCGAGATCCCAGACACGCTGGGCGATTCGCTCGGCAAACTGTGCAATACGGTCTTCTGCCCCGCCGGAAATCAGTACCGCAAAGCGATCGTTGCCCACACGCGCGGTGTAGTCCGTGGATCGCTGCAGTGAATTGCTGATCGCATGCGCTACCCGGCGCAGGCAGGTCTCCGTCGCATGACGGCCGAAAAGTTTCTGATAACTCTCCAGGGCGTTTATGCGGAATACGATGACGCTGAGCCGCTTTTGTTCCTGCCTGGCTATGAGCCAGTCGCGGTACTGGACTTCGAGGAACGCCGTTCGGCCGGGAATGCCTGTCGTTACGTCGGTACGGTCATCGCGAATGATCCGCGACGGGACTTCCGTTGCTCGACCGCCAACGCCGGTAGATCGCGCCGAAGTCCGGACAGCGGGCGGCTCTATCGGGTCGCCGGTCAGCAGCCAGTAACTGGCCTGGCCGGGCTGCGCGTACAACGGCACCTGATGCAATGTGAGCGCTGAACCGTCTTTGGCCCGCAGTTGCCAGCGCTCGTCTGTAGCGGGTTCGAGGCTGAGGTTGGATGCCGGCCGCGCGATCAGTTCGCTGGCCTGCAGGCCCAGCGCCCGGCCTGCGGCAGGATTTGCGTAGACGACCAGCTTGTCATCGCACTGAGCGTCAACGATCAGTACCGGCGTGGCGACCGCATCCAGCGCTTGTCTTAGCAGATGTTTATTCAATTTTTTCAATATGTTAAATGACATATCTACAATCCGGCTATCAACCCGCCGTCGCCAACCCTGGCAGTTGACAGCTCCGTGACGGGCATCTTAGGTCGACTGCAATTTCGCTTCTGTGAACACCATCACTCCGGACAGGGTAAACAGGATGTTTTTCCTCGCTCGGGACCGCAACGTGCAACCACGCGCCATCCGGACGCCATCGCTAGCTGCTCAGTTGGCGCGCAGGAAGGCCTGCACCAGCGCTTCGGCCTGGCTCAGACCCGCTGCCAGATGCGCTGCGATTTCGGTATGGATACCGACGCCGGATGGCGATCGCCCGGCAGCCTGGTTCACGACCACGCAGCAGATGGCATAGGAGATGCCCAGCTCGCGCGCAAGGCCTGCTTCAGGCATCGCGGTCATCCCGACCAGGTCGCAGCCATCGCGTTCCATGCGATCGATTTCGGCAGCCGTCTCCAGCCGTGGCCCCTGGGTGACTCCATAAGTACCAACAGATCTCAGACTGATACCAGCCCGATGCGCAGCACTTGACAGCTGTTCACGCAGTGGGGCGCTGAACGGCATGGTGAACTCCACATGTTGCAGGGGGAATTCCGTGCGACCGCAATAGGTGTGCTCACGCCCCCAGCTGTAATCGATCAACTGGTCAGGCAACACCAGCGAACCGCACGCTGCATGGTGAGAGATGCCGCCAACTGTATTGATTCCGAGCAGATGATCGACGCCCAGCTCGCGGAAAGCCCAGACATTCGCACGGTAGTTCACGACATGTGGCGCAATCGCTGGCGCCCCCGGCTCTCCATGCCGCGCCATCAGCAGGACCTCATGACCGGCAATGACGACGCGCCGGACTGGCCCGGAGCATTCGCCCCATGGACCAGCGGCCAGCCGGACCAGCTGGCCGCCTGACAGAAACGATGCCGTGCCTGATCCAGCGATGATCCCGAGTCGCATGAAATCATGCCCGGCTATGCGGGCAACCCCCAGATTGCATCCAGATGTCGCCAGCGTCCGCGAAAATCCATGCCGCAGCCAAACACATACTCATCGCCGACTTCCAGTCCGACATGATCCGGTGTCAGCGAGCTGCTGACCCGCTCATGCCGCTTGCGGACCAGCACTGCCGTGCTGAGCTGGCGTGCGCCCTGCTGCCGGCACCAGGCGGCGACAAAATCCAGCGTAACCCCTTCGTCAAAGATATCGTCGATGAGAATGACATGCTGATCCCGCATCACGACTTGGGGCGGACTGATCCACTGCGGAATTCCACCGCGAGTCGCATCACCATAGCGGCCGACACGGCAGACATCGATCAGCAGATCACCCTGCAGCAAACCCGCAACCCGCACCAGCGGCACGACACCGCCCAGCAATACGCCGAGCAATACGCAGTCACCCGCCGCGAGCTCCGGCTGGATGGCTGTCGCGAGTCTCTGATACGCCACTTCAACCTCTGCGGGCGTGGCGACCAGGCGTGCCCCTGCGACTGGCGGAACCATCAGCTCAGTGCAAGCCCCGGTCGGGCCAGCGCCTTGTCGAGACTTGCCACCGCCTGCCGCCAGTCGGCCGATCCGCGCAACCCGGCACCAGGCAACGGCGCGCCGGCCTTGCGTCGCAGCGCTACCAGCCGCGACTGTCCGGCAGGATCGATATAGCCCTGCAGGGCTTCCAGCGTGGCATCAGCAGCTACCGGATCATTGCAGATCAGTGTCATGTCGGCGCCGGCGGTGAGCGCACGCCGCGCGCGCTCGGGCATCTCGCCCTCGCTGGCGAGTGCCCGCATGCTGAGATCATCCGTAAAGATGGCCCCATGCATACCCAGGTCACGGCGCAGTGCGGTCCGAAGCCAGTATGGCGACAGGCTCGCGACCTCGGCGTCGACACGTGGATAACGGACATGAGCGACCATCACTGCATTCAGCCCGTGGCTCAGCAGCCGCTCATAGGGCAGCAGGTCGTCATAGAGTTCCGGGAGCGTTCGGTGATCGACCGGCAGATCCAGATGCGAATCAGCAACGACATGGCCATGCCCCGGAAAATGCTTGGCGACACCGATCATTCCCGCCTTGTGCATGCCCTGCAGCCACGAGACAGCCAGCGTGGCGACGATCTCGGGATCACGGTGAAACGACCGGTCGCCGATCACTTCGCTCAATCCGTAATCGAGATCGACCACCGGCGAAAAACTGAAATCGACGCCCGACTCGAGGACTTCGGCGGCCATCAGCCAGCCACATTGCCAGGCGAGCCGGCGACCCTCGGCGGCATCCAGATCGTACTGGTGGCCCAGCCAGCGCAGGGAGGGCAGCGCATAGAAGCCGTCACGAAAACGCTGAATCCGTCCACCTTCCTGGTCCACGGCAATGAGCAGTGGCGGCATCCGCAGGGCGCGGATCTCGGCCACCAGCTCACGTAACTGGTTTGGATCTGCGTAATTCCGGCTGAAGAGAATCACGCCGCCTACCAGCGGATTACGCAGCCGATCACACTCGGCAGCAGACAGGGCGTGACCCTCCACGTCGAGCATCAGTGGACCAAGCGTCATGGGACAATATCGACCGGTGTTCCGGTCTTCACGGTGGAAAACAATTCCATCACATCTGCATTGCGCATTCTGATGCAGCCGTGCGAGAAGGGCACGCCCATGACTTCACTGTCAGGCGTGCCGTGGATATAGATGTAACGGCGCATGGTATCTACCGATCCAAGGCGGTTGCGTCCGGGCTCGCATCCGGACAGCCACAGGATACGTGTCAGTATCCAGTCACGTTCCGGGTGTGCCGCGATCAGGGCCGGGCTGCAGATCTCGCCCGTGGGACGTCGGCCTTCCAATACAGCCCCGGCAGGCAGGCCCGCACCGATCTTCGCGCGGATCACGTGACGACCGCGCGGCGTACACAGGCTGCCACTCTGCTCTCCCGGCCCGTAACGCGATGTGGAAACAGGATAAGTCGCCAGATCACGGCCCGCCTCACGCAGGCTCAGCCGCTGGCGCCTGAGGCTGATTTCAATCGTCACCGCGGAACTGCCAGTGTGAGCCATGAGTATCAGTTCTTCACAAAGAGCGCCATGGATTCAACATGGCTGGTCTGGGGAAACATGTCCATCGCACCGGCGGCCTCGAGCCGGTAGCCATGCGCTGAAACCAGCAGCCCCGCATCGCGGGCCAGCGTCCCCGGATGGCAGGATACATAAACGATGCGCCGGGCGCCGACCCCGGCCAGCGCAGGCAGCAGCTCTGCCGCACCCGTCCGGGGTGGATCCAGCAACACCAGCTCAAAGGACTGACGGGTCCAGGCACCCTCCACGCCCGCACCGCCAAGATCAGCCTCAATGAAGCGGGTATTGGCAAGCCCCGCAGCGGCCGCATTCTGCCGGGCACGCTCCAGCGCAGGTCTCGCACCCTCGATGCCGGTGACTTCGGCGGCGCACTTCGCCAGCGGCAGGGTGAAATTGCCTATACCGCAATAGAGATCGAGCACCCTGTCCGTCGCGACAGGGGCCAGCAGGGCAATGGCCTGGTCAATCATGCGCAGATTGACTTCCGCGTGTACCTGAATGAAGTCCGCCGGACCGAAGCGCAGCGAAAGCCCGTATCCGGGAATCGCGTAGCAGAGTTCCTCATCCGGCTGCAGCGGATCGAGCGGGGCTACGGAATCGGGACCCCCGGACTGCAGGTAAATTCTCAGCGCATGCGTCGCTGCGAATTCGCGCAGCAGGGCCATGTCTCCTGCTGCGGGTGGATCCAGAACCCGCAGGACCAGCGCTGTCGCATTGTCCGCAACCGTTACTTCGATCTGCGGCAGCCGCGCGCGGATCGACAGCGCACCGATCAGCACCGACAGCTCCGGCAACAGGCAGCTCACAACCGGATGCATGGTTTCACAGGACAGCATGTCGACAACCCGCGGCTGGTCGCGCTCACGAAAACCAACGAGGACACGGCCCTTCTTCGCGACGTGACGCACGGCAAGCCGAGCCCGCCGACGGTAGCCCCATACCGAAGCACTGATGGGCGGCAGTATCCGTTCCGGCACAACCCGGCCGATCCGCTGCAGGCTGTCGAGCAGGGCCGCCTGCTTCATCTCCAGCTGTGCAGCCGGTTCCAGATGCTGAAGCGAGCAGCCGCCACAGCGGGAAAAATATTCGCAGGCCGGGACCGCACGCTGCGCCGAAGGACGCAATACCTCGAGCAGCACACCCTCGTCGAAATTGCGCCGGCGCCGCTCACGCCTGAAACTGATCTGCTCACCGGCCAGCGCACCCGGCACCAGCACCCGCTTGCCTCCAGGCGAGGCGACAACCCCTGCACCTTCGAGGGTCAGATCCAGGACTTCAGCGGTTTCCGCCGGTGCGATGCTGGCCACAGGACGATCAGTCCCCGGCAGGCGGCTGTGTAACAGCGGCGGAATCTGTCTGCACCCAGGCTTCGGCGAAGGCCTTCCAGTGCGGCGCATCGGAAGCATCGAGCAGACGACGCACCCGCTGGTACTCCTCTGCCAGTCCCTGCGCATCAAGCTGCCCGCGCAGATACTGGAAACGGAGATACACCAGCCAGGTGTTCATCACATCCGTCTCGCAATAGTCACGAATCGCTTCAATTTCACCGCGCTGATAATGATCCCAGACCATGTCGCCGGAAAACCCCAGCTTGCCGGGCAGGCCCAGCATGGTCGCGATGTCATTCAGGCTGGCGCGCGAGCGGCCCTGAAAGGCCGAAAGGACATCCATCAGATCGACATGGCGCCAGTGAAAGCGGCTCAGATAATTGTTGTAGCGGAAGGCCTGCTCGTTGTCGCCGGTTTCCCAGTAGCGCGGGGCCTGTACACCGTGCAGCAGTGAGCGATAGTGCAGGACCGGCAGATCGAATCCGCTGCCGTTCCAGGACACCAGTTCCGGGGTATGTCGCTCGATGGCTTCAAAAAAACGCGTGACCAGTTCCTGCTCGCTGCTCTCTGCAGTGCCGAGGCTCATGGCCTTGAGGCCATCGCGATGCCGCCAGACCACCGAGATGGCGACGACACGCTGCAGGTGCAGCGGCAGAAAATCCGAGCCGGTCTCCTGCAGACGATGAAAGGTCATGGCCTTGGCAACTTCCGCATCCGGCAAACCTTCAAGGTTGAACAGGCGCCGGCCGGTTTCCACATCAGGCACAGTCTCGATATCAAACACCATCGTCTTCATGATCGCCTCAGGCTTTCATCAATACGGCGACCGCGACAACCAGACCTGCCTCATCAGACAGGGTAACGTGGCCATCGCCCGCACCGAGTTCTGCACAGACCTGCAGTCCGCGTACCGAATACACGATCTCCGGTTTGCCGCGCACGTCCGGCACGATGCCCGTATCACGCAACCACATGCCGTTGGCAAAACCGGTGCCCAGGGCCTTGACGATAGCCTCCTTGGCCGCGAAGCGCATGGCCAGATAACGCACCGGATTGCCGCTGCTGCTGAACCCGGGCAACTCCTCCGGCATCAGGATACGCTGCGCGAATCGCTCACCATACCGGGCGTATGCGGCTGCAATCCGGTCAATCCGCAGGATATCGGTACCAATACCGAAAATCATGGCGACCGCGCCATGCGGATCAGCTGCTTCATTTCCGCAACCGCTGCCGACATACCGGAGTACAGCGCCTGGGCAACGATCGCATGGCCGATATTGAGTTCGGTTATTTCGGGTATCGCCGCAACCGGCCCCACATTGTGATAGTTGAGCCCATGCCCTGCGTGCACCTCAAGCCCGGCCGCGATGGCAGCGCGGGCTGCATCACGCAGCCGTTGCAGTTCCTTTTCGCGTTGCGCACCATCCGGCAGGCCCGAATAGACGCCCGTGTGCAGTTCGATCACCGGCGCACCGCTGCGGGCTGCCGCCTCGATTTGCCGCAGCTCCGGATCGATGAACAATCCGGCCCGGATTCCTTCCCCGGCAAGACGCCGGCAGGCCGCCACCACGGCATCGAAATGCGTGATCACATCCAAACCACCCTCGGTGGTCAACTCGGCGCGCCGCTCCGGAACCAGGCAGCAGTCGGAGGGACGGATGCGACAGGCAATCGCAATGATCTCCGCGGAGACGGCCAGCTCCAGGTTCATGTGCGTCTTCAGCTGCGCCTGCAGAACCTCGAGGTCGGCATCCTGGATATGCCGGCGATCCTCGCGCAGATGGACGGTAATGCTGTCGGCACCGGCCCGCTCTGCCATCAGAGCCGCCTCACAGGGATCGGGATACGATGTACCCCGCGCCTGGCGCAGGGTCGCGACGTGATCGACATTGACACCGAGGAGCATCGCGGCAGACGGGCTCATGCTCATGACGGCTGCGGCACCACAGGGGTGCGGCGCATTGAAGCCAGCACCTGACGGGTGCGCAGCGTGCGCCCGTCCAGATAGTGCGCGAGAACTCCGCGCAACAGCCGCTTGGCTGACTGCAGTACACCGGGATCACTCAGCTCACCGCGGCTGATGGCAAGCAGCGTGAGGCCGGACAGGACGAGGACCCCCTGGCCGGCCTCCGCAGGTACCGGACCATGCTCGATGCGGTACTCATAGTTACGCTGCGGATCCAGCGCGACGTCATTGAGTACATCGTGGTCAAGATTCAGGCCGTAACCGACCTCCGCCAGGAGACCCAGCTCGAAGCGACGCAAGGCCGGCTCGGGATCACCACCCAGACGCAGCTCATCAAGCGCCTGTGCATAGGCCATGAACAGCCCGGGATGCGGATCGCCACGCCGGACAAAATTGAGGATCAGCTCATTCAGGTAGTAAGCACCCATGAGCGCCATACCCTGCAGCGACGCCTCGGGTGATGTTGCCTCGGCAGCACGCAGCGTCTGCAGCGAGCCCCTGCCACCCCAGGACAGCCGTACTGCCTGAAAAGGCTGCAGCACGCTGCGCCAGCGCGAAGCCGGCCGGCGGGCACCGCGGGCCACCATGCCCACGCGGCCATGTTCATTGGCCAGCACTTCAAGGATCTGGCTGGTTTCCTGATACGGCCTCGCATGCAGGATGAAGGCCGCTTCAAACTCGGCTGTCGCAGCGCTCACGCTTCCGTCTCAAAACCGAACTGTTGCAAGGCCCGGGCACTGTCTGCCCAGTTACTCTTTACCTTGACGTGGGTCTCCAGATAAAACTTGCTGCCAAAGATTGCCTCGAGCTCGAGTCGCGCAGCGGTACCCACTTCCTTGATCGTCGCACCGCCCTTGCCAACCACGATACCCTTGTGGGAATCGCGGTCGGCCCAGATCGCAACGTCGGCGAGCACCACGCCCGGCTTCTGTTCCAGCATCAGCACCTCAACAGCCAGTCCGTAGGGGACTTCCTGACGAAGTGCGAGCAGCAGCTTTTCCCGGACCATCTCGGCGATGCGGAACTCCATGCTGCGATTGGTACTGGCATCCAGCGGGTACAGCGGCGGCCCGACTGGCAGGAATGACACCGCAAGATCGGTCAAGCGGTCGAGGTTATCGATACGCGCCGCAGAAACCGGAATGATGCCGCAGAACTCGCCCTTGCCGGCACACTGCTCGAGATAAGGCAGCAAGGCTGACTTCGGCCGTACCGAATCCATCTTGTTGACGACCAGCAGTGCAGGAATTCCGGCTTTACGGACATGCTCGAGTACGTAATCGTCTGCTGACCGCCAGACCCCGGCCTCGACGACGAACATCACCAGATCAGCCCCGGCGATTGCGCTGTCCGCCGCCTTGTTCATCGCCTTGTTGAGCATGTTGCGCTGGCGGGTATGCAGTCCCGGTGTGTCGATGAACAGCAGCTGCGCATCGGTACGCGTCAGCACGCCGAGGATCGCATGCCGGGTGGTCTGTGCACGCGGCGTCACGATGCTGATCTTGCGACCGACCAGGGCGTTGACCAGTGTGGACTTGCCCACATTCGGGCGCCCGACCACGGCGACGAAACCAGTACGGAAATCTTCAGCCATCCCGGCCCGCCTCACGCAACGCCTGCTCAGCCGCCTGCTGCTCGGCAATCCTGCGGCTCGAGCCTTTGCCGCGCACCGTCAGACCCAGCGCCTCAAGCCGGCACACCACTTCAAAGAGCTGGTCGTGTGCCGAGCCGCTGACCTGCTCGACCGTATAGACGGGCAGCGCCTGACCCTGACCCTGCAGGAATTCCTGCAGGCGGGTTTTGGGATCGCGCAGGTCTTCATCCACTGCAAGCCCTGCAAGGTGACTGGAGAGAAGCCGCACCACCAGCTCACGGGCGGGCGTCATGCCACCATCGAGAAACACCGCGCCGATAACGGCCTCCAGGGCATTCGCGAGTATCGAACCGCGCTGGTGACCACCCGAACGCGTTTCACCACTGCCCAGCTGAAGATGCCGCCCGAGATCAACGCTGCGAGCAACTTCCTCCAGCGTTTCGCGTCGTACCAGCCTGGCACGAAGTCTGCTCAACGTGCCTTCGTCTGCGGTCGGGTATGTGGCATAGAGCACTTCTGCCGTCACCATGCCAAGCACAGCGTCGCCGAGAAATTCAAGGCGCTCATTGTGCGCTGCCGAAGCGCTCCGATGGGTCAGTGCCAGACCGAGCAGGCGCACATCCTGAAACGGGTAGCCGAGTGTGCCTTTGGCCCAGTCGGCCGGTTGCTTCATCTGCTGATCTCGACGCTGTTGCGGAACTTGGCGGTCAGGTACAGATTGCCCAGATATGGCACTTCATCCTCATAGTCGACTACGACGCTAAAGCCGTCATCGGTCTTGTTGATCATGAAATCCTGGCGCTTTGGATAATCGACGGCATCGATATCGAGCCGCTTGCCTATTTCGGTCATCAGCCTCGTCGGCGTTGGACCGGCACCATCGTACTCATCCTGGAGATCTTTCATCAGCTTCACGATCTTCATCTGCGTCAGATAGACAGGTATCAGCCGTATGGCGCCGTAACCGATCATGGCAACCAGACTCGCGATAACGATAAAGCCGATGGCAGTCATTCCCTGCTGGCGGTGTTTCATGTCCATCCCCTTTGGTTAACCGTAGGTACAAGCGCTCAGTGGATCGATTGTCCTATACGCTGCCAGCGCGGCATGTGCGAAAAATCCCAGTTCATCCAGATACGCACGGCGTGGCCCGCGATATTGGCGTCAGGAATCATGCCCACACCCTCATAGCGGCTGTCGCGGCTGTTGTCCCGGTTGTCGCCCATCATGAAATAGTGACCTGGCGGCACGATAAACGTCCCTTCCCGGCTGCCCCTGCCCGGCATCCACAGCACATTGTGATCAACCATACCGAGCTTCTCCTCGCCCAGCAGAGAGTCATCCTGGTCGCCACCCTGATAAGGGCCAATGACGCTGACCGGTACCGGCTGACCATTGATGAATACCTGGCCATGCAGATAAGTCACCGCATCGCCCGGCAGGCCGACGAGGCGCTTGATGTAGTTCGTGGAAGGGTCAGACGGCAGGCGGAATACCACGACGTCGCCGCGTTGAGGTGCACCAAGATCGAGAATCTTGCTGTTCAGTACCGGCAGCCGCAGCCCGTAGGCAAACTTGTTGACGAATATGAAATCGCCGACCAGCAGGGTCGGCATCATGGAACTCGATGGAATCCGGAACGGCTCGAACAGAAAAGACCGGACGACCAGCACCACGAGCAGAACGGGAAAAAAGGAGCGGGAGTACTCGACCAGCAGGGACTCTTTTGCCTCAGGTGAGCGGCCGAGTCGCCGCCGACGAAACCAGACTGCATCCAGGGCCCAGACGACGCCGGTCAAGGCAGTCGCACATACCAGTACAAGTGCAAAATCCACGTCTACCGCCGACCCGTTCCAAAAGAGCGCATAGCCTAACATGACGGGTGCGGACACCCGCTGCAAAGACAGCCGGGAAAACGCCGATCTATCCGTTCAGCACTGCGTTTAACGCAGCCCGGTCAAGCCGGCCGAAGCAGATAACCTGATCCAGGTGACTCAGCACCGGCACCTTGAGGCCATACATTTGCCGCCAGTCATCCCGACTGTCCACATCGAGTACCTTGACACAGACCCGGGTGCCATACAGGCGCTCAAGCTCCTCCATCATGAACTCACAGAGATGGCAGCCGTCACGGCTGTACAAGCTCAACTCGAGCACGGCTATTGCCGCAGGTCTTTGGCTACGGGAGCGGTCCCGGTCACCTGCAGCGACCTGGCAATCAATTCCGCCGTACGCGCCGGAACCTCGCCGACGGCAGTCACGAGATGGCCCCCGGTCACCGCCGTATAGGCATTGGCGGCGCCCATCCGCGACACCCCCTCCCCCTGCTCTGCGTTGGGCACATTAGCCTCGATGAACACCGATACACTGGCGATACCGTCCGTATAGACGAGGTGTTCCATCGGCCTGTTTCCACCCTCGACCTGCAGTGAACGGACCGTACGCAACCAGAAGCCGGGCGGCAGCGATACGGCGCGCCAGACCGGCTCGACGGCGCTCACCGGACCGGTTGATCCCGGGGATGCAGGCATGTCCGAACGACGCCATGTAAATCCATCCGTGCCGACGGACGGTTCCAGTGCCGCGGCAGGAATCTGCTCGGGCAGTGAAATTTCCGAGAACAGCAGTTGTTCGACCACAGAATCGTCTTCGGCAGAAATCTGCACCTTCAGTGGCATGGCAGTACTGCGATCAAGCCAGAGCCGATAACCATAACGAAACTGGTCCATCGGCTTGACCGTGATCATCCACGTCAACCGGCCGACCAGCCGGCCGCCGCTCGCAATCGCAAACCGGTAGTAATTGTCGTCGAAGCGGATATCGTCCGGAAACTGCTGCTGCAGGGGACTGGTGCCGTTCTGGCCATTGCCGCGCCGGCCGACGGTCACTGTGCGCTGGTCAGGAAAAATGCAGGTGACTTCCTCGCCCCGGCGAATGATCTCGCGACCGACCTCGTCCATCGCCGTAATACGCTCGGCACTTTCGCCACCATCGACACGGTGGACGATATGCATGATGGAAGCCTCGTCGCCATGCATCTGCACCAGCGTACCTTCATAGTTGAGACTGCTGAGGGCGTGCTCCATCCGCCCGAGCCAGTTCTGCGGTTCACTGTCAGCCCACGCGGGGAACCCGAGTACGCACACCAGGCCGCCAACAGCACAAAGCAAGGCCTGTCGCGTACCGCCTGGCCAATGCGTCATTTCACCGGATACTCAAAGTGCGTACGCACAGCGGCTGCGTAGCCACGATCGTTGACTATGCGTGACTCCGCCGCCTGTACTGCAATTGCACCGGTATATTCACCGTGCCAGACCAGATAATCGGTCAAACGCTGTCGCGACAGCGGCGTCCGATCCGCAAATTGCGGCTGACGCCAACGTCCTGAAGTGGCAGCCGCCGGGATGAACATGCTCGCCCTGTTCGTCTGCATTGCCACGACTGGTGCGGGCTCCGGACTCCTGAGCGTCGCCATCACAAAGAGCGTCAGCAAGACGGTTGCGGCTGCGGCAAAAGGCACGATATTGTCCTGCCAGCGACGATCCGGGGCAGTCGCTGCAGGCAAGCTGTCCGCAGCAATCGGCAAATCAGCCTCCAGCGCACGGCGCACCCGATCACTCAGCTGTCGTGCATCGGGTACGGGATACCCACCGCGCAGCGTGGCGCCTATCAGCCCGTATCGTCCGAGTCGGCTGCGCTGTTGGGTGTTCTGGGCAAGCCGGGCCATCAGCAGCTCGAGCTCGGCACCGGGTAACTCATCATCGAGCCATGCAGACAACTGTTCAGCAACGATATCCGGCATGGCTTCGGGTACCTTGCTCATTTCAGTTGACCAGTGGCCGGATGCAGGCATCGATCGCTTCGCGCGCCCGAAATATCCGTGAACGAACCGTACCGACCGGACAATCCATCGCCTGTGCTATTTCTTCGTAGCTCAAACCTTCGATCTCCCGCAGTACGATCGCTGTTCGCAGTTCGTCCGGCAGACCAGCCATCGCCCGCGCGATGGTCTGGCGTAACTGCTCCTGCATGACGAGCCCCTCCGGCGATTCCTCGTCACGCAAACGGGCATCACTTGCGTAGTAATCCGGATCCTGGCTGTCGAGTTCCTGTTCGGGCGGCCTGCGCTTGGCTGCGGCAAGATGGTTCTTTGCGGCGTTGATGGCAATTCGGTACAACCACGTATAAAAGGCGCTCTCGCCACGGAACGAAGGCAAGGCCCGGTAGGCCTTGATGAAGGCTTCCTGGGAAACATCCAGCGCATCGGTCGGGTCATGCACAAAACGCATCACGAGCTTGACGATCTTCTGTTGGTACTTGAGAACCAGCAGGTCGAATGCGCCCCGGTCACCACCCTGGGCACGCTCTACGAGAAGCTGGTCACCGTCGGTTGCTGCCATGCCCGCTGGTCCTGTGACGGAGCGCGGACGATAGTCAGTTCACCGGTCGTGTAGACCCTGATGAAAACTGAAAGTTCGCCACGCGTGATCCGTATCCCGAATCCCGAATATAAACACACTGCAAACGCGATGCAGCGTCAGACTCATTCTAACTCAAGGCAGGAAGATTAATTTCTTCGAAGTCGAACCAGCAGTCGACGCCAGGTATCGGCGCATAGCTGCCACCGGAACAGGATGATCGATGAGGTGAGCCCATCACGATCGGCAAGCCGAAAGCCGGTCGCGACACCAGGCGCTATCCAGGGCCGGCCCGTGAGCTGCAGTTCGGCGTCAGTACGCGCTTCCTGCCAGATCCGGCCCGCGGCATCTACGAGGATGTCCGAAACCCCACCGCCGGTGCGCAGCGCACGCCAGCCCTGCAGGCAGGCCAGGGTCGCAAGCGGTAGCGCGCAGACCGCGGACAACCGGCTCAGCCAGACCGCCAGGAGTGCAGCCAGTGTGAGCCCGACAATACCGGCCGGCAGACACCAGTGCCGTTCAATCCGGAGACCGAATGAGAAGTTGTTTGACCACATGGCGCAGACCCGGATCTTTACTGCCCACACGACCCGCCAGCAAGTCGACTATGTCCGGATCCTGCCAGGAAAGCAGTTGCTCGAAAGCCCTGCGATCAGCTTCCGGCGCCAGCGGAAAGGTCTCATCGAGGTAACGCAGAAGGAGAACGTCAAGCTCGCGCATCCCGCGCCGGCACCGCCAGCGCAGCTGCCCCGGATTCACAGACGACGTTCGACCAGCATGCGCTTGATCGAGGCAATCGCCCTGGCCGGATTGAGATCTTTCGGGCACGCGTTTGTGCAGTTCATTATCGTATGGCAGCGGTACAGCCGGAATGGATCTTCAAGATGATCGAGGCGTTCACCGGTTGCCTCATCTCGCGTATCCACCAGCCAGCGATAGGCCGCCAGCAGCGTGGCCGGACCCAGATAGCGGTCGCTGTTCCACCAGTAGCTGGGACAGCTTGTCGAGCAGCAGGCGCAAAGGATGCAGGCGGAAGGGCTGTTGATCAGTTCCTGGTCCTGCTTGGACTGCAGGCGCTCGCTGTCGGGCGGCGCCGGCGTCTGTGTCTGCAGCCAGGGCTTGATCGAAGCGTACTGCGCATAAAAGTTTGTCAGGTCAGGGACCAGATCCTTGATGACCGGCATATGCGGCAGCGGATAGATCTTCACATCGCCGCGAATGTCCTCGATCGCCTGCGTGCAGGCCAGCGTGTTAAGTCCATCGATATTCATCGCGCAGGAACCGCAGATTCCCTCGCGGCAGGAGCGGCGAAAGGTCAGCGTGGGATCAACCTCGTTCTTGATCTTGATGAGCGCATCAAGAACCATCGGGCCGCAACGGCCAAGATCCACTGAATAGGTATCTACGCGAGGATTTTGTCCGGTATCCGGGTCATACCGGTATATCCTGAAATCGCGCACACGCGTCGCGCCTTCCGCAGCCGGATAGTTCTTGCCGGGTGTGACTCTGGAATTGGCAGGCAGGGTGAACTCGGCCATGTTTAATACGTCCGCGCCTTCGGCGTGACTGTCTCCACTTCGTTGGTGAGGGTCTGCAGCTTTACAGGGCGATAATCAAACCGCACTCCGCCCTGCCCGTCGATCCAGGCAAGGGTGTGTTTCATCCACTGCTGGTCGTCGCGATCCGGGAAATCTTCGCGCGCATGTGCGCCACGGCTCTCCTGGCGATTGACCGCACCGGTAATGGTGACCATCGCCTGGCTGAGCAGGTTATCGAGTTCAAGCGTTTCCATCAGATCAGTATTCCAGACCAGGCTACGGTCGCTGACACGTACATCGGCAAAGGACAGGAAGCACTGGAGCAGCGCATCGACGCCTTCCTGCAGCGACTGGCCGGTGCGGAATACTGCCGCATGTGACTGCATGATGCGCTGCATGTCGAGCCGGATCTCTGCCGTGCCGCGCGGGCCATTGGCATTGCGCAGACGGTCGAGTCGCGACACTGCCACCTCGGATGCTTCCGCAGGCAGCGCCGGCTGACGGGCGCCCGCCGTCACCGTTTCAGCACAGCGCTGGGCCACGGAACGGCCAAACACCACCAGATCGAGCAGCGAATTTGAGCCCAGCCGGTTTGCGCCATGCACCGACACACAGGCCGCTTCGCCGATGGCCATGAGCCCCGGCACGACCTCTTCCACACCGCCGTCCTTCAGCGTCAGGACCTCGCCGTGCACGTTGGTGGGTATACCACCCATGTTGTAGTGCACGGTCGGCAAGACGGGAATCGGTTCGCGGGTCACGTCGACGCCGGCGAAGATACGTGCGGTCTCGGCAATACCCGGCAGCCGCTCGTGAATGACTTCGGGTCCAAGATGCTCAAGGTGCAGGTGAATGTGGTCCTTGTCCGGACCCACACCACGACCTTCGCGGATTTCGATGGTCATGGCGCGGCTGACGACGTCGCGCGAAGCCAGATCCTTCGCATTCGGCGCATAACGCTCCATGAAGCGGTCGCCAGCCGAGTTGGTCAGATATCCGCCTTCGCCGCGCACACCTTCAGTAATCAGACAGCCAGCGCCGTAGATTCCAGTCGGATGGAACTGCACGAACTCCATATCCTGAAGCGGCAGGCCGGCACGCAAAACCATCGCATTACCATCGCCGGTGCAGGTGTGCGCTGAAGTACAGGAGAAGAAGGCGCGGCCATAACCGCCGGTCGCGAGGATCGTACGCTGGGCACGAAAGCGATGCAGTTTGCCTGTGGCCATCTCCAGCGCGATGACACCGCGGCACTCGCCGCCTTCCATCATCAGGTCGAGCGCGAAGAACTCAATGAAGAAGGTCGCCTGATGCTTCAGCGACTGCTGGTACAGGGCGTGCAGCATCGCATGGCCGGTACGGTCAGCGGCAGCGCAGGTACGCTGCGCCGTGCCCTTGCCGAAATGCGTGGTCATGCCGCCAAAGGGCCGCTGGTAGATGCGTCCGTCATCGGTGCGCGAAAACGGTACGCCGTAGTGCTCGAGTTCGATGACGGCTGCTGGCGCCTCCTTGCACATGTATTCGATGGCGTTCTGGTCACCAAGCCAGTCAGATCCCTTCACCGTGTCGTACATGTGCCAGCGCCAGTCGTCTTCGCCCATGTTGCCGAGTGCAGCGCTGATACCGCCCTGTGCCGCAACGGTATGACTGCGGGTGGGGAACACCTTGCTGATACAGGCTGTGGAAAGCCCGGCCTCGGCGAGCCCGACTGCTGCGCGCAGGCCGGCCCCGCCAGCACCGACCACAACCACATCATAGGTGTGGTCGACAAAGGAATAAGCCTGGCTCATGCGCCGGCCCTCGTGGCAATCAGGAAAACTGAAAAGATGCCAGCTGCTGCAAGCGCGATATGTGCGAGACGCAACAATGCGAGCACCACGACGCGCGACCCCGGCGTATGGATATAGTCTTCAGCGACTACCTGTGTGCCGAGCGCCGAGTGGTAGACGAGCGCGACAACCAGTAGCGCAAGCAGGATGGCGTGTAGTGGCGCTGCGGCCCATGCACTCACCGTATAGTAGTCGAGGCCAGGCAAGCCGAGCAGTGCAACGGCAAACCAGAGCGTGAGCGGCACCAGCGCCACGGCACTCAGGCGCTGCCCCCAGAAATGCTCGGTACCGGAATTGGCAGAACCCAGCCCGAGCGCGCTGCCCAGTGGAGACTTCAGGCTCATGCCGCACCTCCGGTCAGCGCGGCGGCCCAGAAAGCCAGCGTGAGCAGCACCGAGATGCACACGACCACAAGCCCGGATTTGCGTGCGAAGTGCTTGTCAAAACCGCGATCGACATCCCATGCAAGATGACGGATGCCATTACAGAGGTGATAAAAAAAAGCGAAGCTCCAGCCCAGCAGCAGAAACTGGCCAATGAAGCCACGGAACAGCTCGTTGAGCTGCAGAAAGCCGGCCTGACCCGCCGCCAGTGCGAGCAGCCAGCCAACGAGTGCGATTGCGCCGATGGAGAGTGCAAGGCCCGTCATCCGGTGCAGGATGGACAGGGTGTTGCTGACCGCCCATCGATACACCTGCAGATGCGGGGACAGGGGTCTGGAAACCTGGCTCATCGAACTCTCCACTCAAAAAAACATTCCGCCCGACGCCCAGGGCGTCGCGAATCGTCGCTGTCATGCTGACATCGGAACCGCTACCGCGCTCAGAAGTCTATACAGCGCCCGCCACGCTCCCAGTCACCGTAACGGGTAGGCTCAGGTCCGGCCGGCCCGCCGGTTTCACGCGGCCGGCTGACTTCAGGATGCGGGGCTTCAGGCGACGGTATCGAAACATCCGGCCCGCGAGCAACGTCTGTCTTTGCTGAGTTATCCGTTGCGCGAGACTGGTTCACGTATTAATTGTGCCAGAATGACCTTCGCTACTCCAGACCAGACAAGACGCCAACCCGCTCATACACAAGGCTTTCTGTGTCCAACACCATTGCTCTGAACGATCTGCGCATTCTCACCGTCTCCGGTCCGGAGCGCGCCATGTTCCTGCAGGGCCAGCTCACGCAGGATGTCGGCCTCGCGCGCCCTGACTCCACGCTGCTCAGTGGATGGGCAGATGCCCGCGGCCGGCTGCTGTTTGCCGGGCATCTGTTCACGCTGGGTGCCAGCGCCGATGCACCTCTGGCGCTGCTGGTGCCGGAGTCGCTCGCCGGCTCACTGCTGAAGCGTATGCAGATGTACGTATTGCGGGCCAAGGCGCAGATCGCCGTGTCCGGGCTGGCGGTGTATGGACAGTACGGTGAAGGCAACCACATGGAACCTGGCACCGGCCAGCAGCTGCGATATCTACAGGACGAAAGGCGCCGCTTGTTCCTCGGCCCGGCCGGTGCCGCAGTCGATGACAGTCAGCAGGCACGCAACAACTGGTTGCTCGCCGACATCCGCGCCGGAATCCCCGCCATCGGCACGACTACCAGCGGTGAGTTCATACCGCAGATGATCAACCTTGATCTGCTGAATGCAATCAGCTTCAGCAAGGGTTGCTATACCGGCCAGGAAATCATCGCACGAACGAAATATCTCGGGCGCATAAAGCGGCGCATGCTGCGTTTCTCGTCCGCCAGCGCCCCGCCGCTTCCCGGCACGCCGGTCCATGCCGCACGCGGCACCGTTGGACAGGTCGTAAGCGCGGCTTCGACACCCGAAGGCAGTGAACTGCTGGCCGTCATCACGGTCGACGACCTGCCCGGTCCGTTTTTTCTGGACAGCACTGAGACGCAACAACTCGAGCGTCTCGATCTGCCTTACGAAGTACCGGTCTGAGCGCCGTTTGCCTGCGGGTTGCGCGACCCGCTTTTCAGCAGCAGAACGGTTGCGATCAACGCTGACAGCATGGAGCCAGCAAGCACACCGATCTTCAGCTGCTTTTCATAGGCCGGACCCAGGTCCTCGAAGGCCAGCGAACCGATGAACAGGCTCATCGTGAAGCCGATTCCGCACAGCACGCACACGGCGAAGAACTGGTGCCGGCTGGCATCGGCCGGATAACGTGCGTAGCCGGACCGTACGAGCAGCCACGCAGCGCCAAAAACGCCAATGGCCTTGCCAGCTGTCAGCCCGAGACCAATACCCAAAGGTACCGGCTGGATCAATGTGGCAGGCGAGACCCCTGTCAGCGATACCCCGGCATTGACGAATGCAAACATCGGCAGGATTGCAAACGCAACCCATGGCTGCAGCGAATGCTCTGCTTCCAGCAGCGGTGAACTGCCATCCGGACGCGAGGCCGGTATCGCGAGCGCGGTGATGACCCCGGCCAGCGTGGCGTGCACGCCTGATTTCAGCACACAGACCCAGATCAGCACGCCGATCACCAGGTACGGGGAGATGCTCGTGATGCGCGCACGGTTCAGCAGAATCAGGCCGGCGCACCCTGCGCCACCGACGATCAACATGGGCACCGAAAGGTTGTCGGTATAGAACAGCGCAATCACCAGAATCGCACCGAGGTCGTCGATGATGGCGACGGCCGTCAGAAACAGCTTCAGGGATGCCGGCACACGTGAACCCAGCAGCATCAGAATGGCCAGCGCAAAGGCGATATCAGTTGCCGCCGGGATGGCCCAGCCCCGCAGCGCGAGGGCATCACCGTAATTGATTGCAACGTAGATCAGCGCCGGCACGACCATGCCACCGAGCGCCGCACCCGCGGGGAGTATCGCCTGCTTGATGGAGGCAAGTTCACCGTCAACCAGTTCACGCTTGATTTCAAGGCCGACGAGAAAGAAGAACACTGCCATCCAAAGGTCGTTGACCCAGGTTACCAGCGGCTTGGCCAGCACCAGCCAGTCCCCGCCGATCCGCACTTCGCCCGGCAGATTCACGAATGCTTCGTACCATGCCGCCAGCGGCGAGTTACTGACCGATAACGCGAGCAGCGCAGCGCCGGCAAGAACAATACCGCCGATCGATTCGGATTTTACAAAACGATCAAGACTCAAACCCGTGACATCCCTAATATGCTTCTGCGGCGCCGGTCTCTACGCCGAGCCGGTAAGTCTGGCGCTTGCCGTGCTCCGGGCCATCCGGGTAAGTGATCACGCCGTCCGGCAACAGCACATGATCCCCCTTGAGCCTGATCCAGCGACCGTCAAAGGTATCGAAACCGGGAAGTTCGCTACTCGCCGGTTCGGTGTACTCGGAGCGGAGCGCCTGCTGGTTCCAGCGGCGGTGCCGAAGCAGGTACTGCCCTTCGGCAATCATGGCGCCACCGGTCTCGAACCAGGTCCGGCAGGCATAGCGGTTCGGTAACGACGGCACAGCTTCACAGGCTATCCACGTACCGCCCTCGACATTACCTGCCCAGCTCGCACTGGCTGGCACGCCAGGCGGGCGTTCCGGATCAGCACCCGGGCGGCAGGCCGCAACAAGCCCCGTGACTATCGCGATCAGCATCAACTGGCGGCGCATTCTCTGACCTCCGCGCAGTTCCGCTCCATCGCGCCTGGATCAGCTGCGCAGGTGCGGAAACAGCAACACGTCGCGGATCGACGCCTGATTGGCGATAAACATCACCAGACGGTCCACACCGATACCGAGACCCGCGGTCGGCGGCATGCCGTACTCCAGCGCGGTGATGTAATCCGCATCATAAAACATCGCTTCATCATCACCACCCGCTTTCTGCCGGACCTGGGCCTGGAAACGCTCCGCCTGGTCTTCCGGATCATTCAGCTCGGAAAAGCCGTTGGCCAGCTCGCGGCCATTGATGAAGAACTCGAAGCGGTCGGTGAGAAAGGGATCTGCATCGCTCTTGCGTGCCAGTGGCGAGACTTCGGCCGGATAACCGGTGATAAAGGTCGGCTCGATCAGCGCATGCTCGACCGTCTTCTCGAAAATCTCGATCAGCAACTTGCCCGCGCCAAAGCCCGGCTTCACGGCGATTCCAAGTGCGGCACACGCGGTGCGCAGCGTTTCGACATCGCGCAACTGCCCACTTGTGAGATCCGGATTGTGCATCAGTACCGCCTCCTCCACTGACAGACGACGGAAGGGCCTGGAAAGATCGTGGCTGTGACCCTGATATTCGACCGTCGTTGTGCCAAGCACATGCACCGCCAGGCTGCGCAACAGATTCTCAAGCAAGTCGATCAGCGTACGATGGTCCGCATAGGCCATGTACAACTCGAGCATCGTGAACTCGGGATTGTGCTGCGTCGAAACCCCCTCGTTGCGGAAGTTCCGGTTGAGCTCGTAGACACGCTCGAAGCCACCAACCACCAGACGCTTCAAATACAGCTCGGGCGCGATGCGCAGGTAGAGCTGCCTGTCCATCGCATTGTGATGTGTGACAAAGGGCCTCGCCACCGCACCGCCGGGGATTGCCTGCATCATCGGCGTTTCGACTTCGAGGAAGTCCAGCGTATCGAGATAGGAACGCAGGAACTGCACGACCCGGGTGCGCAGCGCGAAGACCCGCCGCGTCTCCTCGTTGACGATCAGGTCGACATAGCGCTGCCGGTAGCGCATCTCCTGATCGCTGAGGCCGTGAAACTTTTCCGGCAGGGGCTGCAGCGACTTGGTCAGCAGCGTCAACTCCTGCGCCTTTACGCTCAGCTCGCCGGTACGGGTACGGAACAGGGTACCGCGCACGCCGACGATATCGCCAAGGTCCAGCGCCTTGAAGCCCGTGTAGGCCGCCTCGCCCAGCGTTTCCCTTTGCAGAAAAATCTGGATCTGCCCGCTGCGGTCCTGCAAGGTGGCAAAACTTGCCTTGCCCATCAGACGCTTCGTCAGCATGCGGCCACCAACCTGCACTTCGACCGGCTCGGCCTCCAGCGTCTCATTACTGCATTCGTCGTAAACAGCATGCAGCTGCCCGGCGAGCGCGCTGCGTCGGAAGCGGTTGGGGAAATCAAAACCCGTGGCCCGCAGTGCGGCCAGCTTGCGCCGACGCTCGGCGACCAGTTTGTTCTCTTCACTCATGTCTCAGAGTCCCTGCTTCAGGCTGGCTTCGATGAACTTGCGCAGATCACCGTCCAACACCTTGTCCGGACTGCCGCTTTCAACCCCCGTGCGCAGATCCTTGATCCGCGACTGGTCGAGCACGTACGAGCGAATCTGCTGACCCCAGCCCACATCGGACTTGGAGTCCTCGAGTACCTGCGCCTCGGCGCGACGCTTCTGCTGCTCCAGTTCATAGAGCTTGGCGCGCATCTGCTTCATCGCCGTCGCGCGGTTCTTGTGCTGGGAGCGCTCGCTCTGGCATTGCACGACTGTATTGGTCGGAATATGCGTCATGCGAACCGCTGACTCGGTCTTGTTGACATGCTGGCCGCCGGCGCCGCTCGCCCGATACACATCGACGCGCAGATCCGAGGGATCGATTTCGATATCGATGTCCTCGTCGATTTCCGGCGAAACGAACACCGCGGCAAAGGAAGTGTGGCGACGGTTGCCCGAATCGAAGGGCGATTTGCGGACCAGCCGGTGGACGCCGGTCTCCGTACGCAGCCAGCCATAGGCATAGGGGCCGGTGACATGAATCGTTGCACCCTTGATGCCGGCCACCTCACCATCGGAGCTGTCGATGATCTCGGTCGAAAAGCCCATGGTCTCGCAGTACTTGAGATACATCCGCAACAGCATCGCTGCCCAGTCCTGGGCCTCGGTCCCGCCGGCACCGGACTGGATATCCAGAAAGGCATTCGCGTTGTCGAGTTTGCCGGAAAACATGCGCTGAAACTCGAACTGCTCGACCTCGGCAGACACGCGCTTCAGGTCGCGCAGGACCTCATCGACCGTGGACTCGTCGTTCTCCTCCTCGGCCAGATCCAGCAGATCTGAGGCGTCGCGCAGGGAGCGCTCGATCTTTTCCACGCCCTCCACCACGGTCTCAAGCCCAGAGGCCTCCCGGCCGAGGACCTCGGCCCGCTTCGGGTCATTCCAGACGGCCGGATCCTGCAACGCTTCGCGGACCTCGCTCAGCCGGCGCAGCTTGGCATCAAGGTCAAAGGTACCCCCTCAGAGCGCCATTGCGCTCCTGAAGGTCGCGAATGCTGAGCTTGATCTGGGCAGTTTCCATGGGGGCAGGTCGTTCGGGAAAGCGCGAATGCTAGACGCAATGCCACCGATCAACAACCGCCGGATGACCGGCAGCCTCAATCAGGCCATGTACTCAACGACCAACTGCACGCTACGTGACTGCCGCCAGGTATTCACATCAAGGCGATAGACGAGACGGACCGGCGCGTTTCGGGCACTGTCCAATGGTGCCTGATTGAAGGCCACGGCATCGAGCAGTGGGCCGCCATCAGGATGCCTTACACGCATACGCAGATGCTTCTCGCCAATCACCCGCTGCTCGCATAGCGTAAAGACGTTGTCGAAGAGCGGCTCCGGAAACCCCTGTCCCCACGGCCCGGCCGCAGCAAGCGTCTCGGCCAGGTCCAGCTGCAGATCCTCCGCCGCCAGCGCACCGTCCGCCCAGAGGCTGTCGTCGCTGCCGGAAATGTCGCGCTGTCTGCCGACTTCGGCAGCAAATGCCGAACGAAAGCCGGCCAGATCCGCTTCCGCCAGCGTGATACCGGCGGCCATCGCATGACCACCAAATCGTACTGTGGACCCGGACATTGTCGTCAGCGCCGCCGCCATCGCGTCGCGCACATGCAGTCCTTCGACCGAACGCGCCGAGCCGCGCAGCATCCCCGTCTCCGTACACCGCGCAAAAGCGATCGCAGGACGCCCGGTGAGATCCTTGAGCCGGTTTGCAACCAGACCGACGATACCCGGATGCCAGCTCTCATCAAAGAGACAAACAGCCGCCTCCACGGCACCGAGCCGGGCGCCGACTTCGTTCAGCAATACCTCGGCTTCGCCTTGCATCTGCTGCTGCAGGGCGCGCCGCTCTGTATTCAGCGCATCGAGCCGCGCTGCCAGCAGCTGTGCTGTTGCCGCGTCAGCCGCCAGCAGGCAGTCGATACCGATGGTCATGTCCTCGAGCCGCCCGGCTGCGTTCAGGCGCGGTGCAATGGCGAAGCCGAGGTCGGTACTGCGGGCCAGTTCCATCTCGCGGCCGGCCACCCGGAACAACGCCGCCATGCCAGGCCGCGTGCGCCCGGCCCGCATGCGCCGCAGGCCCTCAGCGACCAGGATGCGATTATTGAAATCCAGCGGCACGAGATCGGCGACCGTGCCCAGCGCGACCAGATCGAGGCAGTCGGTGACCGCATCGCGCGCCACATCCGCCGGAATGATCCCGAGTTCAGCGAGCCGCTTGCCGGTCGCTGCCAGCAGGTAGAAAGCCACGCCCACACCGCACAGGGCCGGGCTGCCAAACACCGAGCCGGGCAGATTCGGATTCACGATCAGCGCCTCATCCGGCAGCACCGGACCGGCAAGATGATGGTCGGTGATCAGCACTTCCATGCCGAGTTCCCGCGCACGCCGCACGCCCTCAAGGCTGGTGATGCCGTTGTCGACCGTCATCAGCAGCGTCGGCTTGCGCATCGCGGCCAGTTCGGCAATGGCCGGCGAGAGGCCATATCCGTATCGGAAGCGATCCGGAACGAGGAAGTCCGGCGCCGTGAAGCCAAACGCGCGCAGGCAGGATACCGAGAGTGCCGCAGCCGTAGCGCCATCCACATCGAAATCACCGATCACGAGTACGCGCTCGCCGCGCTGCCGGGCGATGACCAGTCTTTCGGCAGCGGCCTGCACGCCCGGCAGGCTGCCGACCGGAATCAGCTGGGCAAGCTGCGGCTGAAGTTGCGCCGCACTGACCTGTCGTGCGGCCAGTACCCGCCGCAGCACCGGATGCAGTCCGGCGGGCAAGGCAGCGCTGACCGACTCAGCTGCACTGCGCACACGAATCGTCGTGCTATCTTCATCTGCAAAACGGGGATGACGCATGCAACTCGATGCCGAACCAGGTTCCGGAAATTATATACAGTCGGTCTCGGCCGAATTGGTGCGGATCAACGGACGCGACTTTCGCGGCCATGTGATCGTCAGCGCCGAGCGGATCCTTGCCGACTGGAACCCACGACCGATCGATGAAATGCAGGTGGAGGATTTCCAGGCAGCGCTCGAAGGCCAGCCGGAAACGATCCTGTTTGGCAGCGGTGCAAAGCACCGCTTCGTGAGCAATTTCCTGCTCACGGCAATCATGTCGCAGGGTATTGGTTTCGAAGTGATGAGCACTGCGGCTGCCTGCCGCACCTACAACCTGCTGCTGGGCGAAGGCCGACAGGTCGTCGCGGCCCTGCTGCTGCCGGAACCATCCTGAAGCTCAGCGCGCCGGCAGCATGGTCAGCGGATCCAGTGGCTGGCCAATGCGGCGGATCTCGAAGTGCAGCATGGCACGACGTTTATTGCCGCCGGGCATCGGCCCCTCGCCCATCCGTGCGATCTGCTGTCCGGCTGCCACCCGCTCACCCTCCGCGACCAGTCGCGCCTGGTTATAGCCATAGGCCGTCAGCCAGTTGTCACTGTGCTTGATGATCAGCAGTTCACCATAGCCGATCAGGCCACTGCCTGAGTACACCACCTGGCCGGCAGCAGCAGCACGTACCGGATCGCCCACCCGGCCACCGATCTGTATCCCCGACGCTGTCAGCGGTGACTCACCGTAGCGACTCAGCACTTCGCCGGAAACCGGCCATTGCCAGCGTGGCGGCGCCTCGACCGCCGGTTGCGCTGTACCGGACGGCGATACAGCACTGCCCGGCGGCGCCAGACGCAAACGCTGATTCACATAGATCAGCGTCCCGTCACCGAGTTTGTTCCAGGCTGCGAGCTGCTTCACGCTCAGACCGTAGCGGCGGGCGATCGAGTACAGGGTTTCACCGTTCCGCACGGTATGAAATGCAGGGCGTGAACCGGGCGGCACACGCGAGGCCGAAGAAACGCTGCGCCCCGTGGACCCGCTGCCACGGTCGACTGTGCCGCAGGCGGTCAGCCCCAACACCACGAACAGGATGCAGAACAGCTGCCGGGTCACCCCATACCTTCGACAAGCGGCACAAATGAAACCTGCGACAGCAACTCGCGCTGCAGGCCATCGGGCGTGCGGGTCACCCGCAACAGATCCTGCTGACCCGAAGGCCCCACCGGAATCACCAGTCGCCCGCCGGGCGCGAGCTGCTCGAGCAAGGCAGCGGGCACCTCGGCTGGCGCCGCAGCGACCAGGATCGCGTCAAACGGTGCCTGACCCGGCCAGCCCTGGAAACCGTCGCCATGCCGGTAACGGACATTGCCGAAACCGAGTTCATTGAGACGGGTACGCGCCGCCCGCTGTATGCCGGCGAGTCGCTCGATCGTGAAAATCTGCCGGGCGAAGGGCGACAGCACGGCGGTCTGGTAACCGCAACCGGTACCCACTTCAAGGACCTTGCCGAGCGGCGGCACGGCGCTGCTGCTGCCGGGCGGCGGCAGCAGCGCCTGCGTCATCAGCGCCACAACCCACGGCTGCGAGATGGTCTGGCCCTGCCCGATCGGCAGTGCCGTGTCTTCATAGGCACGACTCGCAAGCGCCTCATCGACAAACAGATGGCGCGGCACGCTGCGGATTCGCTCGAGTACAGCCGGGTTGCTGATTCCGTTTTCGCTGAGGCGCTGAATGAGTCGCTCGCGGGTGCGGGCCGACGTCATGCCAATGCCGCGAGTTGTCGCCTCTCCGTTCACCTGGGCAACCATCCGGTCAGCAGCTCTATCCTCGAGCTGTGCGTCAGATCGAGCTGCAAGGGCGTTACCGAAACGTAGCCATGCTCGATGGCATGAAAGTCAGTACCCGGACCGGCATCCTGGCCTTTTCCGGCCGCCCCGACCCAGTAGATGATCCGGCCCTTGGGATCACGCGCCTGCACAACGCGCTCGGAACGGTGCCGGTAGCCCAGACGCGTAGCCTGAAAACCCTTGATCTGCGCCCAGGGGACATCAGGCACATTGATGTTGAGGATGGTATCGGCAGGCAGCGGCACAGCCGTCAGCTGCTGGAACAGCTTGCGTATCGCCTGTCCGGCCGTATCGAAATGACGGTGCTCGCCGGTCAGCGATACCGCGATTGCCGGCAGGCCAAGAAAACGTCCCTCGACCGCCGCCGCCACCGTACCTGAATACAGCACGTCGTCACCCAGGTTGGCACCGTGATTGATGCCGGCGATCACCATGTCCGGCTCCCTCTCCAGCAGCCCGGTGATCGCCAGATGCACACAGTCCGTCGGCGTGCCGTTAACGTAATGTATGCCCTCACGCGTCCGGCCGACCCGCAGCGGGCTTTCCAGGGTCAGCGAGTGGCTGGCGCCGCTCTGGTTGCGATCCGGCGCCACTATGGTGATTTCCGCCAGATCGGACAGACTGAGGGCAAGTGTGGCCAGGCCATCGGCCAGATAGCCATCGTCATTACTGAGCAGCAAGCGCATTGTTGTGAAAAGCCGTGCGAAAATGGAATGCTAAAGCATAGTGCATGAGTCGAGGAGCCCCGGTGAACCCCAGCGGTGGAAAAAAGCCAGATTCGGACCTCTCCTTCAGTGAACTGGTAGGCCCGGTAACGCCGCTCAAGGTCCGCGGACGGGTGAACGTGAAAAAGCCGCCGCCACCGCCACGCGCGCGCTTCAAACAGGCTGACGAACGCGCCGTACTGGAGGAATCAATCTCCGGTGGACCGTCTGAACCGGCCATTTCCGCCGGCGACGAGATCAGTTTCCGGCGCAAAGGGGTACCCATTTCCGTACTGAAAGACCTGCGGCGCGGCAAGTATGCCATCCAGGAAGAACTCGACCTGCACGGCATGAACACCAGCCAGGCACGTGCGGCACTCCGGCAGTTCATGAGCGAATTGCTGATGAGCGATACACGCTGCGTGCGCATCATCCACGGCAAGGGACTGCGTTCAGGGCCACGCGGCCCGGTACTCAAGGGCAAGGTCGTCACCTGGTTGCCGCAGTGGGATGAGGTACTGGCCTACGTCACGGCACCGGAGAACAACGGTGGAACCGGTGCGGTCTATGTGCTGCTGGCGCGTTGAGAGCCGCTGTACCTTCACCCGGCCTTGCCCGGCCAGTTCCTGAAGTAGTCGTCCCAGCGCTGATCCACCAGATCAAAAGATCCTGGAGCACCCCGGCTCAGCAGCTCGCGGTTCGGCGCCGGCCAGCTCTTCGGACCACCTTCCTGGGGCAGCTGCCGGGTGGCGTCGATGATGAATTTACCCGACAACATGGGCGTGGGCCGGCTGGGGTCCGGCATCATCATCTGGGTCTGCGGAATGAGCACACTCGCCGAGGGTTGCCAGCGCGCGCCGATTGCCTTGAGCACGGCGCCGGAGTCCATGATGTCGACGTCGTCATCAACCACGATGACCACCTTGTTAAGAGCCGGGTTGGCGGCAATGTACTGGCCGGCGGAAATACCCTGGCCCGGAAAGCGCTTCTGGATACTGATGACGATCACGCCGCTGGCACCAGCCGGGGAATAGAGGCCCGTCAGACCGGGAATCAGACGCTTGTACATGAAGAAGTTCGACGAAACCTGCGGTGCCTTTGGCATGTCCCAGGTCAGGCCGGTGAAAGAATTCAGTACCCAGGGCTTATGCCGATGGGTCACCGCCTTGATGTTCATGAAGAAGTTTTCTTTCTTCGCGGCACCCTGGAAACCGTACATTTCTCCGTAGGGTCCCTCGGCCTCGAACTGGTCCAGCGGGATCTCGCCTTCGATGATGAACTCCGACTGGGCCGGCACGAAAATGTCGCAGGTCTCGCACCTGACCACCGGCAGCGGACTGCCCCGCAGTCCGCCGACGAACTCCAGCTCATCCTCCCTGAATCCCGCCATCTTCGTGCTGCTGGCACAGAAGGTCATCGGGTCGGGAGCCACCGCGATCGCAACCTTGGCGAGCTTGTCGCCACGCTGCTGCATCTCGCGCAACAGCAGCCAGCCGTGCTGCCCAGGCTCCGGATTCACACCGATCTTGCGCGGACCCTTGACCTGGCAACGGTAGGTACCGACGTTGCTGCCAAGCTCGGGATCACGCATGAATACCGAACCCATGTTGATGTAGCGGCCTGCATCGCCCGGATTGTTCTTCAGCCAGGCGAAGCGCTCTATGTCGATCGCATCACCGGTGAGTACGACTTCCTTGCAGGGCGCCTGCGCAGCCGGGACCACAACGGGGGGAATTCTCGGCCAGTTTCCGCTGCGATCGAGCTGGCTGACCAGCGTATCGATCACGGCCCGGTACATCTGGTGCTGATCGTCGTTGATCGCAGCAACGCCAAACAGAAGCGCCTCGTCCGGCCAGCTGCCGTAAAGGTTCGCAAGCACCGGACCATCGCGCCACTGGCCATCGATCCTGACCCGTTCGACCAGAAATCCGGGCGCCGCTTCGGAACCGAAACGCTCCAGCAGCCGGTAGGCAAAGGCGGTGATTTCGTACTGATCCTGATCCATCGATTCGATACGCAACAGGCGGCCCCTCGCCTCCAGCGCCGCGACGTAATCGCGGATTGAATCAATGGGTCTGCCAGACGCAACGCTCATGGGGAAAGTATAGGACATTCAAAGCCCTTGGCCGTGGAGGCAACATTGCGCCGCTATTGCCCCAACAGAAAAGGTGCGGCCGGCCAAGAGCCGGCCGCACCGCCTGGGGGGCCAGGCAGGGAGAGCTCGTTGATAACTACTTGGCGGGAGGCAGTATTACCGCGTTGACCACGTGGATCACGCCGTTGCTCGCGCCAACATCCGCCGTCACGACGTCGGCTCCGTCAACCGTCACACCCATACCACCGGCAACGATCTTGACCGTCTGGCCTTCGAGTGTTTTTGCATTGATGGTGCCCTTGAGATCGCCCGCCATGACTTTGCCTGGCACGACGTGATACAGGAGGATGCTCTTGAGCTTTTCCTTGTTCGCCGGCTTCAGCAGATCATCGAGCGTACCTGGGGGTAGGGCCGCAAAAGCCGCATCGGTAGGCGCAAAAACCGTAAACGGACCGCTGCCCTGCAGAGCGCCGGCGAGGTCAGCTGCCTTGATCGCTGCAACCAGTGTATTGAACGAGCCGGCACCAATCGCCACTTCGACCACGTTACCGGGCGCGGCAGCCACTGCATTTGCACTCTGGCCGGCATGGGCAGAGGTCCCGTAGCCGCCGGCAACCAGCAGAGCTGACAGCGCCACAGCCATAATAGGCTTTGTTTTCCGGATTGCGTACGTCATATAAGTACTCCTGTGGGGCCAGGCGATGACCGCTGGCGTACTCATGCTTTCGGCCACATCGTCAAACCGGATTCATCGCTTCTCCATGCGCTTGCTGAAGTCCCACGATGTCATCCAGTCCGCTTCCAGTCGGATGGCGACCTCGGTGTCCGAGCGGGCAATCAACCATGATGCAAAGCCGGAATCGCGATTGCCAAGGTAACGATCGATCAGGCGCAGCAAGATATCCGGACCTTGTGCGGCTGATAGCGAAACCCTGCCCTGACCGCGCACGCCACGATAGGGCATGGTTTCGGTCGCCACTTCGAAGCCGCAGCGCGGTTCCGCTTCAAGAAAGCCAATCACACGCGCGGATTGCCGTGTTGCGCACCAGAACGCGCCTTCCGAATAGAGGTACCAGAGCGAACAGACGAGCGGATCGCGATCACGGTCGACGCACGCAAGCCTGAGCGGAATTACGGCATCGGCGAGAAACCGGCTGATCTGGCGTTCATCCCAGGCACTGGTAGCACGAATAATGCCCATGGCTGACATCCCTGCAATTTTTCCTCCCCTATCGTAGCCCACTCCCAACAACTGACGCCGGCGTTGGAGAACCCAGCCTGCCAGGCGTGGCACCCGCATTGTGCAATGCAATTTACGCCGCCACGCGGGAGCGTATACGTCGGTTACCGATTCTTGCCGCATGACAGGTGTATGCTGATTCGCCCATCCGACAACGAACAGGAACATGCCTGTGTACCTGAATCGACGCACCATACTGATTGCGGCAGGACTGTTGCCGTTGACCGGCTATTTCAGGGCTGCGTCCGGCGAGGAGAAGAAAGCAGTGAATGACAAGCCCGACGCACTGATTCTGAGTGATTTTTCCGGCACCGAGCCTTATGTGCTGTCCGGCGCAGGCTGGCGCGGCTTCAGCGACCGGGTGATGGGAGGTGTTTCAGATGCCAGCCTTAACAAGGCGACCGTTGATGGCAAGAACTGCATGCGCCTTACCGGCCGGGTTACCCGCGAGAGCAACGGCGGATTCATACAGATGGCGATGTATTTCGGCAGCGGAGACGCCGAACTCGACGGGTCAGCGTACAAGGGGATTGAGCTGCTGGTGTACGGCAATAACGAAGACTATAACGTGCATGTGCGCACGGCTGATTGCGGCTGGTACGACGAGTCATACCGCTATACGTTTTTCGCCAAGCCGGAATGGCAACAGGTACGGATTGCGTGGGCAGATCTCAAGGCCAACGGAGTCAAGGCACCTCTGGACAGCAGCCGCATCAATCGCATTGCCATCCTCGGCTGGATGCGCGAATTCCAGGCCGATATTTCCCTCGCCCGGATCGCGCTTTACGCATGAACCAGTTGAAGCACGAAGCAGAACTCTTCAAGGCTGGTCTGGCCGCTGCCATGAAGTACGCGGAAGACCGGGGTGCCGTCGTCTTCGAGAAGACCGACTCGGCGAGCGAGAAGCTCCTGTACGTCTACCGGCTTCTGGTACACGACAAGAAGATCGCACCCCTGCCTGAAGCGCAGGTCGCGGAAAAAGCGCTCCGTCACCGCATCGCCATGTGGTACGCCCACCAGCTGCCGAAGGATCATCCGCTCCTGAAGTGAATCAGCGCCAGCTGTTCTTCTCATCGAGGAAACGCTTCGCGTCCTTAAGGTCGGTGGGCAGGTATCGACTGAACAGACCAGGTGCCTGACGCGGCTGGTAGCGGTCGAACACGGGCTGGTAGAGCGCCAGATGCAGATCAGGGATCTGGTGCGTCTGGCGATAGCTTGCAAGCGGCAGCCGGGCCACAACCTCCTGTTCGAATTTCGAGTCCGCCTCGGCCAGCGATTCGCCGCGCGGCCCATGGATTGCCGAGCTGCCGGCACCGCCATTGGCATCATCCAGGAAGCCGGGATTATCGGGCGACACCGCATTATTGACGATCACCGAATACACCCGGTTATAGGCCGAGACCATCCGGATGTCGTCGGCATTAAAGCCACCCGATGCCGTGCGCAGCAGGACTTCAGCGCCCTTCAGCGCCATCGCGCGGAACAGTTCCGGCTCCATCTGCGTGGACGAGGTAGCGAGGTTGCCGATGTCGGTGCGGTGCACCGGAATGACCGCATCGGCACCATACATCTCGATGTAGCGGTCCAGCACGTTGTAGATCGTGGTGGTAACCAGCTCAAAACCCGGAAAGACACCAACGATGTTACGGGCCTTCCAGTCGCGCGCAACCAGTTCACCGGTCGGCCCGATGATCGACGTGAGACTGAGAATGTGGCCGGGCCAGTCCTTGTCGACCGCATAGGCGCCGAACTGGATATAGCAGTTGTGCTTGCGCGCCCTGGCCGCTATCGCCTCGGTCTCCGGCCCCGGAATCTCGATGGCAAGCCGTTCCAGCTCCTTGCGGTCCCATGGGTTCCAGCCCTGGAGGGGAAACTCGTGAAAACACAGCAGATCCTTGGTGCCGCCGAAAAACTGTACCTTGTCGATCAGCTCCAGCATGTGCGCCAGATTGTCGCGAATCCCGGGGCCCGGCTTCTGTCCGTCGACGGCACGAATCCGCGACTGCACGGCAGCCACGGCGACAAAGTCGGACCTCAGGGGCTTGCGCTCATACGCCCGCCCGTTGGGAGAAACACTGACCTCAGTATTGCCGGATTCCTGCGTGCGCTTGTCGGCCGCAGCGGCAACCGCAGACATGCCGTCAAGGACGGACAGGCCCGCGAGTCCGGTAATGCCGGTGATCAGCCGGCGCCGATCAATTCCTGAATCTTTCGTCATCGCCTGCTCCTCCCGACCCTTGTCATGAATATCGCTATTTGAACAACCACCGATGCACCAGCCTCGTGTAGCGCGGCATGACCACATAGATCATCAGCCCGACGATCACACCGGTGACAACCAGTGTATCGACGAAGGGCGTTCGCGGGAGCCCGGCAGCGCGGAGCACCGGTGTCACGAGCAGCGGCACACCCAGCACCAGCGGGTAAATCACCGACCAGGTGATGATGAACTGTCTCCAGCGCACTGGCAGCCTCGCCCGCGCCCCCTCGGGGGCAAACCAGAAGTCGAGGCCCGTGCGAATGAAGAAGTCGTCGTCGGTCGAGAGGATCGGTCTGACTTTTGCTATCAGCCGGTTGCGCTCTGGCGAACTCATCCAGCTTTCGAGATTCCTGTGCGAATCAAAACGGATGACGACAGTGTAGGTCGAGGTCAGGCCGGTGACGGGGCGGATGATCTGCCAGTCCAGATAACCGGGCGCGGCGCGACAAACGGGGCCTATCTCGTCTATCCAGGCTTCGTAGTCGGGCTGGTGCCCGTGGCGGACGCGATGCGTTATGACGACAGTGGCGCCAGTTTCGGCAGCGTCCGCGACGGGTCGGGTTTCGGTTGGCATCGTGTGGCTACTTCTTGGCCAGGCGCTCCACCAGTTTGCGCATCTCGGCCTGGGTTTCAGTGCTAAACCACCAGTCCGTCGCAGCAGCCACGTCGCTGCAGTTGCCGTAAGCCCCGATCAGGCGGGACTTGCCGGCGAGACGCGTGGTATTCATCGCGACCGGTGGCAAAGCCAGCAGTTCCTGCGCGCGGATCAGCGCGGTTGCCATCAGGTTTTCCGCATCGACCAGTTCATCGACGAGGCCGATGTCCAGCGCTTCCGCCATCGGCAAGAGCGTACCGCGGGTTGCAATACGACGCGCCATTCGCGGCCCGATAACCTGTTCCAGAGCCAGCAAGATGGTGGCGGGCACTGGCAGTCCGACCTGGACTTCGTTGAGACCGATCCTGAAGTTGCCGTTGACGCCGATCCGGTAATCGCACTGCAGGGCGAGAACCGCACCGCCAGCCGGCGCATGTCCGGACAGCGCAGCGATGACCGGTACCGGACTGGCTGCAAGCCGGCACGTGAGCAGAAAGAACTGCTGCCAGAAACGTTCAATCTCGGGCCGTGTGCAGTCGATCAGGGCAGGTACATCCAGACCGCCGCTGAACATGCCGGGCCGGCCGGTGATGATCAGGGCCCGGGTACCGCTTGCCTGCAGGGTATCCAATGCGGCCAGCAACTCATCGACCAGCGCGTGGTTGAGTGCATTCGCCGGTGGCCGATCCATGCGGATCTCGGCGACATCCTCATGATGCTGGATGTGCAGCACGCGAGCTTCCCCGGGCCGCACTCAGCCAGCCGGTCGCGGTGCGCTGAACAGATAGAAAGTCTCGTTCGGCCCGATCAGGCCCAGGTCAGCGCGGGCGCGCTCTTCGACGGCTCCCTCGCTCTTGCGCAGATCAATGACCTCGGCCTCCAGGCGCTGATTGCGCTGATTGAGCCGGTTGTTTTCGTCGGTTTGCTGTGCAATCAGCGCCGTCAGCCGGGAGGCCTCGGCAAAACCGTCGTCGGAAACCCAGAGCCGGAACTGCAGCAAGCAGAACAGCAGTGCGAGAACGCCGGTCGCAACGCGTATCGCCATGGTGCCAGTCCCCCCGAAATCAGAACTTCAGTTTCACCGGAAACGCATCGGCACCAGCATACCGCGCTTCGCGCCCCAGCAGCTCCTCGATCCGCAGCAGCTGATTGTACTTCGACATGCGGTCAGAGCGGCAGAGTGACCCGGTCTTTATCTGCGTCGCACGGGTTGCGACCGCAATATCGGCAATGGTCGCATCCGAGGTTTCACCTGAACGATGCGAAATCACGGCGCTGTAGCCGGCATCGATAGCCATATCGACCGCTGCAAGCGTCTCGGTCAGCGTACCGATCTGGTTCGGCTTGATGAGGATCGAGTTGGCGATCTTCTCGCTGATGCCGCGCCTCAGAATTTCCGTATTGGTGACAAACAGGTCGTCACCCACCAGCTGTACCTGCTTGCCCAACAGTCCGGTGAGTATCGCCCAGCCCGCCCAGTCGTCTTCAGCCATGCCGTCTTCAATGGAGATGATCGGATACTGGCGCACCAGACCTGCCAGATACTCTGCAAACTGGCCGGGCTCAAAGCTGCGATCTTCAGACTCCAGCCGGTAGACACCCTTGCTGTACAGCTCGGAACTTGCCACATCGAGGCCCAGAAACACGTCGCCACCGAGCTTGAAGCCCGCCTTGTGTACCGCCTCCGCGATCGTATCCAGTGCCGCTGCATTGGATGGCAGATCGGGCGCAAATCCACCCTCGTCGCCAACCGCCGTATTGAGCCCTGCCGCCTTGAGCACGGCCTTCAGCGCATGAAAGATCTCGGTTCCATAGCGCAAGGCTTCGCGAAAGGATGGTGCACCGACCGGCAGCACCATGAATTCCTGGATGTCCACGCTGTTATCGGCATGTGCGCCGCCGTTGATGATGTTCATCATCGGCACCGGCATGGTCTTGCCCGGGCCAAGCGTCCGGAACAGCGGCTGACCACGGCCCGCAGCCGTGGCATGGGCTGCCGCCAGCGAAACCGCGAGTATCGCATTGGCACCGAGCCGCGATTTGCCGGCGCTGCCATCGAGGCTGATCATGCGCCGGTCCAGAGCCGCCTGATCGTCAGCGTCCATGCCGGTGAGCGCACTGCGGATTTCACCATTGACGCCCGCAACGGCCTTGAGCACACCCTTGCCCAGATAACGGGTCGGATCCTTGTCGCGCAGTTCAACCGCTTCGCGGCTGCCGGTGGAGGCACCGGAGGGCACCGCTGCCCGCCCGAAGGCGCCATTCTCCAGCCGGACATCGGCTTCAACGGTGGGATTACCCCGGGAGTCGAGAATCTCCCGACCGTGAATTTCGACAATCTTGCTCATCGCGTCCTCTGCTCCGCCAGGCCGGTTTCGGCCAATGGCCTCTTCTTCACCACCTGGTCGATTTCGACCAGGACCTCCAGCAACCTCTCCATCAAGTGCAGTGGCCAGGCATTCGGGCCATCGGAAAGCGCGCGATCCGGGTCCGGATGGGCTTCCATGAACAGTCCCGCCACCCCGGCCGCGACTGCCGCACGGGCCAGCACCGGCACGAATTCCCGCTGCCCGCCCGAGGCATCGCCCTTTCCGCCTGGCAGTTGCACGGAATGCGTTGCATCGAAGACCACCGGACAGCCGGTATCGCGCAGCACCGCCAGCGAACGCATGTCACTGACCAGGTTGTTGTAGCCAAAACTGAAGCCGCGCTCGCAGACCATGATCCCGGGGTTGCCGGTGCTCCGCGCCTTGGCGACCACATTGCTCATCTCCCACGGCGAGAGGAACTGGCCCTTCTTGATGTTGACCGGTTTGCCCTGGCTGGCGGCGCGGAGAATGAAATTGGTCTGCCGGCACAGAAATGCCGGTGTCTGCAGCACATCGACGACTGCCGCGACTTCGTCGAGCGGACTGTCTTCGTGGATATCCGTCAGCACCGGCACGCCGAGCTGCGCGCGCACGCTCTCCAGCACGCGCAGACCTTCGGCGATACCCGGCCCACGGTAACTCTGCAACGATGAACGGTTGGCCTTGTCATAGGACGACTTGAAGATGAAAGGCACACCGAAACGGCGTGCCATATCCCGCAGTTGCCCGGCTGTCTCGACAGCAAGCGTCTCGCTTTCGACCACGCAAGGTCCGGCGATCAGAAACAGCGGCTGGTCGACGCCGACCTGGAAATCCAGCAGCTTCATGCCCGCGCTGCAGTCGGCATGGCCTGGGTACGGAATTTCCGCGCCGCTGCAACGAAACCGGTAAACAGCGGGTGGCCATCACGCGGGTTGGACTGAAACTCCGGATGAAACTGGCAGGCCAGAAACCACGGATGATCCGGCAGCTCGATCACCTCGACGAGCCCGTCGATGGAAAAACCGGCAAATACCAGGCCCGCATTGCTGAGCTGCTCCAGATAGGTGTTGTTGAACTCGAAGCGGTGCCGGTGACGCTCGCGGATGGTTTCCGTCCCGTAGAGATCGTGGGCCAGCGTTCCCGCCTGCAGGCGACATTCCTGGGCGCCGAGGCGCATGGTGCCACCGAGATTGGAATCGGTATCGCGTTTCTGCAGGCTGCCGTCACGATCCTGCCACTCGGAGATCAATGCGATCACCGGATGCGGATTGCGCGGATCGAACTCCGTGCTGTGGGCGCCGGTGAGCTTGAGTACATTGCGCGCATACTCGATGACCGCAACCTGCATCCCGAGACAGATCCCCAGATAGGGCACACCGTTCTCGCGCGCATACCGCACGGCCGAAATCTTTCCTTCGATGCCGCGCTCGCCAAAACCACCCGGCACCAGAATGGCGTCGACACCAGCCAGCGCTCCCAGACCGTCCCGCTCCAGGTCCTGTGACTCGATGTAACGGATGCGGACCTGCGTGCGCGTCCTGATGCCCGCGTGCATCAGCGCTTCGGTCAGCGAAATATAGGCATCGCGCAGGTCAACATATTTGCCAACCATGGCGATAGTCACTTCCGCTTCAGGATTCCTGCGTGCAGCAACCACCGCGTCCCATTCGCTGAGGTCGGCAGCCGGTACGCTCAGGCCCAGACGCTCGACGACGATGGCATCGAAACCCTGACTGCGGAAAGCGCCCGGCAGCTTGTAGAGATCGTCGACATCGACCGCCGAAATCACGGCGCGCTCGGGCACATTGGTAAAGAGTGCGATCTTGCGGCGCTGCTCCTCGGGCAACGCCTTCTCGGAACGGCACACGAGCACATCCGGCTGGATGCCGATGGACCGCAGTTCCTTTACCGAGTGCTGGGTGGGCTTGGTCTTGATCTCGGACGAGGAAGGAATGTACGGCACCAGCGTCAGATGCACATAAACACAATGCTGCGGGCCGAGGTCGAACCCGAACTGGCGAATCGCCTCGAGAAACGGCAGCGATTCGATATCGCCGACCGTGCCGCCGATTTCGACGATACAAACGTCGGCGTCGCCGGCGCCAAGCCGGATACAGCGCTTGATCTCGTCCGTCACATGCGGGATGACCTGCACGGTCGCACCCAGGTAGTCGCCTCGACGCTCCTTGGCGATCACGCTGCCGTAGATCCGTCCGGTGGTGAAATTGCTGTTACGTCCGGTAGTGGTACGGACGAAACGTTCGTAATGACCCAGATCGAGGTCGGTTTCGGCACCGTCAGCGGTAACGAATACCTCACCGTGCTGAAACGGGCTCATGGTGCCCGGATCGACATTGAGGTAGGGGTCGAGCTTGACCATCGCGACCTTCAGGCCGCGGGCTTCGAGGATGGCGCCGAGCGAGGCAGCCGTTATGCCCTTTCCCAGTGAGGAAACGACGCCGCCGGTCACGAAAATATAGCGGGGCATGGCACCCATCTCCGCCGACCGGCGGCGCCATACCTTGTGAGGCGAGGCCCGGGATCGGCTGCAAATACAAAAGCCAGTATCCAGCAAACAGACAGAGTGCAGTCCTCACCGGCCGGATCGAGCAGGTAAGGCGACGAGCTGTCTGGGCTGGACTCTCCAACAAGGAGGTAGATGGGGAGGAAAAGTTACCAGATCGCTCCACGGCGAACAATGCGGGATTCAGACGATTGCGGCATGCCCTTCCCAGACAAGCACCACACCGGGCTCGCCAGGCCGGGCCATCGCCCAGTCAGCCAGCCAAAGGTTTGCAACGGCGGCCAGTTCGCCGCCGGCATACAGCAAGGGAATATGGCCGCGCATCCACGGCACGACGGCATGTTTCTGAAACAGGTATTTCAGGGTCCGGTGGTGCAGATCCCCGCTGGTCTGCACCGCTTCCCCGCCGGCGCGAAAAGCGACCCGCAGCCCGCCGCTCAGGGCGCTTGACGCCAGACCGACACCGACCGTTGGCTGCAGTCGCAGTCGGCCACGCGGGCCGCCGAGCAGCAATTCGCCCTCACCGCTCCAGACATGACTATCAGCCAGACCGGCAACCGGTCCGGCTTCGATCAGGTACAGGCGCTCACGAAAGCGCCGGATCTCATGGTCTGACCAGGCGAGCACCGGATGACGATCTACCCGCGCATCCAGCAGCTGCTGCAGGCCCGAACGGAGCCGCTGCTCCGGTGGCATGGACCAGCCGCGTCGCCTCACGAGACTGCGAATGAGGTTGCGCTGGCGGGCTGCACCGAGCGCGCGAAACGGCAGCAGGCTCAGGGCCCCTTCCCGCATCACGGCGAGTTCATCAATGTGCGCAAGGTCTTCGAGCAGATTTGCCGCCTCGCCGGCCAGCCGGGCACTGCGCCCCGCCGCCCGGGCCGCCGTCGGCCAGCGCAGCCGCAGCGCCGGAACGACCTGGGCACGCAGGAAATTGCGATCCAGCGCGATATCGGCGTTCGTCGGATCATCGATCCAGTGGAGCGCATGGATCCCCGCATAGGCCTCGATGCTCGCACGCGATACGCCGAGCAGCGGCCGGCACAGTCGTCCGGCGGCAAAATCGCTGCCGGAGGGTATGCCGGCGAGGCCACTCACGCCGGAACCACGCAGCAGATGCAGGAGCACCGTCTCTAGCTGGTCGTCTTCATGGTGGGCGGTCAGCAGCCACTCCCCGGGGTGGATCTCGGCACGCAAGGCCGAGTAGCGCGCTTCCCGCGCCGCAGCCTCGATGCCATGCCCCGCATCCCTTGATATCACGACCGACCGGACACGCAGCGGTACATCCAGGCCGGCGCAGAACTGCGCACAGTGACGGGCCCATGTGTCCGCCCGGGATTGCAAGCCATGATTGACATGCACCGCGCGCAGCTGCCAGTCGTTCCGGTCACGCAGCCCGGCCAGCGCATGCAACAGCACGGAGGAATCGCGACCACCGCTCAGGGCAACACACAGGGATATCCCGCCCGGAATGGACCGGGTCAGACTCTGCGGAATATCTGCAAGCTGGCTGCTCATCTGCTGACCAGCATGGCTTCAGCCCGGCTCAGCTCTCACGAAAACTGCCATATGAAGCCAGACGCGCCGAGCGTCGTCGCAGCAACTCGTTGACATCCACGGCATCGAAATCGCGCATGTGCCTCACCAGCGCGCCGCGTATGGACTCGGCAGTGACCGCCGGATCGCGATGCGCGCCTCCCAGCGGTTCGCGCACCACTTCGTCGACCAGACCCAGCTCGCGCAGCCGTGGGGCCGTTACGCCCATCGCTTCAGCCGCGAGTTCAGCCTTCTCCGCACTCTTCCACAGGATGCTCGCGCAACCTTCCGGCGAAATAACCGAGTAAATACTGTACTCGAGCATCAGCACCCGATCAGCAACACCGATCGCCAGCGCGCCGCCGGAACCGCCCTCACCGATCACGATGCTGATGATCGGTACCTTGAGGTGGGCCATCTCGAACAGGTTGCGTGCGATAGCCTCACTCTGCCCCCGCTCCTCGGCGCCGATGCCCGGGTAGGCGCCCGGCGTATCGATGAAGCTGATCACCGGCAGACGAAACTTCTCGGCCATGCGGAACAGTCGCAGCGCCTTGCGATAACCCTCGGGCTTCGGCATGCCGTAGTTGCGGCGCACCCGCTCCTTCGTGTCCCGGCCCTTCTGCTGGCCGATATAGACCACCGGCTTGCCGTCCAGACGCCCGAGACCGCCGACCATCGCCGGGTCATCCGCATACATCCGGTCGCCATGCAGCTCCTGGAAGTCGGGGCTGATGACACCAAGATAGTCCAGCGTATAGGGGCGAAGCGGGTGGCGTGCAAGCTGGGCAACCTGCCACGACGAGAGGCTCGAAAATATGCTGCGCGTGAGCGTATCGCTCTTCGCTTTCAGGCGCGCAATCTCATCGCTGATGTTGACCTCGGAATCATCACCGACAAAACGCAGCTCGTCGATTTTCGCTTCGAGCTCCGCGATGGGCTGTTCAAAATCCAGAAATTTCAGAGCCGTGACTCCCTGCTGCGACTGCCGCGCGGCCACACTAAACCGGCGCACGCCCGCCTTACAAGCCACCCATACCGCCTGTTCACTGCCTCGGGCCCTCATACACGAAACGGAAGCCGTCGTTCCCGACCAGTTCCGACAGCCGTTCGCGGAGTTCACGTGCCGGCCGGATCGACCAGTCGCTGCCCAGCACCAGTCGCGCCTGGCCGCCATTGTGCCGATAGTGCACCGTCACCGCACAGCGACCCGGCCGATGAGGCTCCAGCACGTTCTTGAGCAGCTCCGGCGTCAGGTTGCGCTCCACATCGGTACGCCAGCGCAGCAGGAGACCGGTAGCGCGTGCCTCGACCAGGCGGTCGAGATCCAGCACGTCTTTGGCGGCAAGCCGCCAGCCGTTGATGAACTCGTCAAAGCGCAGTGAGCCGCTGATGGCCACCAGCGCCTGACTGCCGAGCAGGTGGCGCCAGCGGTCGTAGGCCTCCTGAAAAAATCCGACCTCAATCGTCCCGGTGCCGTCATCCAGCTCGACCGATACGCGGGAACCACGCTTGCGTATCGATGCAACGATACCGCCAACCGTAACTTCACGGGCCGGACCGCGAAACTCACCCGCTACGGGTGGCGGTTCCGAGATCAGCCCCTCGATGGTCGAGCTGCAGATGAATGGCTGGTCGGCGCGGTACTGGTCAAAGGGATGACCGCTGAGATAAAGACCGAGGCTTTCCCGCTCGGCCTGCAGTTTGCGGCCCAGCCCCCAGTCGGCAAGCTCCGGCACGACTTGCTCGGCAGCCGGCTGGCTGGCCGGCGCACCGAACATGTCCTCCTGGCCTGCCCGGTCGGCCGCAGCTGCCTGATCCGCCGCGTCCATCGCGCGTGGCAACTCCGCGAGCAGGCTCGGCCGGTTCGGTCCGAGGGCATCCAGAGCGCCGGCCTTGATCAGTGCTTCGACCGGCCGACGGCCGAGCTTCTGGCCTCCAACCCGCACGCAGAAATCCTGCAGACTCCGGTAGATCCCGGATTCGTTCCGCTGCGCGACTATGTGTTCAGCAGCCCCCTGCCCCACGCCCTTGATCGCACCAAGACCATAGCGGATGCTGTTCCCCGCCTCCACGGTAAACGCATGCTTCGACACATTCACATCGGGCGGCCGCAACTCGATTCCGAGCGCCGCGCACTCGCGCTTCTGCACGACAAGCGCATCGGTATTGTCCATTTCTGTCGTCATTACCGCCGCCATGAATGCGGCCGGATGGTTGGCCTTGAGCCAGGCAGTCTGGTACGCCAGCAGGGCATAAGCCGCCGAGTGCGACTTGTTGAAGCCGTAACCGGCAAACTTCTCCATCAGGTCGAAGATCCCGGTCGCCCGGCCACGGTCCGTACCGCGCTCCGCCGCGCGGTCGGTGAATCCCGCGCGCTGCTTGGCCATCTCCTCGGCCTTTTTCTTGCCCATCGCACGGCGCAGCAGGTCGGCCTCGCCGAGTGAATAGCCGGCCAGGCGCTGGGCGATCTGCATCACCTGCTCCTGGTAGAGAATCACGCCGTAGGTTTCCCGCAGTACCGGTTCCAGGTCCGGGTGCAGGTAATCGATGGGCTGGCTCGCATCGGCGTGCTTGCGGTTGATGAAGTCGTCAACCATCCCCGACTGCAGCGGGCCAGGCCGGAACAACGCCACCAGCGCCACGATGTCGCCGAAGCTGTCGGGCTGCAAGCGACGCATCAGGTCACGCATGCCCGGCGATTCGAGCTGGAAGACACATATCGTCTTGCAGGCCTTGAGCAACGCGAAGGTGGCTGGATCATCCAGCGGCAACTGACGGATATCGACAGGCGCCTCACCGCCGGCCTCTCGTTCAGCATTGATCACGCGTACCGCACGATCGATGATCGTCAGTGTGCGCAGGCCCAGAAAGTCGAACTTGACGAGCCCCGTCGCCTCAACGTCATCCTTGTCGAACTGGGTAACAGCCGTCTTTTCGCCGGCCACCTGATAAAGCGGCGTGAACTCGGTGATCTCCCGCGGTGCGATGACGATGCCACCGGCATGCCGGCCGGCATTGCGCACCAGTCCCTCAAGCTGCCGGGCCAGGTCGATGAGACTGCGCACCTCATCATCCTCCGCATACAGTGCGGCCAGCTCGGCTTCCTGCTGCAGGGCAATCCCGAGCGTCATCTCGACACCTGGCGCATTGGGAATCAGCTTCGCGATGCGGTCGACGAAACCGTAGGGATGGCCGAGCACGCGCCCCGTATCCCGTACCACGGCGCGCGCAGCCATGGTGCCGTAGGTGATGATCTGCGAGACGCGGTCACGCCCATAGCGCTCGCCGACATACTCGATTACCCGGTCACGGCCCTCCATGCAGAAGTCGATGTCGAAGTCCGGCATGGACACGCGCTCCGGATTCAGGAAACGCTCGAAGAGCAGATCGTAGCGGATCGGATCGAGGTCGGTGATGCCGAGCACCCACGCGACCAGCGAGCCGGCACCGGAACCACGCCCCGGGCCCACCGGAATCTCATGCTCTTTCGCCCAGCGGATGAAGTCGGCGACGATCAGGAAATAGCCTGCGAAACCCATCCGGCAGATCACCGACAGCTCATCGGCAAGACGTTGCTGATAGCCGGCCACGGGACCGCTGACCTGACCGGGACCGGTTTCGGACAGGCGCTGTGCAAGTCCCGCTTCTGCCTGCTCGCGCAGATAGTCTGCCGGCAGCAGGCCGTTGGGCACCGCATAGTCCGGCAGATGGGTTTCACCCAGGCTGAGCGTGACGTTGCAGCGCCTTGCGATCTCTACCGAGTTCGCCAGCGCCTCGGGCAGGTCGGCAAACAGCGACTGCATCTCTTCCGGTGTGCGCAGGTATTGCTGCTCGCTGTACAGGCGCGGACGACCGGGATCAGCAAGGGTTCTGCCCTGCTGGATGCAGACCCGCGCCTCATGTGCATCGAAGTCATCGGGCTTCAGAAAACGCACATCGTTGGTCGCAACGACCGGCAGTCCCATCCGGCTCGCAAAAAGCGTTGCCGCTTCGACATAGGCATTTTCGTGCGGCCGGCCAGTGCGCTGCAGTTCGATGTAGAAGTCACCACCGAACCACTCGCTGTATGCCGCTGCGGCACGTTCGGCACGTTCCGGCGGCCCGCCGAGCAGCGCGCGGCCAAGCACACCGTCCTGGCCGCCTGACAGGGCAACCAGTCCGCTCGTGGCACCGCCATCAAACCAGCTGGCATGTACCTGGGGTATGCCGTCAACCTGGCCCTCCAGCCAGGCACGGCTGAGCAGGCGGGACAGGCTGCGATAGCCGGCAGCGTTCCGGCACAGGAGAACCAGTCGCGCACCGTCGGCCTGCTCCTCGCGGCCTGTCACCCGGATTTCAGCCCCGATCAGCGGCTTGATACCGGCATCGAGCGCCTGACGATAGAACTTGACCAGGCCGAACAGATTGCCCTGATCGGTAATGGCGACGGCCGGCATGCCGGCCGCAGCTGTGGCAGCCACAAGTCCAGACAGGCGCACAACGCTGTCGATCAGCGAGTACTCGGTATGCACGTGCAGATGCACGAAACCAGGCGCTGTCATCACGACAGTTCCACAGGCCGTCTCGCGCCGGTCAATGCGGCACGCACAGGCGCAAAGCTGCGGCGATGCGCCGGACAGGGACCGAGCGCCAGCAACGCGGCCCGATGTTCGGCGGTCGGATAACCCTTGTGGCGGTCGAAGCCATAGCCGGGATACTCGACATGCAGTTCCATCATCAACTGATCGCGATGGACCTTGGCGAGTATCGAAGCAGCCGAAATCGCCGGACAGCTCCGGTCGCCGCCGATCACGGTCTCTACGGTTCCCGTGAAGCCATCGAACCGTGGCGCCCGGTTGCCATCGATCTGCACCAGATCAGGCCGCATGCCCAGGCCGGCAAAGGCGCGGGACATGGCCAGCATTGTGGCGTGCAGGATATTCAGCGAATCGATTTCTGCATGCGTCGCGACACCGATGCACCAGGCGAGCGCACTGCTGCGGATTTCGTCCACCAGCGCCTCGCGGCGGGCCGCGCTCAGTTGCTTGGAATCACGCACACCGGGAAGAACCTGACCGGGAGTGAGTACCACCGCGGCGGCGACGACTGCGCCAGCCAGCGGCCCGCGTCCGGCTTCATCGATGCCAGCTACGGTAGTGGCGCGACCGCCGGGGTTATTCGGT